>JBBWZQ010000416.1:0-19909 GCA_039649115.1 Micromonosporaceae bacterium | reverse complement strand
ACATCCCGTACATCGAGCGCAGCTTCGGCTTCCAGACCGCGTTCGCCAAGGCGACCGAGGCGATCCGCGCCGCGCACGTGGAGGCGACCGCCTTCCCCAACGGCATCGGCCTGGTGCAGCTGATGGGTCGCCACTCCGGCTTCATCGCGTGCTACGCCGCGCTGGCCAACAACGACGCCGACTACGTCCTGATCCCGGAGGTGCCGTTCGCGCTCGACGGCACGGGCGGCTTCCTGGAGCACCTGCGCCACCGGGTGCTCCACAAGGGACACGCGATGGTCGTGGTCGCCGAGGGCGCCGGGCAGGAGTACCTGGCGCACGAACCGGCGGGCCGCGCAGCCGGTCGCGGCGGCCTCCAGCCGGCGCTCGACAGCCGGGACGCGTCCGGCAACCTGCTGCTGCGCGACTTCGGCCGGTACCTGCGGCAGCGGATCGCGGCGCACCTCGGCGCCGCCGGTGTCGAGGCGAACCTCAAGTACATCGATCCCAGCTACATCATCCGCAGCGTGCCCGCCAACCCGTACGACAGCGTGTACTGCATCCGGCTGGCGCACGCGGCCGTGCACGCGGCGATGGCCGGGCGCACCGAGATGGTCGTCGGGCGGTGGCGCGGCCGGTTCGTGCACGTCCCCATCGCGCTGGCGATCAGCGCCCGCAACCAGGTCGACCCGGACGGCGACCTGTGGCAGTCGGTGCTGGAGGCGACCGGCCAGCCACCCCGCTTCGCGTGAGCGGATAGCACAGCCGGCGGGCAGCCGTCCCGGGATCGCGGATTTCGCCACCCGATCGGGTGACTGTCCACGCGCGCCGCCGTATCACCCTCCGTGCTGCCCAGCTCCTCCCAATTGTCGAATTCGCGTGCCCTTGGCACGTGCCTCAGGAGGGGGAGCGACTACCTATGAGAACGTGGACGATCTTTAGCCGGCGGACGATGGTGGCCACGGTCGCGGTCGCGCTGGCGGCCGTACCCACGCTGGCGCTGAGCCAGCCGGCGGCGGCCGCCACCGCCGCCAACGCGCACGGCGCGCCAGCCGTCAGCACCCAGGCCTGGCAGTCGGGTCAGGCGCAGTACGGCGCCGGTGCCACCGCGGCACAGGCGGTCGAGGCGTACTGGACGCCGGCGCGGATGCGCGCGGCGCGGGTCATCGAGGACTCGCCGGCCTACCTGACCGCGGTCAGCCGGTACGAGCAGGCGCAGCGGGCCAGCGCGGCGCGCGGCGGCACCGCGGCACCGCAACGGTCGGCGCCGAAGGCACCCGCGCACAGCGTCGCACCGCAGGCGGGCTCGGTGGCCGGCCGGGCGGTACCGGCGGCCACCGACCCCGGCTTCGCCTACTGGCAGCCGACCGCGCGCACCAGCGGCAAGGTCTTCTTCACGATGAACGGGCTGAACTACCAGTGCTCGGGCACCATCGTGAACTCGGAAGGCGCGGACACCGTGTGGACGGCCGGGCACTGCGTGCACGGCGGCCAGGGTGGCAGCTGGGCGTACAACTGGCAGTTCGTGCCGGCCTACGACGACGACCTCGCCGACCCGCGGCCGTACGGCACGTGGACCGCGTGGCAGCTGTGGTCGAAGGGCGCCTGGGTCGGCAGCTCGGACTTCAGCGCGGACATGGGCGTCGCGCTGATGAACACCCGGTCCGGCTGGCACATCGTGAACTACCTCGGCGGCCAGGGCCTGCGCGTGAACATCGGCAGCCAGGTCTACGACTACGCCTTCGGGTACCCGGCCGAGTGGCCGTTCGACGGCGGCAACCTGTACCGCTGCCAGGGCTGGTCCTCGGCGGAGTGGTCCGTGGGGTGGTGGTGGTCGCAGACCATCAAGATCCCGTGCGACATGACCCGCGGCTCCAGCGGCGGTGGCTGGCTCAACGGCTGGGACGGCAACTGGGGTTACCTCAACGGCCTCAACAGCCGCATCGACCGCATCCTCAACCCGACCATCATGCTCTCGCCGTACTTCGACGACGATGCCTGGTCGCTGTACAACTCGACCCGGTACCTGTGACAGCGACAACCGGTCACCCGACCGGATGAACGTGGCCCACGAGGGGCGCCGGGCGGGAGCCCGGCGCCCCTGGCCCGCGTCCAACCTGCATGAAAGCCTCCAGAACCTGTCGCGTGTCCGGTGCCGTGCTCGGTGCCGTGCTCGCGGTGGCCGGCTGCGCGCGGGGCGGGAACACCGCGGCCCCGCCGGTGGCCGGGTCGTCCGGCGTGCCGGGCTCGGTGCCGCCGACCGGTCCCGCGTCCGGGCCGCCAGCGCTGCCCGACGCCAGCCGGCCCGCGTTTCCCGCGCCGAGCCCGACGAGCCCGGTCCCGGGCAGCCGCGCCCGGACCGCGCCCTGGACCCTGGCCGGCACCACCACGGGCGGGCGGGTGCTCCTGCTCGACGTCACGGTCGGCGGCACACCCTGCGACCTGGTGACCGCGGTGGACGTGGCCGAGTCGGCGTCCACCGTGCGGATCACGGTGCACGCGGGCGTGCCGACCGGCGCGTCCTGCCACGGGGCCGCAGCCGCCATCGCCGCCACCGAACGCGTCCAGGTACGCCTGGCGGGGCCGCTCGGTGCCCGGACGCCGGTGGACGGCCGCTGAGATCAGGAGCCGTCGTGGCAGGCGGGCCGGCCGGGAGAAGCCGGCACGTCGAGCACCGGGTTGCGGTCGAAGAAGCCCACCGGCCGCAGCGCGAAGCCGCAACTGTCCACGGGCATCACCGGCCACTCCTCCGGCGTGGGGAAGTGGGTCGCGCCGAACGTGTGCCACAGCACCACGTCCTGCCCGTCGATGTCGCGGTCCTGCGCCGTGTAGGCGGGCAGGCCGCCACCGCCCGGGTGCTGGTTGACCAGATCGCCCGCCGGGTAGCGCTCGGCCGGGTGGTAGCGGGTGACCCACAGGTGCCGGGTGGCGAACGCGGCCCGCGACCTGATCGAGGCGCCGGCCGCGGCGGCGAGCAGCGGCCGGCCCTGCGGTATGAGTGCGTAGGCCACCGGCTGTCCGAGCCGGTTGGTCCGGGCCGGGTTGACGACGTGCCACACCCGCCCGACCGAGGCGTCGGCGGTCCGGGCGGCGCCGGTCTCGTTGCGCAGGCGGGTCGCCTTGCGGGTGAAGGCGTTGCCGTGCGGGTTGTCCGGGCCGACCTCGACCAGCGCCAGGTCGACCTCGTCCACCGCGTTGTCCACGCCGTCCACGGTCATGTCCAGCCGCGCGCTGAACAGGTGCTGGTGGTACGGGGCGCCGAGCCCGGGCGCGATCTGCGTGGCGTACCGGTCGCCGGGCTGGTAGGAGGAGGTGAAGACGACGCCGGTCGCCTTGACCTCCATCTCGATGCGCCCGTCCAGGTAGAGGTACCAGAAGAACCCGTAGTCGTAGTTGCCGACGGTGGCCCAGTAGGAGACGACGAGGCGCCGCTGCCGCCGGGTCTCGGTCGCCTCGGTGAACAGGTCGCTGTGCTTCCACAGGATGCTGTGGTCCTCCTCGTGCAGGCACACCGCGCTGCGGATGGTCCGCGGCTGGCAGGCCGCGTCGGCCAGCACCGCGTCGAAGTAGTAGATCTCCCCGAGGCAGTCGCAGCCCTGTACCAGCTCGTTGGCCATCGTGCCGAGCAGGTACTCGCCGGCGTCGAAGTAGTTCTGCCAGAACCGGGCGGGGCCCGGGTGCGCGTAGGGCACCACCATCTCGGCGATGGACGCGCGGTAGACCAGTGGACGGTCCTGGATGGACAGTTGGTGCAGGACCAGGCCCTCGCGCGCGTCGAAGCCCACCCGGAAGCGCCACCCCTCCCAGGTCACCACGTCACCGGCGACGGTGAAGCTGGGGCCCTCGGGCTGGGTGATCTCGATCGGGCGCAAGGTGGTACGGGGCGGACCGGTGTACGCGGGGTCGTCGAAGTTGCCCTCCTCGGCGGGGATGGGCAGGTCCTGCGCGTCGACGAGCTCCACGACCCGCCGCTCGATGAGGTCGACGTAGGCGACGAGGCCGTCGACCGGGTGTGCCCAGCAGTGGTCCTCGGGCCGGTTGGCCACGAAGGACAGCACGCGCAGCAGCCGCCGCCCGGCCTCGCCGGGGATGTCGTAGTGCCCGGCGGACAGCGGGCAGGGGCGCAGCAGGTCGAGGTCGGTCAGGCCGCGCCGGCGCACCGCCGCGCACCAGCCCGGGTCGGCCTTCACGATCTCGTCCACCGCGACGAACTCCGCCAGCATGATCGGCGGCTGGCCGTCCTTGGCCGGATCGAGCACCCGGTTGGTGTCGACCGCCTGCCGGGTCAGCGACGCCACCACGTCCCACGCCGCACCCGTGGTGACGTCGAGCAGCACGGCGCGCACCCGGCGGTCCACCGGGTCGCCCGGGCGGTGCGCCAGCACCTCGCTCTTGGGCGGCTCCTCCAGCCCGAGATAGCTGACCCGCACCGTCGGTGTCAGCAGCCCCGAGCCGGTGAGCAGGTCATGAGCGCCGGTGATCTCGTCTGCCGACAGCCGGCACAGCGGGTGGCTGTCGACGGCGATGGTGGTGGCCATGCTGCCCTCCTCGTCAACGACCTCGCGGGACCTGCACCCGGGCCTGCACGGCCTGCTCCAGCGCCGCCAGCAGCGTCCGCGTGTCCCTGGGCAGCCAGCGGGTGAAGGCGCGCAGTTGCCCGCCGAGGTCGACCCCGATGATCGAATACAGTACCCGCTCCATGTTGGTGGCTATCGCGAGCCCGGCGAGGGTGAAGGGCTGCTCGTGGCTGTCGTCGGGGCGGGCCGGCGGGTTGCGGCACAGGTAGACGAGGCCGGTGCGGGACGAGGCCGCGTCCAGGACGTTGGGGGCGACGTAACGCTTGCCGCGCAGGCCGCCGCGCTCGTACAGCACGCGGCCGCGCAGCAGCGCGTCGGCGACCTCGGTGTAGGCCATGTCCCGCAGGTACCGCAGCCAGTCGGCGACCGGGTACAGCGCACCGGGCCGGTTCGCGTGCGCATCGTTGATCTTCTTGACCACCTCGTCGGTGGCGGCGCGGCCGGTCGCCTCGAACCTGCGCAGCAGCACGCCGCCCTCGCGGCTGATCGCGATCCGCTCCTCGGGCAGCAGTTGCGCCAGCAGGGCCGCGGCCAGCCCGAGTCCGAGGGCATCGGTGCTTATCAGTGGCTTGCCGTTGGTGTCGTCGTGCGCGAGGAGGAAGAACTCTTCGCTGAGCGAGAACGAGTGAGACATTCCGGGCCTCTTGGTCCGCGTGATTTCAGAAACGGCAACGGCGATTCACCCGCAGGGGCACGGTAGCCGATCACGATGACCGATTCAACGGGATGCGAGAAATGACACTCCCTTGTGGACGGCCGGCGGCCATCACGCACAGCGAGACGCCGAGGTCAAAGCCACTTCTCCGACCGGCCAGGAGCGACATCCGGGTATGTAACATCATTGTTTCCGCATTGTCGCAAGGTCAGCGTGGCCCTACCATGTGCTGTCGGCACGGACCCATCCCCCCTCCCGAAGAAGGCCCGTATGTCCACCATCGACCCTGCGATCAACCTACCGGTCCGGAGTGGTCTCGCCGAAGGTCGTCTCGGCACCCGATCATTGATATTCTTCACTGTATCGGCATCGGCGCCGATGACCGTACTGGCCGGCGGCATCGTCGCGACGCTGGCCGTCACCGGCTCCGTCGGCACCCCGCTGTCCTTCCCGATCCTCGCCGTCGCGCTGGCCCTGTTCGCGGTCGGCTACTGCGCCATGACCCGGTACGTGTCCAACGCCGGAGCCTTCTACACCTACATCGCGCAGGGCCTGGGCCGCGCGGCCGGCGTCGGCGCCTCCTTCGTCGCCCTGCTCGCCTACAACGCCATCCAGATCGGCCTGTACGGGCTGTTCGGTCTCGTCATGAACGGCTTCGCGACCCAGCACTGGCACCTCACCTGGGCCTGGTGGGTCTGGGCGCTCATCGGCTGGGCCGCGGTCGGCATCCTGGGCTTCCTGAAAATCGACCTCAACGCGCAGGTCCTCGCCGTCCTGCTGGTCGTCGAGGTGCTCTCGGTCCTGGCGTTCGACCTCGGCGCGTTCACCCATCCGGCCGGCGGCGGCATCACCTTCGACGGCCTCAACCCGCAGCGCCTGGGCTGGCACGAGATGGGCGGCGTGTTCGCGTTCGGCATCGCCGCGTTCGTCGGCTTCGAGTCGGCGCCCACCTACAGCGAGGAGGCCAAGCACAAGTCCCGCACGGTGGCGCGGGCGACCTACGCCGCGATCGCCATCACCGGTGTGCTGTACACGGTGTCGGCCTGGGCCCTGACCGTGGGCGCCGGGCCGGGCACGGTGGTCGGCATGGCCCGCGACCCGAACTCGGGCATCCCCTTCAACCTGATCGCCGGCGCCTACGGCGGCGCCGGGAACGCCATGGCCGTCATCGCGAACATCCTGCTGATCACGAGCGTGTTCGCCGCGCTGCTGAGCTTCCACAACGTGGTCGCGCGCTACACGTACTCGGCCGCGCTGGAAGGCGTGCTGCCCCGCGGCCTCGCCGCGACCAGCGCGCGGTCGGCCGCGCCGTGGGCGGGCTCGCTGCTGCAGTCCGTGCTCGCGTTCGTCGTCGTGGGCATCTTCGTGCTGCTGGACCGCAACCCGCTGACCGAACTGTTCACCTGGCTGTCGTACGTCTCCGCGGTGGGCGTGCTGCTGCTGATGTTCGGCACCTCGGTCGCGGTGATCGGGTTCTTCCGCCGCCCGGAGCGCTCCCGTGGGCCGGAGGGGCCGTGGCAGCGCGTGGCCGCGCCGCTGCTGGCGATCCTGGCGCTGGGCGCGATCGGCTTCGTGACGGTGACCAACGCCAGTTCCGTGCTGGGCACCGAGAAGTCGTCCCCGCTGGTGTGGATCCTGCCCGGCACGGTGTTCGCCGCGGCGGTCGCGGGCTCGGTCTGGGCACTCGTCCTGCGCGCGTCCGACCCGCGGTCGTACCGGGCGATCGGGCAGCGGGGCGTGGCCGCGAGCGCGGCGGGCTGGCACGAGGGCGCGCCGTACGCGCACCGGCACTAGTGGCGCGGCGGGCCCCCGGACACACCCGGGGGCCCGCCGGCGTTCACATGTGGCAGTGGTCGCCCACCTCCGGCGCCAGGTCGAGCGCCGGGTTGCGGTCGAAGAACCCGAACGGCTTGAGGGTGAAGCCGACGTACTCGCACGGCATCACCGGGAAGTCCTCGGGACGGGTGAAGTGGGTGGCGCCGACGGTGTGCCAGAGCACCACGTCACTGTCCACGATGGACCGGTCGGCGGCGGTGAAGGCCGGCAGCCCGGCGCCGCCCGGGTGCTGGTTCGGGAAGTCCCCCGCGGCGCGGCGCTGCCCCGCGTCGAACGGGGTCACCCACAGGTGCCTGGTCGCGAAGGCGGCCCGCGCCGCGATCGCCGAGCTCCCGTGCGCCAGCATCGGCGCGCTGGGATGCGTCGGCACCAGCTTGTAGGCGACCGGCTCGCCGCAGGCGTTGACCGAGGCGTGGTTGACCACCTTCCAGTACCGGCCCCGCTCCGGCGCCGCCATGCGCTGTGCCGCCGACTCGCTGGCCAGCAGCGTGGCCTGCGACGTGAACGCGTTGGCGTACGGGTTGTCCGGTCCCGGCGGCACCGGTACCGCGTCCACCTCGTACACCGAGTTGGTCACGCCGTCCACGCACATGTCCAGCCGGAAGTTGAACAGGTGCTGGTGGTGCGGGCCGGCCAGTTCCGGGGTGACCGGGTTGGCGTACGGCACCCGGGTGCCGGGCAGCACCGCCTGCGTCTGGATGATGCCGGTCAGCTTCACCTCGGCCTGGATGCTGCCGTCGAGGTAGAGGTACCAGAAGAAGCCGTACTCGTAGTTGCCGACGGTGGCGATGTAGGAGACCACCATGCGGCGGGAGCGGCGCACCTCGGCGGTACCGGCGAACGCGTCCGCGTGCTTCCAGAGGATGCCGTGGTCCTCCTCGTGCAGGCAGATCGCCTGCGGGATGGTGGTCGCCGCGCCGTTCTCGTCGACCATGCTCGCGTCCAGGTAGACGATCTCGCCGAGGCAGTCGCAGCCGAACACCAGCGAGTTGGCCAGCTTGCCCAGGCCCACGTCGCCCGCGTCGAACGCGTTCTTCCACCAGTGGTTCATGGACGTCGAGCCGTACGGGACGATCATCTCGGACATGCTCGCCCGGTACACCACCGGCCGCACCCGGCCACCCTCGACGTAGCAGACCTCGTGCAGCACCAGGCCCTCGATCGGGTGCATCGACACGCGCATCTGCCAGGGGCCCCACCGCAGGGCGCCATCGTCCACAGTGAACCCCGGGCCGTCCGGCTGGCGGATCTCCAGTGGCGCCATCCGCCGGTGGGCGCCCACGCTGGCCGCGTCGTACCGGCCGGACGCGGTGGGGATCGGCACCACCTCGCCGTCCTGCAACTCGACCAGTTCGCCGGTGTCCCGGTCCACGATCGCGACCAGGTTCTCCACCGGGTGCGCGTACGGGTTGTCCCCCGGCTGCGCGACCAGGTACGCGACGCCCCGCGCGAGCCGCCGCCCGGACGCGTCGAGGTCCAGCCCGAAGTTGCTGGCCGGCCACGGGTCGATCTGCACCAGCGACATGTCGGTGACGCCGCGCTTGGCCATGGCCGCCTGGAAGCGCGGATCCGCCTTGATGTGCGCGCCGTCGGCGAGCCACTCCTCGATCATGATCTGCGGCTGCGCGCCGGGCGCCTCCTCCACCTCCACCCGGCCGGTGTCGAGGTCGGCGGTGACCAGGGCGGTGCGCCGGGTGGCGCGCTCGTACACCGCGCACATCACCTTCCGCGGCAGCGGCGCACCGTCCCACCCGAGTACCTGCTCCTTCGGCGGCTCGGCCAGCGCGCACCAGACGAAGCGGACCTCGGGCGCGACGGCGCCGGACTCCTTGACGATCTGGCAGGCCGCGTTGAGTTCCGCCTCGGTCAGCGGCGCCAGCGGGTGGCGCACCGTCGCGCTCGTGACAACGGGTTCGTGGATCGTCTGTGCCATCAGGATGCCTCTTCCAGTGAAGGAGTGCTCACCGGTGCCGGGCTGACCGGCGCCGGGTTGACCAGGTCGAGCCGCGCCAGGTGGGCCAGGCGCTCGTCGTCGGACAGGCGGCCGGCCGAGCGCCGCCCGAGGAGGTAGATGACCCCGCCGCACAGCAGCGTGACGGCGCAGATCACGCCGACGTTCGTCATCCACGTGCCCTTCGCGATGTCGGCGCTGAACGGCAGCGTGAAGGTGTAGTAGATGCCGACCGTGGTGCCGGCGATGCCGAGGCCGCTGACCGCGATGGCGGCCACCCGCCCACCCGGGATGCGCCAGAACGACTCGGTGGCGTACCGGTCCGCGTACTTGAACCGGGCGATGATGACCGGCACCAGGAAGAAGTAGCCGGACGCGAGCCACAGGATCGTCAGCGCTCCCTGCATCGACAGGAACACGGTGGTCAGGGACTGCTGCGAGTACAGCACGATGATACCGATCGAGGAGATGACGCCCTGGATCAGGATCGCCGTGACCGGGTTGCGGGTACGCGCGTTGAGGTGCGTGAACAGCCGGGGCAGGTGCTTCTCCAGCCCGGAGACGAACACCAGCCGGGAGTACGCGGACAGGTACACGGTCAGCGCGATGATCAGGACGGCGCCGATGCCGACCGCGACGATGCGTTGCAGCGCGGGCGAGCCGGCCTCCCCGAAGACCTTCGCCACCCCGGTGATCGGGTCGAGCTTGTCGGCCGGCGTGGACAGCAGCACGCCGATCGTGCCGAGGATGTACCCGATGGACAGCACGATCGAGCCGAACCCGATCATCTTGGCCGCGCTGCGCGGCGTGACGAACTCCGCGCCCATGTTGAACGGCGTCTCCACGCCGACGAGGTACAGCAGCACCACGCCGAACACCCAGCCGTACTTGCCGAAGTTCGCGGTCACCGCGTCCGCGGCGTGGAAGGGGGTGACCGACCCGCCATGGTGGATGGACGCGACGATCCCGGCGGCGAAGATGCCCAGCACCACCACCAGGTAGAAGAGGAACACCCCGTTGGAGATGTTCTGCGTCAGCCGCAGCCGGCGCAGCGCGAACGAGACGCACACCCACAACACCAGCAACTGCAGCACGATGGTGACGGTCAGGTTGGGCGTGGCGCCGAGGGCCAGGGCGAAGTAGGCGACCGCCGCGGCGGGCGTGAGCATCGCGTTGAGGATCACCGGTACCCAGGAGAGGAACCCGCCGAAGAACGCCCACCGCTCCGACGTCGTGTGGTACGCCCACACGTAGACGCCACCCTGTGCCGGCCACAGCCCGGACAGTTCGAGCACGCACAGCCCGGCCGGGATGAGGAACAGGACGATGCCGTAGGCCCACATCGACATCGCTGCCCAGCCGCCGCCGGCGATGATGGTGGAACCCGAGATGAAGAAGATGATGAAGACGTAGACCGCGATGAGGTCGAATGTGGACAGTACCTTCGGCAGCACCTGTTCGGGTACCACCTCCGACACCAGGCGCCGCTCGGTGACAGCCATGGGCGTTCTCCTGTTCCTTACTGTGATACCGGGGGGTCGGCCGGGGCGATCCGGCCGTCGGTCATGCGCAGGACGCGGGTCGCGTGCGCCGCGACCGCCGCGTCGTGGGTGGAGGCGACCACGGTCACGCCCAGCTGGCGGCACAGGTCCTCCAGCACGCCGATGACCGATTCGCCGGTGCGGTGGTCGAGGTTGGCGGTCGGCTCGTCGGCGAGCACGACCTGGGGCGCGCCGATCAGCGCGCGGGCGATCGCGGTGCGCTGCTGCTCGCCGCCGGACATGCGGGACGGCCGGTGGTGCATCCGGTGCCCCAGGCCGACCAGCTCCAGCAGCTCGGTCGCCCGCCGGCGCACCGACGCGCGGTCCACCGGCTCGAACATCAGCGGCAGCTCCACGTTCTCCACCGCGGACAGGAACGGGATCAGGTTGTAGCTCTGGAAGATGAACCCGATCGTGGAGTGCCGCAGCGCGGAGAACTGGCTTTCGGTCAGGCCGGTGGTCGGCTGGCCGGCCAGGTGTATCTCCCCTTTGGTCGGCCGGTCCAGGCCGCCGAGCAGGTGCAGCAGCGTGGACTTCCCGCTGCCGCTGGGCCCCATCAGCGCGAGGAACTCTCCACTGTCGACGGTGAAGCCGATGTCGACGAGGGCGTGCACCACGCCGTCGCCGGCCGGGAAGAGTTTCCATACGCTCTGCACGGCGACCGCGGGTGCGCGGGTGGCGGTCTGGGTCACGGGTGGTTCCCCCTTGAGAGATCAGCTGGTGAGCGACGCGAGGGGCGGCCGGCGCACGGCGCGCCACGCGGGTGCGGCGCTGACCGCCAGTGCGGCCACTGTGGACAGTGCGACAGCCGCGCCCCAGCCGGCCGCCACCGTGCCGGCCGCCACCGAGGCGTCGATCAGTCCGGCGCCGGTGCCGGCGACGGCGACCACGGCACCCGCGCTCGCCCCGGCCAGCGCGCCGAGCGCCGCGGTCAGCACCGGCTCGACCAGCAGCGCGCACACCACCGAGCGGGGCGGGACACCGAAGGTGCACAGCACGCCGATCTCGCGTACCCGCTGGACTATGGACCGGGTCGCGGTGATCGCGACCTCCAGTACCCCCAGCAGCACCACGATCGCGGAGATCACCAGGGTGGCCCGGCCGACGGCGGCCGCGTCGCCGAACGCCGCGCCGGCCCGGCGCACCGCGGGCATCAGCGCGACGACGAGCACCAGCAGGAACGCCCCGGCGGCCACCGTCAGGCCGGGCAGCACCAGGGCCCGGCGGCGCCGGCCCGCGGAGAGCAGGCCGTAGCGCAGCGCGGCGCTCATGTCTCCGCCAGCAGCGCGACCGGCCGCTGTTGCAGCAGCCGGTGTACCGGCACCAGCGCGGCCACGATCGCCAGGGCCGGCACGTACGTCGCCACCAGGCCGGCGGCCGACAGCCAGGAGCCGAGGGAGAAGAACGACGGCAGCGCGAGGGCCACCACGAGCCCGCCCAGCCCGGCGCCCAGCAGGTACGCGGCGATGAACACCACCGCGGACTCGACCAGGAAGAAGTACAGCACCTCGTCGGTCAGGCCGATGCTCGCCATGATGCCGAACTCCCGCCGCCGCTCGTGCACGGCCGCCGCGAAGCTGGTCACCGCGAGCACGAAGCCGAGCACCAGACCCACCTGGGCGACCAGCCCGAGGATCGAGGAGGCGACCTTGCCGCCGAACACCGCCGCGAACTTCTGCCGGAAGTCGAGCAGCGCGGCCCGGGAGGTGCCGCCGGTCGTCTGGTACACCAGGCCGCGGCTGCCGCTCGCCGGCCGCTGCGCCGGGTCGCTGACCACCCGCAACCCGGTGGCCGACGCCACCTGCTCCGGCGTGCCGTCCTGGCCGGCCGGCGGGGCGAGCGTGAGCCAGCCCGCGGTCAGGCCGGCGGCGGCGGCCACCGCGAGCGGCACCACGACCAGCGCGCCGGCGCCCGCGACCCGGGTGGCGGTCAACGGTGTCCCGCCGACGGTGAGGGTGTCCCCCGGCCGGAGGCCGAGCCGCCGCACGGCGAGGTCGGTGACCCCGGCGGTACCCGTGGCCGCGCCGGTCACGCCGTGCAGCCCGACGTCCGCCCGGCCGGGCAGCGCTCCGGCGAGGACGGTGGTGGTCGCCCAGCCGGCCGGCGCCGCGACGCCCGGCGGCGCCGCGTCGGTCGCGATGGTGCCGGCCTGCGGATCGAACCGCACTCCCCCCTCGGGAACCACCCAGAACGGCGCGCCGCCGATGGCCGAGTCCAGCGCGTCCACCCCGGACACCTGGTACCCGGCCGCGATGGTGCGCACCACGACCACGGCGGCGATGGCGAGCGCGATGCCGGCGACCGCGAAGCCGGAGCGCTCGGGCTGCCGGCGGATGTTCGCCAGCGCGAAGCGCAGCAGCCTGAGGAAAGTGCCCCCCGCCGCTGGGGAGACGCGCTGACCTGCCGCGATCGCGGCCTCGGCCGCTTGTACCATGCGGACTCCGATCCAGGGTTGCGCTCCTCGAAAACCCCCCGGTAGATCGACAACACAGGACCGGCGTCAAGCCCACGTTTCGGGTACAGCAAATCCTTGTTTCCGCGACCTTGCCGTCGCGCTGTTTAGTGCGATGTGGCGCGGTTCGTCACGGGGACGGCGCGCGGTTCGGGGGATACCGGGCCGCCGCGGCCCCGGTGGACACCAGCCCCGGTAACTGTCAGACCCGTCCGCCATCATGGGTGCATGACTGAAGACCCGTTCGCCCGGTTCGACCGGGCCTCCGCCGTCGCGGAGCGGACCATCGCCGGTGTCAAGCCCGACCAGCTCGGCGACCCGACACCGTGCACGGAATGGTCCGTCCGGCAACTGATCAACCACGTGGTGACCGGGAGCCTGTCGTTCGCCAGCCTGGTCACCGGCGGCCCGCGCCCCGACCGCAGCCAGGACCACCTGGGCGAGGACCCGCTGGGCGCCTTCCGCACGGCCGCGCGCGACCTGCGCGCCGCCTTCCTGGCCGAGGGCGCGATGGAGCGCACCTACCCGACGCCGTTCGGCGAGGGCCCGGGGCATGTCCTGGTCACCATGCGGACCATCGAGATGACCGTGCACTCGTGGGACATCGCCAAGGCCACCGGCCAGTCCACCGAGCTGGATCCGGAGCTGGCGCAGTGGGCGTTGCGATCGATGCGGGCGGACCTGCCGGCCGACCGCTCCGGCACTCCCTTCAGCGACGAACGGCCGGCACCCGCCAACGCCACCGCGGCCGACCAGCTCGCCGCCTTCGCGGGCCGCGCCGGCTAGCGCAGGCGCCCGGCGTTCAGCGGCACGCGCGCGGCGTGATCACGCCGGCCACGGCCGGCTGCGCCGCCATGCCGGCCGGAGACGGATCCGCGAGGGCCGACGCCGGCATTCTCGCGGGGGTACGGGACGGGGCGCCGCGCTTCGGGCTCGCCGCGACCGGACCACCCGACCCGGCGCCGTAGAGCCGCACGCCGCTGCGCTGGACCGCGCCGGGCGACAGCGCGATGCGGGACACGGTCGCCCCGTGGCCGTACACATCCCGGATCCGCAGGGTGAACGGTCCGTTGCCGGCGCCGCTCGCGGCGAGCCAGTAGTTGTAGCCCTGCCGGGCCAGTGCGCGCCACCCGGAGCCGGCCTTGACCTCCACAGAGGACAGTGGGTTGCCGTGGTCGTCGACCAGCACGGCGAGCCACCACCGCGACGAGCCGTCCTTCACCACGAAGGACATCGGCGCGGCCAGCCGTGGGTTCACCACCGCCCGGTACCGGATGGAGACCTGGCCCTTGACCGGGTCGTCGATCCGCGCGAACGCCTGCCTGCTGAGGTCGAGGTGCCCGGTGGCGCACTCCGGGCACTGGTCCACCACCTTCACCCGCACGGTGCCCTTGCGGCCGGTCACGTCCAGGTAGGCACCGCACGCGCCGGCGGCCGCGTACTCCGACGGGGAGAGCGCCACGTAGAGGTTGTCCGCCGGGGGTGCCGGGAAGCCGCAGTTGCCGAGGTTGCCGGCGACGCCGAGGGTCGTGTAGTAGGTCGCGGTGCCGGAGTGCGTGGCCGTACCGGCGGGCACCGCCGCCACGCCCGGCGAGGCGCACGCGGGCGCTCCGGTGGCCTGCAGCGCCACCGCGACGCCGATGACCGCGGCGAGCACCGCCGCGCCGCCGCCGGCTACCCATCGCCACCGGCGCACGACCGGTGCGTCACGCTGTTCTTCCGGGTCCACGCTCTGTGCCACGGGTGCCTATCGTAGGGGCCGTCCCCTCTCCCGCACAGGATCGGACGACGCATGCGCTCTGCCGCCCGGACCGCCGAGGCTCCCGCCCGGCGCTGGGCACCTCGGGCGTGGGGGACGGACACGCGTGGATCATGGGACGATTCCATCGACGTATCCATCATCATAAGATTGCGTCAATATCGTGCAGGATCCCGGAGGTGGTCGCCGTGGGTAGCAGGCTTCCGTTCCGCCGCTGGCGCGGCGCCGCTCTTCTCCTCGGGCTGGCGACCGCCGCGTCGCTGAGCTCCGCCGCGCCGGCCGGCGCGACCGGGGCCGCGGCGATGCCGCCCGGCGCCGCGGGCATCTGGGCCGCGTCCCTGGAGGGCGTGCACGGTGTCGCGCCGGACGCGACGGTACGCCAGATCGCGCGGGTGTCCGTGGCCGGCGCGGGGATCCGGGTCCGGCTCGGCAACCCCTTCGGGTCGGCACCCGTCACGGTGCGCGACGGGTGGCTCGGCCGTCCCGTGGCGCCGGGTGCCGCCCGGCTGGTGCCCGGCTCCAACCACCGCCTGACGTTCGGCGGTGCCCGCACCGTCGCCATCCCGGCCGGGCAGGCGGTCCTCAGCGACCCGGTGCCGGTGGCCGTGCGGGCGCAGGAGGACCTGGCGGTCAGCCTGTACGCGCCGGGCAGCCCGGTCGACGACCACACCTTCCCGCCCTTCGCCTACGACCCGCCGGCCTCGTACATCGGCACCGGCGGCGACACCGCGGCCGACCCGTCCGACGCGGCGTTCCCCGGTTACCCGGTCGTCCCGGGCAACACCTCCAGCACCGCCACCGGCTACCACCCGGGGCAGACCTGGTGGCTGGACCTGGTGGTGGCGGACCGGCCGGCCGCGCGCGGGACCCTGGTGACCCTCGGCGACTCCATCACCGACGGCTACAACGCGTACGGGCCGCCCGGACAGCGCTGGACGGACGTGCTGGCCGACCGGCTGGACGCACTGCCGGCCGCCGCCCGCCTCGCGGTCGCCAACGCCGGCATCTCCGGCAACACGGTCAGCGTGCAGCCCAACCCGTACGACCCGACCGGGCAGTGCTGCGGGCCGCCCGCGCCGCTGCGCCTGGACCGGGACGTGCTGTCCGTCCCCGGCGTGCGGGCCGTCCTGCTGCTGGAGGGCACCAACGACATCGGCGGTGGCGGCAACGCGCCCCCGGCGCCGGCGGCCCGGCTGATCGACGCGATGCGCACCATCGCGGCCCGGGTGCACGCCCGGCACCTGCGCGTCGTCGGGGCGACCGTCCTGCCGATGTGCAACCCGGCCGGCAGCGCCAAGGAGGCGACCCGGCTCGCGGTCAACGAGTGGATCAAGACGAGCGGTACCTTCGACGCGGTGCTGGACTTCGACGCGGTGCTCCGCGACCCGGCCGACCCGACGGTCATGATCGCGGACCTGCGCAACGACTGCTACCACCCCAACGCGGCGGGCGACCAGCTGCTGGGCCGGTACATCCCGCTGGATGTGCTCATCCGGTCCAGATGACGATGCCCAGGCACATCTCGTCGCTGGTGCCCTCGCCCCACACGACGTAGCGCGGCTTGAGCGGCTTGAGCTGCGGCAGCCGCTCTCGCAGCGTCGCGTCGTGGGTGCAGGTCACCCGGTACGTGTCGCCCGCCTTGACGGTGACCGGGGTGGCCAGCGGCCGGGCGCCCTGGTCGTCGAAGTTGTAGTTGGGGACGTCGATCAGTACCTTCGCCTGGGGCGTGCCCGGGTTCAGCTCCACCTTGATGGAGCGCCCGAGCAGGTGCATGTGGCCGGCCACGGCGTAGACGGTGCCGGGGTGCTGGACCTTCTGGTCGCAGTGCTGGGTCGCCGCGGGCCGCGGTGCCGTGCCGCGGTCGCAGAGCAGGGCCAGCCCGGCGACGGTCGCGGCGCCCTGCTGCCCGAAGCGCTGCCAGACGTCGAGGACGGACCGCTCCCGGTCGCACAGCGGACCGGACTCGCCGGTCGGGCAGGGCAGTTCCACCGGCGCCGCGACCAGCGTGGTCCGCAGCGGCGTCAGGCCGGCCGCGCCGTCCGCCACCCGCAGCACGATGCCCGACTGGTCCGTGCCGGTCGCCCGGCCGCCGGTGGCGAGCAGGTTGTAGTGCACCTGCATGACGATCTGGCTGCCCGGCTGCATCTCGTACCCGGTCCGGTTGCCGAGCACCGACTCCTTGGCGCCGGGGGCCCACGCGGCGATCCACGCCGCGCCCCCGTTGAACTGGCGCACCCGGCCGTCACCGGAGCCGAGCCCGGTGCCGCCGAAGCAGGTCCAGCCGTCGCCGGGCGCCTGCGCGTCCAGCTGGCGCGCCTGCGCCACGTCGCCCGGGGCGACCCGGAAGAAGATCGCATGGTGCACGATGTCCGCGTTCTGCGGCAGGAACTGGCTGCCCGTGACGAAGCTGCGCCGGGTGAGGCCCGGATCGAGCAGGAAGCACCGGTACTCGTCGGTCCCGCCGCTGGGCGGTGCGGGCGGGTACGGGTGCGCCATGGACAGCCGCACGAACCGCTCGCCGGCGCGCAGCGGCGCCAGCGGCACCGCGGTGTCCTGGCGGTGCGTGCTCTGGGCGACGGCGGCGGATGCCACCGGAGCCGACCGCTGCGCGCACGCGGCACCGGTGCTGGCGAGTATGACGGTGGCGGCCGCCCCCGCGATCTGCTTCATATCCGGCCTCATACCGATGAATGTACCTGTACCGTTCCCTGAGGCGAAGAATCGAGCTGTATGCACATCCCCTGGCAGCCTGCGCGGCGGTGATCGCCGGCACGCTCCGATCACGGCGGGACCCAGCATGGTCACGGCGGGTGCCGCATGATCACGGCTGGCCGCCACCAGCACGATCGACCGGCCGGCCGGGTGTGAGCTGGCGGCGGCGCCAGAAGTCCGACTCGGGCCACCGCTTCTCCAGGGCGTAGACGTACTCGCGGTTGGCGAGGTATTCGTCGACGGTGGTGGCGTAGGGGTCCCCGCCGGCGATGGCACCGGCGGCGCGGATGCCGTCGGCGAGCGCCTTGTGGATGCCCTGCGCCATGAGCGGGTCGTAGGTGGCGGCGGCGTCGCCGACGGCCAGCCAGCCGGGACCGGCGACCGGGTCCAGCAGGACGGTGCCGCACGAGCGCACCACCAGGTCCAGGGTGGCCGGGTCGCATCCCGCGAGGCGCGGTGCGACGTGCCGGGTGGCCCGCGCGGCCCGCAGCCACCGGGCCGGTTGCGCGAGACCCCGGCGGCGCACCAGGTCCGCGTCGGAGGCGAAGGCGACGGCCAGCCGCCCGCCGGGCAGCCCGGCGGCGTACCACCAGCCGTCGGGCACGGCTTCCAGGAGCGTGAGCCGGGAGGAGAGCCGGGGAGCGTCGAGGAACCCGTACACGAAAATGAGTCTGTCCACAGTGGTCTGGCGGGCCGACAGGCGGCGGGCCACGGCGGCGGCGCCGCCGGTCGCGTCCACCACGAACCGCGCGCGCATGCGCGACGGCCCCAGTGCCAGTTCGAAGCTCCCGTCCGGCATCGGGTGGATGGCGGTGCAGCGCGTGCCGGACCGGACGGTGACGCCGGCGCGGCCGGCCGCCTGCCGGAGCAAGGCGTCGAAGCGGGTCCGGTCCAGATGCCAGCCGGGACCCTGCGGGTTGAGCAGGAAGTCGTTGTAGCCCAACGCCTCGCTCCCCCAGGAGGAGCAGCTGCCCAGGCACGGCCGGTGCTCCTGGGCGAGGAAGGCGTCCCACAACCCGAGTCCGGCGAGCGGCAGCCGGGTGTCCGGCGGGATCGTCTCCCCCACCCGTACCCGCTCGCCGGCGCCCGCGTCGATCAGGACGACGCCGGGCACGCCGCGTCGGGCCAGCGCGAGCGCCGTCGCGCACCCGGCCGGCCCGGCGCCCACCACGGCGACCGAGAAGGTCTTCCCGCCGGGCACGCAGCCGGAGCCGGTGTTTGGCGCGGGCGAGCACGGTTCGATTCTCAGTGGACGGTGGCCATGCCGTGCCGCCGGCCGGTCGGGTGCCGGTCGAGGATGGCCCGTGGCGTCGTCAGGCGCAGGGTGCGGTGCTCCGCCGCGGGCAGCGGGCACCGGGCGGTGATCCAGCGCAGCACCACGTCGCGGCAGGTGCCGGTGTTGGGCGGGTCGGCGGGCAGGTTGAACACCGAACCCATCGGGCCGGTGGGTGCGATCAGCTCGGTGACGAACCGGCTCTGGCCCGGCTGTCCCGGGACGACGACGCTGTTGTCCGGCGACGCCAGCGCGGCCATGAAGGACTCCGTCGACTGCTCGAACCACCAGTCGAGCGGGTGGATCTGTCCCTTCGGGTCGGCCAGGGTGTTGGTGGCGTGGCCGGCGATGCCGCGCTGCACCGGGCGGAGCTGGTCGATGACGGCCGCCATGGCGCGGGCGGCCGGCAACTGCGGCGGCGCGGGCGGGGGCGGCGGCTGGGTCAGGGACATCGTGTACGCGGACCACAGCACGATCTCGTCGTCGGTGAACACCCGGAACATGGGTCCGGTCTCGAAGCTCATGAGCTGGTGGATGCGGCTGTTCTGCCAGTCGCCCGGTGTGATCCAGCCGTGCTCCAGCAGCGCGTCCAGGAAGCCCGGCGGGTCGGCGAACCACTCGTCGATCCGGCTCGGCCCGACCATGTGCTCCTGGTGGTTGCGGCTGCCGAAGTCGGCCTTGGTCTCGATCATCTGGATCATCTGCGCGCGCAGCGTCGGCTTCTTGGTGATCAGGTCGACCAGGTCGTTGCCGAAGTTGCCGACGTTGCCGAAGGCCACGAAGCCGTTCCAGATGCGCCGCCAGGCCGCCTGCACCGCCTCCTCGCCGCCGAACTCCCGGATGCCCTGCAGGTAGAGCTTGACCGCGTCGGCGGCCCGCTGGCCGTGCCCGTTGACCGCGTTGTCGATGCCGATGTGCATCACGTAGAAATGGGCGTCGATGCCGAAGTACTCCATGAGGTCGCGGGTCGGCTTCAGGTCCACCACCTCCCACTCCAGTTGCAGCGTCATGCCGAGGATCTCCGGGTAGTACTCCTCGGTGAACTGCGAGATGGCCAGTTCGAACGCGGGTACCGTGAACGCGCTGCGCAGCATCTGCGGGTCGAACGCGTACTCGCGGGTGTTGATCGGCGCCGGGTAGTACCCCACGGAGTGGCACAGGTCGCGGTAGATGT
>JBBWZQ010000346.1:0-36363 GCA_039649115.1 Micromonosporaceae bacterium | reverse complement strand
GCCGCGGACTCGCGTGGCGAGGCGTTGGTGCTGTCCGGCGTCGCGGTGGCGCTGGCCGGTGCGGTGCTCCTGCTGGCAAGCGTGCTGTCGCGCGGCGCCCGCCGGCGCTGGCGCCCCGGCCAGCCCTGACTGCCCAGCGCTGGTAGCCCAGCCCTGACAGCTCAGCCCAGCGTCGGCGTCGGCGTCGGCGTCGGCGTCGGCGATCGCATCCTGCCGGAGAGTCGCGCAGTCACCTGCGCAATCCGCCGGCAACTACCGATCTCCCCGCCCGCCCAACGACCGTCACCCCGGAGCCGCCAGCGCCCGGCCAGCCGTGACAGCAGGCGGCTCGGGCCGCATCGGCTCAGGCCGCGACGGCCCCGATGATCGCAACCCGCCGGACAATCGCACAGTCAGCTCCACGATCCGCCGGCAACTCCCGATCTCCCCGCCCGCTCACGCTCGCCACCCCGGAGCCCGCCAGCCCGGCCAGTAGTGACGGCAAGCGGCCCGAACCTGTCCGCCCAGGCCGCATCCGCCCCGGTGATCGCAACCGCCGGACAATCGCCCAGCCCGAGTGACCACAACCCATGGGTGACCCCAGCCGGGCGGGACCCGGGTCGGTGGAAACGGGGGACCGGGCCGGTGGAGGGATGACCGGCCCGGTCCGCTCGCGGGGGAACAGTGTTGCTCAGGTGAACAGTGTGGTGTTGCGCTTCTCCGTCGCGTGGTAGTCGACCGCCGACTCCTCGACCGCGATCTTGATGTCGCGCAGCATGGCCGCCAGATCGCCGGCCGCCCGGCGCCAGGCCGCCTGCCGGACGTCGTAGGCCTGCCGCGCTTCGCCGTCCCACGTGGCCACCAGCGGCGCGGCGTCGCGCTCCAGCTGGCTCAGCTGCGTGTCCAGCGCGCCGAGCGCCTGCTGGATGTCCGCGCTCGCCTGCTGCAGCGCGGCGAAGTTGACGACCAGCGTGTCTCCGCTGCCCATGAGGGCCTCCCCAGTCTCTAGAGCGGCAGCGAGAGGCCGCCGCGGTGGGCACCGAGCCGGTCGGCCGCGGCGCTGTCGGACGTCTGGTACTGCCGGCCGGCCGTGCGGATGGCGGTGGCCGTCTCGCCCAGCGCGCGGTGCAGCGTCTCCTGGTCGGCGGACCACGCCAGTTTGACCTGCTCGAAGGTGGTGCCGCCGTGCCCGACCCACTGCGTCTGCAGCACCTCGAGCTCGCCGAGCAGCCGCTTGAGCATGCCCTCCAGCGATTGGTTCACGTGCTCGAACTTCGCCGCGGTGGACTCCATCACGGCAGCCTGCGCCTGCGTTGTCACTGTGCACCCACCTCGTTCCTGTATCGATGACGGCGCTGACGGTAGCGGTCGCTCTGGGCGCGCCGCTACCCTTCGCCTCGGCCTGTGGATAACTGCCGGCCAATCGGACCAAAGGGAATCAGTTCATGCGTACGGGAGCCCGAGCGGCGGCCGGGTCGAGGACCCGTCCCGCGGGCACCAGCGCCACCAGGCCGGCCGGCACCCGTACCGGCTGGACGGTGGCGTAGCCGAGGATCGCGAGGATGTCCACTGTGGGCACCGGGTACCGCAGCCCGAGGTCGGTCAGCACGTTCACCGATCCGCCCGGCGCGTCCGGCGCCGCGACCGCCTCGACGACCGCACCCTGCCCGGGGGGCACCAGGATCCGGTCCGCGGCGCCACCGCCGGCGGTCGGCACCGCCTCCGCCGCCGCGGGCAGCGGGACGTCCACGGTGATCCGCGCCGCTCCCCGGGTGCTGTCGAAGCGCGCGCACACGCCACCGTCCACAAGAGACGGATGTACCAACCGGGGTGTGGCGTCGGGCAGGCCGGCCGCGGCGGCGGGCAGGCTGGCCGCGGGTACCCGGCTGAAGTCGCCCTGGGACATCGGATCCGCCCGGCCCTGACCCAGCTTCGCCACCTGCACCGGATCGCTGAGCAGCAGGTCGGCCTGCACCTGGGAGATGGGGGCGAGGCCGTCCGCCAGCACCACGGCGAACTGTCGCGCGCCGGCCTGGGTGGCTACCACGACCACGCTGCCGACCCGCCGGCGCGGTACGGCCCGGGACAGCGCGCCCACGGTGCCGGGGATGGCGGGCGGGACCAGGTCGGGGCCCTGGGCCACGGCGTTGGCGAAGGCGGCTGCCACGGGTGCCGGCGCCTGGCCGCTCCAGCCGAACGCGGCGCGCACCACGGCCTGGTCCCGCACGGCGAACCGCCGCTCGTGCCAGATCAGCTGCAACGCGCGGTCGGGGGTCTGCGCGAGCAGGCCGGCGTCCGTGCCCACCGGCTGGCCACCGGGGACGGTGGCGCCCACGTACAGGGCCGTCTCGTCGGGTCCGCCGGCGGTGGAGCGCGCCGAGCACAGTGTCCACGGGAAGCCGACCAGGCGGCCGGGCTCAGGCAGCGAGTCGGGTGCGGCGGCGATGCCCAGCGGGGCGCCGCGCGGCACGCCGGCCAGCGCGGCGCGCGGCACGGAAACGGTGTGCGCCTGCGCGGAGCGCAGGATCAGCAGCGCCGACGCGTAGTTGAGCACCGGGTGCAGCCGGCCGTCGAGGTACACGTACCGGGCGCCGGACTCGCGCTCCACGACCACCGCGCCGGGGTCGCGCCAGCCGGCGGCGTCGCGGGGTGCGAGCACGCCGAGCACGGCGACCGCGGCGAGTCCCAGCGCGGCGACCAGGACACCTGCCAGGGTGGCGCCGGCCGCGCGGCGGAACGGGGACTGCGCGGGGTCCGTCTCGCGCATGACGACCGCGGCCACCACACGCTGGACGGTGAACTGGTACGAGTGGAGCTGGTCCTGTCGCGACGCCATCGGTCCTCCCCAGTACCGGCGTACCCGAATACGATAGCGGCGATCCTGGGGAGGAGAAGGTACCCGCCATGCCTATCTACAGTGGACAGACCCGTGCCCGGATCGTGGGGGTGGAGGTGGCGCTCGCGGCGGTGGCGGCGGCCGCTGCCGCCGGTACACCTGGAGCTTGGTTGGTGGCCGCACCGTCCGCGGTGGCGGCGCTGGCCCTCGGCCTCGGCCGGCCGCGGCAGCGTCCGCTCCCCGCCTGGTGCGCGACGGCGCTGCGGTACGCCTTCCGCGCGCGCCACCTGCCCGCGGGCGCCGGGCCGGCGGCCCTGCTCGCGCTGGTGGACAGCACCGCGCTCGCCGAGGCCACCGTGCTGGAGGATGCCGGCGGCCTGACCACCGTGCTCGAAGTCGGCGACGCCACCTCCCTGATCGGTGGTGCGCTGACGCTGCCGGCGCCCGCGGACCTGCTGCCGGCGCCGGTCGCCGACGGCCCGAGCCTGCGCCTGCAATTCCTGGTCACGGGGGTACCCGCGCCCGCGGCGCGCGCCGCCGCCGGGATCGCCGCCACCTCCTACCGCCAGCTCACCGAGGGGTGGATCCCCGCGTCGTGCCAGGTCCTGCTCGCGGTCCGCGCCTGCCGCGACGATCCCGTGTGGACAGACGCCGACCTGCGCCGCCCGCTGGAGAGCACGGTGCGGCGCATCCGGCGCCGGCTCGCCCAGGACGGGATCCCGGCCCGTACCCTCGCCCCGGGCGCGCTGCCCGCGGCGCTGGCCGGCCTGGCGCACCACGATCCGGCGTGGCCCGTGCGGGAGGGCTGGACCGACCTGCGCGCCGGCGGGCTGCACCAGGCGAGCGTGCTCGTGGAGCGTTGGCCCGGCGCGGGCTCGGGCGTGGCGACGATGCTGGTCTCCCGGCTGCTCTGCCTGCCGGCGAGCGCGGTGTGCGTCGGCCTGATCGCGGGGCCGGAGGGCAGCCAGGTGGTGGTTCGGGTGGCGGCACCGACCGCGGCGGGGCTCGCGGCCGCGCGCGCGACCCTGCACCGGCTGCTCGCGGCGGCCGGCGCGACCGGTACGGGCCTGCTCGCCGAGCAGGTCGAGGGGCTGGGCGCGACGCTCCCGCTGGCCCGGCTGCGCTGGCCGGGACCGGCCGCCGGGTCCGCCGTCGCGCTGCCGCCGGCCGGGCTCATGGTGGGACGCAACCGGCGCGGTGAGCCGGTGACGGTACGGCTCACCGGCCCCGAGCCGACCCGCGCGGCACTCTTCGGTGGGGTACGGGCGGCGGCTCTGCTGGCGGTGCGCGCCCTCGCCCTGGGTACCCGGGTCGTGGTGCAGACCGCGCGACCCGGCACCTGGGAGGTGATCCTGCGCGGCGTGAGCACGCCGGTGGACCCGATCGCCCTGGTACCGCCCGGACAGCTGCCCGGTGCGCCACCACCGGGTCCCCTCGCCCCGCACCTGCTGGTCCTCGACCTGGGTGGGGCACCGGACACCGCGACCGTCCCGCCGGCACCCTGGCGTACCACCCTGGTGGTCCGCGACGACCTCGCCGAGGCGGACCTGGACCTGCTGGCCCACGCCGACCTGGCGATCCTGCAGCCCCTGTCGGCCACGGAGGCCGCGCTGGCCGGCGC
Source organism: Micromonosporaceae bacterium (assembly GCA_039649115.1). Lineage (GTDB taxonomy): Bacteria > Actinomycetota > Actinomycetes > Mycobacteriales > Micromonosporaceae > DATEJJ01. Next base: position 31,927 of record JBBWZQ010000346.1, on the reverse strand, counting down.
CGCCCTGCGCCTCGGCGAGAGTCAGGCATGGTTGACGATGATCCAGTCCGACATGATCGCGGTGGTCAGCCGGGGCAGGGTGTGCTGGGCGCGCCTGTCGGCCACCCCGATCGAACTACAGGCGATCGGCGCACCCGAACGGCTCGCCGTGGCCAGGGCGGTGTCGGGGTAGTCCGGAGTGCACGGGCATGGGAAGATCGCCCGCATGCGCACAGCGTCCAGCTTCATCCTGCGGCTCCTGATCAGCGCCGTCGCCCTCTGGGTCGCCACCGCGGTGCTCAGCGGTGTCAGTATCAACACGGACTCCACCGCGAAGAAGATCGGCACCCTGCTCGCGGTCGCCCTGATCTTCGGTCTGGTCAATGCCGTCCTCAAGCCGATCGTCCACATGATCGGCTGCGGGCTCTACGTGCTGACGCTGGGTCTGGTGGCACTGGTCGTCAACGGGTTCCTGTTCTGGCTGACCGGAAAGATCGCCACCCACGTCGGGCTGCCGTTCGAGGTGCACGGGGTATGGACGTCGATTCTCGGCGCGCTGATCGTGGGCGCCGTCAGCTGGCTGCTCAGCCTGATCACGCCGGACCTCAAGAAGCGGTGAGCCTCGTCACCGGCAAGGAGTCCAGCACCTCGGACCCCTTACGGTGGACGCATGGATCAACTGCGCCGCGGATACCTGTACGCCCTCGGCGCATATCTGTGTTGGGGCTTCTTCCCCATCTATTTCAAGGCGCTGCGGCCGGCCGCACCCGTGGAGATCCTCGCCCACCGGGTGATCTGGTCGTCCCTGTTCGTCGCGATCCTGCTGACCCTGGCCGTGCGCTGGCGCTCGGTCGCCGCGCTGGTGCGCCGGCCCCGCGTCTTCGGCGGCATCTGCCTCGCGGCCGCCCTGATCGCCGTCAACTGGGGCATCTACATCTACGGCGTGAACTCCGACCATGTGGTGGAGACCTCATTGGGCTACTTCATCAACCCCCTGGTCTCCGTGCTGTTCGGGCTGTTCGTCTTCGGTGAGCGGCTGCGCCGGGTGCAGTGGGCGGCGCTGTCCATCGGCACGGTGGCGGTCGTGGTCCTGACCGTCGACTATGGACGGTTGCCGTGGATCGCGCTGTCGCTGGCCGTCACGTTCGGGTCCTACGGCCTGATCAAGAAGCGGCTCGGCGTACCGCCGGCCGACGGCCTGTTCATCGAGTCGAGCGTGCTCGCCATCCCCGCGGTGGGCTACCTCGCCTGGCTGACCGAACGCGGCCAGTCCACCTTCGGGCACGTGTCGACCACGCACGCGGTGCTGCTGGCCATCTCCGGCGTGCTGACGGCCATCCCGCTGCTGCTGTTCGCGAGCGCCGCGAACCGGATTCCGCTGACGAGCATCGGCGTCCTGCAGTACGTGACGCCCACCCTGCAACTGATGTGCGGTGTCCTGCTGTACCACGAGCCGATGCCCCCGGCCCGGCTGCTCGGATTCGGTCTGGTCTGGCTGGCCCTGGCGGTGTTCACCTGGGACGCGCTGCGCTACGGCCGCCGGGCGGCACGCGCCGCCCGGGCCGACGCCGTGGAGGTCGTGGACGCGGGGCTTCAGGTGGCTCGGTAGGACAGCAGGCGGGTGCCGTTGGCGAGCCGCACCTCGATCCGGTCGATCTCGCCCGGCGACCACTTGCTGTGGGCCTGGAGGTTGATGTGCTCGCCCGGATAGGCGCGCCAGTCCCGCGTCAGGTCCGCCTCGGCCTGGCGGCGCGGGTAGACCACGAGCTGGAACGTCCACTCCTCGTTGGCATCGGACGCGTCCGCGTACAGGCAGCTCATGTAGATGTCGGTGCCGCCGTCCGGCGCCGCCTGGTACCCGATGACCGCGGTCACCGGCTCGCCCTGCTGCACCGCCTCCATCGACGCCAGCACCACGCCGGGAGGCGCGGACTGCTGGCTCGCCATGGACACGCCGAGGCTCGCCAGCAGCGCGAGGCACGCCGCCGCCGAGGCCAGCGCACCCGCCCGCCAGCGGAAGCGGCGGCGGGACCGGGCCCGCTCGGCGCGGACCTTGCCGAGCAGGTCGGGCAGGAGCATCGGCGGTGCCGGTGGCAGGGTCGCCACGGTGGCTCCGTCCGGACCGGACAGGCCGGCCGCGGTCGCCTCGTCGAGGCGGCCCAGCAGGCCCGGCAGGCCGGCCAGGTCGGCCACCTCGTTGCGGCACACGTTGCAGGTGGCCATGTGGCGCTGGTAGGCGGAGCGCTCGGCCGGGGAAAGCGCGCCGAGGACATAGGCGCCCGCCTCCATGGCTTCCGCGCATCTCATTGCGTCACCCCCATTTCCTCCAGTACCAGTCGCAGCGAACGTAACGCGTAGTGCGTGCGGGACTTGACCGTGCCGGGCGGCACCCCGAGCCGGGACGCCGCCTCGGCCACCGACCTGCCCTGGTAGAAGCATTCGACCAGCACCTGCCGGTGGACCTGGGACAGCCGGCCCAGCGCCTCGGCGATCAGCCAGGCCTCAACGGTACGGTCCGTCTCGTCCTCGCCGGGCGGCTCCGGCAGCGTGTCCGTGACCACCTCGCCGACCCGTACCGACCGCCGCCGCCACGAGTCGATGGCGAGGTTCCGGGCGGTCGTGAACAGCCACGCCCGCACCGAGCCGCGGTCGGGGTCCAGCGCCTCCGGATGGCGCCAGGCCCGCAGCAGCGTCTCCTGCACAAGGTCCTCGGCGCGCTGGCGGTCACCACTGGCCAGGCGGAGGGCATGCGCGAAGAGCGCGTCGCCATGCTCGGCATACAACGCGCGTAGCAGATCCGCATCGTCCACGCCGTTTGTCCTTTGCTCGCCTACCCGCATAAGACGCGCGAAACGCAGCGCCGGTTCAGCTCCTGCCCCGGCCTGGTCAGGCAGGGGATTCGTCGGCGTAGATGGCCGCGACGTTGCGGGCCACCGCGGCCAGCCGGCCACGGATCACCTTGGCCGACGTCATCAGCTCGGCCGCCGGCATCGCACACGCGATCACCACCCGGCGGTCCTGGTCGCGGTCCGAGACCGCCTGCACGGCGGCACAGGCCAGACCGGGACGGTACTGACCGATCTCGATCTGCATCGCGCGCCGCTCGCCGGCGGCCAGGTCCACCTCCAGCGCCTCGGGCGTGATCAGCGTGTTGGGAGTGTACGAGCGCATGCCGTAGTCCCGCAGGTACCGCGCCCGCTGTTCGACCGTCAGCGTGGCCAGCAGCCCCTTGCCGAGGGCCGTCGCGTGCGCGCCGTCGTCGAACCCCGGGACCAGATCCTCCAGGTACGGCGAGCGCGGCCCCTCCGCCACGGCGGTGAGCACCACCCGCCCGCTGATGAAGCGCGCCAGGTAGTGGCTGTAGCCCGTGTCCAGCGCCGCCTTGCGCAGCGCGTCGCCGACCGAGGCCGGGCCGCGGAAGGCGACCACCAGCTCGCGGAAGCGATCGGAGATCTCCATGCCCACGACGTAGGTGCCGTCCTCGCGCCGCGTCACGTAGCCCTCGTAGGCGAGGGTGCGCACGAGGTGGTAGGTGGTCGCGACGGTCAACTCGCACCGGCGGGCGATCTGCTTGACCGTGAGACCGCGCGGCGAACCGCCGACCGCTTCCAGCACGCGTAAAGCCCGGGACACGCTCCGGATCAAGTCCGAAGGTTCCCCTTGGGGATCACGCACCGCCGCACCTCCCCATGGCAGCAGCACCAGGCTTTACACCATATGAAATTCTCCCCGATTTGTGAACGGTTCTCTCGTCGCCAGAAGTCGGTACGAACCGGGCACGATGGAATCGCCGCAGGTGAGAGGCGATATCGGAGCGTATTGCTAGTTCGTACGGTCGGCGATGAAATCGCAGAGAGACCTGAGCGCGCGGCGGGCCGGCGCGTCCGGCAGGCAGATCAGCTCGACGCGGGCCCGCTCGGCGTAGCCGCGGACCGTCTCCCGGGCGCGCTTGAGCGCCGGCGACTCGCGCAGCAGGCCGAGCGCCTCCGCGTGCAGGTCGTCGTCGGTCACCGCACCGGCCGCCAGTACCTCGCGCAGCCGCACCGAGGACGGGTCCGACTCGTCGGAGCGCAGCGCGTACAGCACGGGCAGGGTCGGTACCCCCTCGCGCAGGTCGGTGCCGGGAGTCTTGCCGGACTGCGGCGACTCGGAGGAGATGTCCAGCAGGTCGTCGGAGAGCTGGAAGGCGATGCCCATCGCTTCCCCGTACCGCGCCAGCGCGTCCACCTGGTCCGGCGGCGCCTGGGCGAACATCGCGCCGAAACGCGCCGAGGTGGCGATCAGCGAGCCGGTCTTCTCGGCGACCACGTGCAGGCAGTGCCGGATCGGGTCGCTGTCCCGGGGCCCGACGGTCTCCGCGATCTGCCCGTGGACCAGGCGGGAGAAGGTGCGCGCCTGGATCCGTACGGCATCCGGACCCAGCTCCGCCGCGATCTCGGCGGCCTGCGCGAACAGGAAGTCCCCCACCAGGATGGCCAGCGAGTTGCCCCAGCGGGAGTTGGCGCTGGGCGCGCCGCGGCGCACCGCGGCCTCGTCCATCACGTCGTCGTGGTACAGCGTCGCGAGGTGGGTGAGCTCGACCACGGCGGCGGCGCCGGTGATCTCGGGCCGGTCAGGGTCGCCGAACTGGGCCGCGATCGCCACCAGCAACGGGCGGAACCGCTTGCCGCCCGCGTCGACCAGGTGCAGGGCCGCCTCGGCGACCAGCGGGTCGTCACTGCTGACGGCCGCCCGCAGCCGGTTCTCCACGTCGGCCAGGCGCGCCACGATGCTCGCTTCCAGCACGGGATCGGTGAGGCTGACACCGATCGAGGTGCCTCCAGGCGCGCTAACCACACTTCCACGATGCCATACCGCTCACCGGCCCCCAGCAGGGAGGGCTGGTCAGCGGACGAACTCGGCGGCCTTCGCCGTCAGGTCCAGCAGCGGGGCCGGTGCGACTCCCAGCAGGAGCGTGGCGAGCGCGCCGACGCCGAGCGAGGCCGAGGTCAGCGCGCCCGGAATGGACACCGTGGTGGTGGTCTCGCCGGGCTCCGACAGCCACATCATCACGACCACCCGCAGGTACGGGAACGCGAGGACCATGCTGCTCAGCACCCCGAAGATGACCAGCCACGTCTGGTGCGCGCCGAGCGCCGCGGCGAACACCGCGAACTTGCTGGTGAACCCGCTCGTCAGCGGGATGCCGGCGAACGCGAGCATGAGGAACGTGAACAGCCCGGCCAGCACCGGCGAGCGGCGGCCCAGCCCGGCCCAGCGCGACAGGTGCGTGGCCTCGCCGTCCGCGTCCCGCACCAGGGTCACCACGCCGAACGCGGCGAGCACGGTGAAGCCGTACGCGACGAGGTAGAACAGCGACGAGGACAGGCCGTCCTTGGACAGGGCGAGCGTGCCGACCAGCAGGTACCCGGCGTTCGCGATCGACGAGTACGCGAGCAACCGCTTGATGTCGGTCTGGGTCACCGCGAGGACCGAGCCAACGATCATCGTGAGTACCGCGATCACGCCGAGCACCAGCCGGAAGTCCCACTGCGAACTCTGGAACGCCACGTACAGCACGCGCAGCAGCCCGCCGAACGCGGCCGTCTTGGTGCACGCCGCCATGAACGCGGTGATCGGCGTCGGCGCACCCTGGTAGACGTCCGGCGTCCAGACATGGAACGGCACCGCCGCCACCTTGAACAGCAGCCCGATCGCGACCATGGCCAGGCCCACGTACAGCAGGATCTTGCTGTTCGTCGAGTTGCCGATCGCGGTGTTGATCGCGCCGAACTGCACCTGGCCCGCGAAGCCGTAGATCATGGCGATGCCGAACAGGAAGAAGGCCGAGGCGAACGAGCCGAGCAGGAAGTACTTCAGCGCCGCCTCCTGCGACAGCAGGCGCCGCCGGCGCGCCAGGCCACACATGAGGTACAGCGGCAGCGAGAAGACCTCCAGCGCCACGAACATGGTCAGCAGGTCGTTGGCGGAGACGAACAGCATCATCCCGCCGAGGGCGAACAGCAGCAGCGGGTACACCTCGGTGCCGCCCTCGCGCCGCCGCGCCGGGTCGCGGTCGGCGTCGGTGCCGACGGTCACCGCGGCTGGCGCGGCGAGATCGCGGGTCCGCGCGGCCGGCTCAGTGACGAACGCGCCGCCGGGCTCCAGCGACCGCTCGGCCACCAGCAGCAGCGCGACGATGCCGAGCACGACCAGGGCACCCTCCAGGAACAGCGCCGGGCCGTCGACCGCGATCGCGGACGACGCGGTCAGCTGGTGCGCACCGGCCTCGACGACCACCGCCACCAGCGCGGCGACGAGGGCTGCCAGGCCCAGGACCAGATGGATCGGGTACCGGCGGCCGCGCTGCGCGAACGCCTCGACCAGCACGCCCACGGCCGCCGCCCCGAACAGGATCAGCATCGGGGCCAGCGCCGCGTAGTTGAGATGCGGCAGCTGCCAGGATTGAGCCGAGAGATTCACTTGCCGCCTCCCTGGGCGACCGTCGGAGCCGGGTCCTGCTTGCCGATGTCGGAAAGCGTGGCCTTGACAGACGGGTTGATGACGTCGAGGACCGGCTTCGGGTAGAAGCCGAGCAGCAGGATCAGCGCGATCAACGGAGCCACCACGGCGACCTCGCGCGCGGAGATGTCCTGGCGCATCCGGTCGACCTTCTCCAGCGCCGGGTTCAGCGTGCCCTGGGTGGTGCGCTGCACCATCCACAGCACGTACCCGGCGGCCAGGATGATGCCGGCCGTCGCGATCACGCCGACCGTCTTGTTGACGCTGAACGTGCCGATCAGCACCAGGAACTCGCTGACGAACGGGCCGGTGCCCGGCAGCGCCAGCGAGGCCAGGCCGGCGATGAGGAACACCCCGGCCAGTACCGGCAGCAGCTTGCCGGCGCCGCCGAAGTCGGAGACCAGCGCGCTGCCCCGGCGGCTGACCAGCATGCCCACCACGAGGAACAGCAGGCTGGTGGCCAGCCCGTGGTTGACCATGTAGAGCACGGAGCCCGTACCGGCCTGGGTGGTGAAGGCGAAGATGCCGATGCCGATGAAGCCGAAGTGCGCGATGCTCGTGTAGCTCACCAGGCGCTTGAGGTCGTTCTGCCCGACCGCGAGCAGCGCGCCGTACACGATGCCGACCAGTGCCAGGGCGAGCCCGAGCGGCGCGAAGTACTTTGCGGCGTCGGGGAACAGCGGCAGGCAGTACCGCAGGATGCCGAACGTGCCCACCTTGTCGAGCACGCCGACGAGCAGCGCGGCGGCACCGGCCGGCGCGGCGCCACCGGCGTCGGGCAACCAGGTGTGGAACGGGAAGAACGGCGCCTTGATGGCGAACGCCACGAAGAACCCGAGGAACAGCCAGCGCTCGGTGCTGGTGGCCATGTTGAGCTTCGTCAGCTCCAGCCAGTCGAACGTGGCGTGGCCGAGCTGGCTGCGGCCGACCACCCAGAGCCCGATCACCGCGGCGAGCATGAACAGGCCGCCGACGAGCGAGTAGAGGAAGAACTTCACGGCGGCGTACTGGCGCCGGGCCCCGCCGTAGGAGCCGATGAGGAAGTACATCGGCACGAGCATGATCTCGAAGAACACGTAGAACAGGAAGATGTCCGCCGCGGCGAACACCCCGATCATCGTGAACTCCAGCGCGAGCAGCAGCGCGAAGTACGTCGGTACCGAGCGGCGGCTCTCTTCGGCGTCGTGCCAGGAGGCGAGGATGACGATCGGTACCAGCAGCGCGATCAGCGCCAGCATCACCAGCGCGATGCCGTCCGCGGCGAAGGTGAACCTGGCCCCCCAGGCGGGGATCCAGGTGTACGACTCGCGGAACTGCAGCCGCGCCCCGCCGGCCTTGAACTGCGTCCACATGACGGCGGCGAGCGCGAACACGGCCAGCGACCAGGCCAGCGCCACCGTCTTGGCGACCTGCGGCCTCGTCCTCGGTATCGCGGCAACGACCGCCGCGCCGACCAGCGGCGCGACCGTCAGAATGCCCAGGTAGGGAAAGCTCATCCGAGCGTCACCGCCAGCATCGCCGCCACCACGATCAGGGCACCTCCGAGCATGGACAAGGCGTAGGTCCGGACGAAGCCGGTCTGGGCGCGCCGCAGCCGGCCGGAGCCGCCGCCCACGCCCGCGGCCAAGCCGTTGACCATGCCGTCGAGGCCCCGGTTGTCGAAGTAGACCAGGGCGCGGGTCAGGTACAGGCCGGGCTTCTCGAAGACCGCCTCGTTGAAGGCGTCGGCGTACAGGTTGTTGCGCGCCGCCGTGACGAGCCGCCCGGCCGGCTGCTCCTGCAGCGCGGTACCGCGGCGGAACAGCGCGACGGCGAGCCCCGCGCCCAGCAGGACCAGCAGCATGGTCAGCCCGGTCGCCGTCCACCGTCCCATGTGGACGGCCGACTCCTCGGCGGGGCGGTTGAACACCGGCGCGAGCCACTCCTTGACCGGCGTGGCCATCAGCGCACCCGCCGCCACCGAGCCGACCGCGAGCAGGATCAGCGGTACCGTCATCACCGGTGGCGATTCGTGCGGATGGACGGCTGTGGGCTCTGGGGCGTGCTCGCCTGCGCCAGACCCCGGCTCCGGCTGTGCTCGCCCGGAAGTCCACCGCTTCGGGCCGTGGAACGTCAGCACGACCAGGCGGGTCATGTAGAACGCGGTGAGCCCGGCGCCGATGAGCGCGGCGGAGCCGAAGAGCCAGCCGGTCCAGCCGGGCCGGTTGAACGCCGCCTCGATGATCGGGTCCTTGGAGAAGAAGCCGGACAGCGGCGGGATCCCGATGATCGCCAGGTACCCGAGGCCGAAGGTGGCCCAGGTGATCGGCAGGTACTTCCGGAGGCCGCCGAAGCGCCGGATGTCGGTCTGGTCGTTCATCCCGTGCATCACCGACCCGGCACCGAGGAACAGCCCGGCCTTGAAGAAGCCGTGCGCGAGCAGGTGGATGATGGCCAGCGCGTACGCGACGCCACCCAGGCCGACGCCGAGGAACATGTACCCGATCTGGGACACGGTCGAGTAGGCGAGCACCCGCTTGATGTCGTCCTTGGCGCAGCCGATGACGCACCCGATCAGCAGCGTCGCCGCGCCGATGGCCACCACGACGGTCTGCGCGGTGGCGTTGGCGGAGAAGATCGGGTTGGACCGGGCGATGAGGTACACGCCGGCGGTCACCATGGTCGCCGCGTGGATGAGCGCGGACACCGGCGTCGGACCCTCCATCGCGTCGGGCAGCCAGGCCTGCAGCGGGAACTGGCCGGACTTGCCGCACGCACCGAGCAGGAGCAGCAGCGCGACGGCGAGGACCGTGCCGCTGGACATCCGGCTCACGCCGTTGAACACGTCGGCGTAGTTGACCGTGCCCAGGGTGCTGAAGAGCAGGAAGATCGCGATCACCAGGCCGGCGTCGCCGACCCGGTTCATCAGGAACGCCTTCTTGCCCGCGGTGGCCGCCGACGGGCGGGTGTACCAGAACGAGATCAGCAGGTACGAGGCGAGACCGACGCCCTCCCAGCCGATGTAGAGCATCACGTAGTTGTTCGCCAGTACCAGCAGGAGCATCGCGCTGACGAACAGGTTGAAGTACCCGAAGAACGTGCGCCGCCGCTCGTCGTGCGCCATGTACCCGACCGCGTACAGGTGGATCAGGAAGCCCACGCCCGTGATGAGCAGGACGAACACGGCGGCGAGCGGGTCGTACAGCAGCCCGAAGTTGACCTTGAGGCTGCCCACCGGGAGGTAGGTGAACAGCTTGAGCTCGACGGACCTGTTGGGCAGGCCGCGCAGCGAGAAGAAGTAGACCAGGCCGAGGATGAACGCGACCAGGACGCTGCCGACCCCGAGCCAGTGGCCCCACCGGTCGGCGCGCCTGCCCAGCAGGAGCAGCACCGCGGCGCTGGCCAGCGGGATCGCGATCAGCAGCCAGAAGCTGGCCAGCGTGCCAGTCGCCGGAGCGTATTGGATTGGCATCGGATCCTCAGTACTTCAGCAGGTTGGCGTCGTCGACACTGGCGGAGCGCCGGGTGCGGAAGATCGACATGATGATGGCCAGGCCCACCACGACCTCGGCGGCGGCCACCACCATCACGAAGAACGCGATGATCTGGCCGTCCAGCGTGCCGTTGATGCGGCTGAAGGTGACCAGCGAGAGGTTGGCCGCGTTGAGCATCAGCTCGATGCACATGAACAGCACGATGGCGTTGCGCCGGATCAGCACGCCCACCGCGCCGATCGTGAACAGCGCCGCCGACAGGACGACGTACCACATCGGGGTCATTTATCGGTCCCCTTCGGAGCGGACTCGGCACTCGACAGTTCTCGGGTCGGGAGGATCTTGGAGATGCTGCGGTCGGCGAGCGAGCCGTCCGGCAGCATCGCGGGGGTGGCCACGGAGTCCGAGGTGGCGTACACGCCGGGGCCGGGCTTCGGGCCGGGGTAGTTGCCCGGGGCGAACCGGGCCCGCATCCGGTCGACCTGGGTGATCCGGTCCTCCTTGCGCCGCTCCACGTGCGCCAGGATCATCGCGCCCACCGCCGCCGTGATCAGCAGCGCGGAGGTGACTTCGAACGCGAAGACGTACTTGGTGAACAGCAGCCTGGCGATGCCCTGGATGTTGCCGCCGTCCGCGGTGTTCGCGGCGGTCAGGCCCTTCACCGGCGCCTTCTCCAGCGCGCGGTACACCGCCGTGCACATCAGGCCGGCGAAGCCGAGGCCGAGCACGACGGCCGCGGCCCGCTGGCCGCGCAAGGTCTCGATCAGGGCGTCCGAACTGTCCCGCCCGACAAGCATGAGGACGAAGAGGAACAACATCATGATCGCGCCGGTGTACACGATGATCTGCACCATGCCGATGAACGGTCCGGCCTGCAGCACGTAGAACACGCCGAGCGACATCATGGTCAGCACCAGGAACAGCGCGGAGTGCACCGCGTTGCGCGCCCAGACCATGCCGATCGCACCGATCACCGCGAACGGCGCGAGGATGAGGAAGGTCCACTCCTCGCCGGTGCTCACGTGGGCGCCGGCGGCGGCCAGAACCGTCATTTCGCACCTCTGCTCAACGGCTCGCCCGGCTGGGAGGCGTCACTGCCACCCGCGCGCTGTGCACCCTCGGAGACGCCGGGGTTGGTCAGCGCGCCCAGGTAGTAGTCCTTCTCGTCGTTGCCGAGGCGCATCGGGTGCGGCGGCTGCTCCATCCCCGGCAGCAGCGGCGCGAGCAGTTGCTCCTTGGTGAAGATCAGGTCCTGCCGGTTGTCGCGCGCCAGCTCGTACTCGTTGCTCATGGTCAGCGAACGGGTCGGGCAGGCCTCGATGCACAGGCCGCAGAAGATGCAGCGGGCATAGTTGATCTGGTACACCGTGGCGTACCGCTCGCCCGGCGAGTAGCGCGCCTCCTCGGTGTTGTCCCCGCCCTCGACGTAGATCGCGTCGGCGGGGCAGGCCCAGGCGCACAGCTCGCAGCCGATGCACTTCTCCAGCCCGTCGGGGTGCCGGTTGAGGATGTGCCGGCCGTGGTAGCGGGGCGCGGGCTGCGGCGGCTTGAACGGGTAGTCGGTCGTGACGACCTTGCGGAACATGTGCGCGAAGGTCACCCCGAAACCCTTGAAGGAACCGGTGAAGGTACCCACGTCAGATCTCCTTCTCGTCGGCACCGACGGTGGCCGGTGCCCGTTCGCCGGTGACCCGGGCCAGCCGCGGGCTCGGCGGTACCTGCAGATCCATCGGCGGTACCGGGAAGCTGCCCTCGGGCCGGGCGGCCAGCTGCGCCTCGATGTCCGGCTCCGGCTGCTTGCGGGCGTTCGGCCAGAGCACCAGGCCGGCGAGCAGCGCGACCAGGAACCCGCCGATGATCAGCCAGCGGTTGCCCCGGCTCAGGTCCGAGCCCTGCAACGTCTTGATCCCGCCCAGCACGAGGATCCAGACCAGGTTGGCCGGCAACAGCACCTTCCAGCCCAGCCGCATGAACTGGTCGTAGCGCAGCCGGGGCAGCGTGGCCCGCAGCCAGACGAAGCCGAACAGGATGAGCAGCACCTTGGCCATGAACCACAGGAACGGCCACCAGCCGTGGTTGAACATGCCGTGGTTGATCGCGGAGATCGGCCAGATCACCCGCCAGCCGCCCAGGAACAGCGTGGCGCAGACCGCCGACACGTTGATCATCGCGATGTACTCGGCCAGGTAGAACATCGCGAACTTGAACGACGAGTACTCGGTGAGGTACCCGCCGACCAGCTCCGACTCGGCCTCCGGCAGGTCGAAGGGTGCCCGGTTGGTCTCGCCGACCGCCGAGATCAGGTAGATGACGAAGCTCGGGATCAGCAGGATCGCGTACCAGCTCGGCGCGGTCACGTGCCAGCCGAGCAGGCTCACCCCGGACTGGCCGTTGCCGGCCTGTGCGTGCACGATCTCGGAGGTCGACATGGTGCCGGCGGTCATGAACACGGCCACGATGGACAGGCCCATCGCCACCTCGTACGAGATCATCTGAGCGCTCGACCGCAGCCCGCCCAGCAGCGGGTAGGTGGAGCCGGAGGCCCAGCCGGAGAGCACGATGCCGTAGATGGCCATCGACGAGGCGGCCAGGATCACCAGTACCGCGACGGACACGTCGGTCAGCTGCAGCGGCGTGCGGTGGTGGAAGATCGAGACCATCGGCCCGAACGGGATCACGGAGAACGTGAGGAAGGCACAGGTACCCGAGATCACCGGGGCGAGGAAGTAGACCACCTTGTCCGCGGTGATCGGGATGATCTCCTCCTTGAACGGCAGCTTCATGCCGTCCATCAGGCTCTGCAGCCAGCCGTTCGGCCCGACCTGGTTGGGTCCGGGCCGCACCGCCATCCGCGCCACGACCTTGCGCTCGTACATGATCGTGAACAGCGTGAGGCCGAGCAGCAGCGCGAAGACCCCGCCGACCTTCAGCAGCACCAGCCACCAGGTGTCGTGGCCGAAGTCCTGCAGCGTCGGATCCGCCGCCAGGTGCAGAGTCACCGGGTACCTCCGAGCCGTACGATCGCACCGGCCGATACACCGAGCGCGCGGCGGACGGTCGATCCGGGTGAGTTGGTGGGCAGCCAGACCACCGAGTCGGGCAGATCCGGGGTGAGCGCGACCGGCAGCGTCAGGGCACCGTGGTCGGTACCGACGGTCACCGGGTCGCCCTCGGCCACCCCGAGCATGCCGGCGGTCGCCTTGGAGACCCGTACCACCGGCGGCCGGGCGGTGCCGAGCAGGTACCCGTCGCCGTCGGTGAGGCTGCCCAGGTCGAGCAGCTGGTGCCAGGTGGCGAGGACGGCCTCGCCCCGGCCCGGTGCGGCGGCGCCGGCCGGTGCCACCGTGGGCGGCGCCGGGCGCGCCGCGCGGGTCGCCGGCAGCAGGCCCATCTCGTGCCGGATCAACGCCGGATCGGCACAGCCCAGCTCGACCCCGAGTTCGCGGGCGAGCGCGTCGATGACGCGGGCGTCGCTGATGGCCGTCGTCTGCAGGACGGTCACGAAGGTCCGCGGCCGGCCCTCCCAGTCGAGGAACGTGCCCGCCTTCTCGACCGTCGGCGCGACCGGGAACACCACGTCCGCCCGCCGGGTCACCGCACTTGCCCGCAGCTCCAGGCTGACCACGAACGGCACCCGGTCCAGCGCGTCGGACGCGAGGGCCGGGTCGGCCAGGTCGCCCGGGTCGACGCCGGCGACCACCAGCGCGCCCAGCCGGCCGTCCGCGGCCGCTGCCAGAATCGCGTCGGTGTCCCGGCCGATGTGGCCGGGCAGCACCCCGCTGTCCAGGTCCCAGGCCTGCGCCAGCTCGGCGCGGGCCGCCGGCTCGTTGACCGGGCGGCCGCCGGGCAGCAGGTTGGGCAGGCAGCCCGCCTCGATGGCGCCCCGGTCGCCGGCACGCCGCGGCACCCAGGCCAGCTTCGCGCCGGTCTCCGCGGCCAGTGCCGCCGCGGCCGACAGTCCACCTGGGACGGTCGCGAGCCGCTCGCCGACGATGAGCACGGCGCCGGGCACGCCCAGGACGGTACGCAGCGCGGCGTCGTCGGCCAGCAGGCTCGCCTCGCCACCCGGCACCACGTGCCGCACGGTCGCAGCCAGCTTGGCCAGGCCGGCGCTGACGAACGGGGCGAGCGCGTAGACCGCGAGCTTGCGCTTGGCGTGCGCCTTGCGCAGCCGCAGAAAGAGGATCGGGCACTCCTCCTCCGGCTCCAGCCCGGCGATGACCACGGCAGGCGCCTTGTCGATGTCCTCGTACCGCACGCCGTAGCTGCCCACCACGGTCGACGCGAGGAAGGTGGTCTCCTCGGCCGACACGGGCCGCGACCGGAAGTCGATGTCGTTGGTGTCCAGCGCGACGCGCGCGAACTTCGCGTACGCGTACGCGTCCTCCACGGTCAGCCGGCCACCGGTGAGTACCCCCACGCCCTCGCCCGCCTTGGCCCGGCGCAACCCTTCGGCCGCCACCGCGAGCGCCTCCGGCCAGGACGCCTCGCGCAGCTCGCCGGTCTTCGCGTCACGCACCAGCGGGTCGGTCAGCCGGTCGGTGGCCGTCGCGTACTGGAAGCCCCAGCGTCCCTTGTCGCAGTTCCACTCCTCGTTGACCGCGGGGTCGTCGCCGGCCAACCGGCGCAGCACCTTGCCGCGGCGCCAGTCGGTGCGCTGTGCGCAGCCGGCCGCGCAGTGCTCGCAGGCGCTGGGCGTGGAGACCAGGTCGAACGGCCGGGATCTGAATCGGTAGTGCGCATCGGTCAATGCGCCGACCGGGCAGATCTGCACGGTGTTGCCGGAGAAGTAGGACTGGAACGGGTCGCCGGGAAAGATGTTGATCTGCTCGGCGGCCGAGCGGTCCATCAGGTCGATGAACCTGTCCCCGGCGATCTCATCCGAGAAGCGGGTGCAGCGCTGGCACAGCACACACCGCTCCCGGTCCAGCAGTACCTGCGAGGAGATGTTGATCGGCTTCTCGTACGTGCGCTTGACGTCGTGGAACCGGGTGTCCGGCCGGCCGGAGGACATCGCCTGGTTCTGCAGCGGGCACTCGCCGCCCTTGTCGCACATGGGGCAGTCGAGAGGGTGGTTGATCAGGAGGAACTCCATCATCCCCTCCTGCGCCTTCTTCGCCACCGGGCTGGTCAGCTGGGTGCGCACGACCATGCCGTCGGCGACCGGCTGGGTGCAGGAGGCCACCGGCTTGCGCTGCCCCTCGATGTCCACCAGGCACTGCCGGCAAGCACCGGCCGGCGCCAGCAGCGGATGGTCGCAGAACCGCGGGATCGCGATGCCCAGCCGCTCGGCGGTGCGGATGACCAGCTCACCCTTTGGCGCCTCGACCTCGATGCCGTCGATCGTCAGCGCGACGGTCTCGACCTTCTTCTCCACGTCGGTCATCGGTCAGTGCGCTCCCACCAGTTCGGCCGGCGACAACAGCGGAGGGGTACGCCCTTCGATGTAGTCCAGGTAGTCCTGCTTGAAGTACTTGATGGACGACTGCACCGGGCTCGCCGCGCCGTCGCCCAGCGCGCAGAAGGAGCGGCCGAGCAGGTTGTCGCACGCGTCGAGCAGGGTGTCCAGGTCCTCGTGCGTACCCTTGCCCGACAGGATCCGGTGCAGGATCTGCGCCATCCAGTAGTTGCCCTCGCGGCACGGGGTGCACTTGCCGCACGACTCGTGATGGTAGAACTCGATCCACCGGTACGTCGCGTAGACCACGCTGTCCTGCTGCGAGAAGACCTGCACGGCGGTGGTGCCGAGCATGGTGCCCACGCTGGCCATCGACTCGAAGTCCAGCGGCACGTCGAGGTGCTCCGCGGTGAGCATCGGGGTGGACGAGCCGCCCGGCGTCCAGAACTTCAGCTCGTGCCCGTCCTGCATGCCGCCGGCCAGCTCGATGAGCTGGCGCAGCGTGGTACCGAGCGCGCACTCGTACTGGCCGGGCTCGTTGACCCGGCCGGACACGGAGTAGATCTTCGGGCCCGGGGACTTCTCGGTGCCCATGGACTTGAACCAGACCGAGCCGCCCAGCACGATGTACGGCACGCTCGCGATCGTCTCGACGTTGTTCACGACCGTGGGGCTCGCGTACAGGCCGTGCGTGGCCGGGAACGGCGGGCGCAGCCGGGGCTGGCCACGGTATCCCTCCAGCGAGTCCAGCAGCGCGGTCTCTTCCCCGCAGATGTACGCGCCCGCTCCACTGTGGACGACGATGTCCAGGTCGAACCCGGAGCCCAGGATGTCGGTGCCCAGGTAGCCGGCCGCCCGCGCCTGGTCGACCGCGCTGCGCAGCCGCCGCGCCGCGTGCACCGCCTCGCCCCGGACGTAGATGAAGGCGCGGTTGGCGCGGATCGCGTACGAAGCGATGACCATGCCCTCGATCAGCGCGTGCGGGTCCGCCATCATCAGCGGCAGATCCTTGCAGGTACCCGGCTCGCCCTCGTCGGCGTTGACCACGAGGTAGTGCGGCTTGCCGTCGTTCTGCGGGATGAAGGCCCACTTCATGCCGGTCGGGAAGCCCGCGCCGCCGCGCCCGCGCAGCCCGGAGTCCTTGACAAGCGCGATCAGGTCGTCCGGGTGCGCGGCGAGTGCCTTGCGCAGCGCGGTGTACCCGTCCAGCCGCTCGTACACGTCGATCTTCCAGGCGTCCGGCGACAGCCACCGCTTGGTCAGCACCGGCGTGAGCTGGGCCAGCGCCTCGGGGGATGGGGTGGTCATGCCGACTCCTCGGGCAAGCGCTCGGTCATTGGGGCGGCCTGCTGGCCCGCTGGTGCGTCACCGGCGGGTTTCGCGTCGCTCGCGGGCTTGTTCTGTGCGAGGCCGGCCGCCTCCGCCGGCTGCTCCGGTTTCGCCGGCCGCGTCGCGGGCTGCGCCGGCTGGGGCTCCCCGGCCGGCGCGGTCGGCTGCGCCGCACCCGGCGCGGGCCCGGGGCCGGCGGCTCGCGCGGCGGCCTTCGCGGGCGGGGGCGGCGCGGTCTTCGCGGGCGGGGGCGGCGCGGTCTTGGCGGCCTCCCGGTCTGCCTGGGTGGGTATCGGGGTCTGCGGGTCGAAGCCGGCGACCGAGATGCCGTGCTGCTCCGCGAGGCGGTTGCCGCGCAGCGTCGGCTCGCCGGCCGGACCGTCACCGAGCGCACCCTCGCGATCCTCAGGGAACCCCGCCAACTGCAGGGCCATCTCCTTGAGCGTGCACAGCCGGGCGCCGCGGCTGGGCACTGGCCGCTCGCCCTCCTCCAACTGGTGCACGATGGACAGCGCCTCTTCGGCCTGGACCTTGTCGAAGTACTCGTAGTTGACCGTCAGCACCGGCGCGTAGTCGCAGGCCGCCAGGCACTCCGCGTGCTCGATGGTGATCGAGCCGTCAGTGGTCGTCTCGTCGTGCCCGACGCCCAGGTACTCCGCGAGCGCCTCGAAGGTCCGGTCGCCGCCGAGCACCCCGCACATCGTGTTGGTACAGACGCTGACCAGCCAGTCACCGGCCGGCTTGCGCTTGTACATGGTGTAGAAGGTGGCCACCGCACCGACCTGGGCGCGGGTGAGGCCCAACTGCTCGGCGCAGAACGTGACGCCCTCGCCCGAGACGTACCCCTCCTCGGCCTGCACCAGGTGCAGCAGCGGCAGCAGCGCGGACCGTTCCCGCCCCACGGGGTAGCGGGCGATCAGCTCCTTCGCCCGGGAGTGCGTCTGCTCACTGAACGGCATCAGCGGTCACACCCGCCCATGACCGGGTCCAACGACGCGCCACCGGCGATCACGTCGGCCAGCAGCGCACCCTCCGCCATCGCCGGAATCGCCTGCAGATTCACGAAACTCGGCTCCCGGTAGTGCACCCGGTACGGGCGGGTCCCGCCATCCGAGACCGCGTGCACCCCCAACTCGCCCCGCGGTGACTCGATCCCCACATACACCTGGCCCGGCGGCACCCGGAAGCCCTCGGTCACCAACTTGAAATGATGGATCAACGACTCCATCGACTGACCCATGATCTTCGCCACATGCTCCAACGAATTGCCCATGCCATCCTGGCCCATCGCCAACTGCGCCGGCCACGCGATCTTCCTGTCCTCCACCATCACCGGCCCCGGCACCAACCTGTCCAGCGCCTGCTCCACGATCTTCAACGACTCCCGCATCTCCGCCATCCGCACCAGATACCGGCCCCACACGTCCGCACTGTTCGCGGTCGGCACCTCGAACTCGTACGACTCGTACCCGCAGTACGGCATCGTCCTGCGCAGATCCCAGCCCAGCCCGGCCGAACGCAACACCGGACCGGTGATCCCCAACGCCAGGCACCCGGTCACGTCCAGCACCGCGACACCCTGCGTCCGCTCGTGCCAGATCACCTGACCGGACAGCATGTCCTCGTACTCCTTGAGCTTCTTCGGCAGGTACTCGAGAAACTCCCGGATCTTCACCACCGCCTGCGCCGGCAGGTCCTGCGCCAACCCGCCCGGCCGGATGTACGCCATGTTCATCCGCAGCCCGGACGCCAACTCGAAGATGTCCAGAATGAACTCCCGCTCCCGGAAGCCGTACAGCATCATCGAGATCGCACCCAGCTCCAGACCGGTGGTGCCCAACCACACCAGATGCGACGCGATCCGGTTCAACTCCATCATCAACACCCGGATCGTGTTGGCCCGCGCCGGCACCTGCTCCTCGATGCCCAGCAGCCGCTCCACCGCCAGGCAGTACCCGGTCTCGTTGAAGATCGGCGCCAGGTAGTCCATCCGGGTCACGAACGTGGTGCCCTGCACCCAGTTACGGAACTCCAGATTCTTCTCGATCCCGGTGTGCAGGTACCCGACGACCGCGCGGGCCTCGGTGACGGTCTCGCCCTCCAGTTCGAGGATGAGGCGCAGCACGCCGTGCGTGGACGGGTGCTGCGGGCCGAGGTTGACCACGATGCGCTCATCGCGGATCGGGTCGTCGCCGCTGCCGAGCACCTCGTCCCAGTCACCACCGGTGACGGTGAAGACGCGACCCTCGGTGGTCTCCCGCGAGGTGGCATAGGAATCTGTACTCACTGGTAGCTCCTCCGCTGGTCGGGCGGTGGGATCTCGGCGCCCTTGTACTCCACCGGGACACCGCCGAGCGGGTAGTCCTTGCGCTGCGGGTGGCCCTCCCAGTCGTCGGGCATGAGGATCCGGGTCAGGCCGGGGTGGCCCTCGAAGACCACGCCGAACATGTCGTACGCCTCGCGCTCCTGCCAGTCGGCGGTCGGGTACACGCCGGTCACGCTCGGCAGCCGCGGCTCCTCCGCGGTCACCGCGGTCTCCAGCCGCACCCGGCGGCGGTAGGTCATCGAGGTCAGCTGGTACACGATGTGCAGCCGCCGGTGGTCCGAGCCGAGATAGTCCACTCCGGACACTGACGAGCACAGCTCGAAGCGCAGCGCCGGGTCGTCGCGCATCACCTGGCACACCTTCGCGATCCGCTCGGGCGCGATGTGCAGGGTCAGCTCGCCGCGGTCGATCACCACATGCTCGATCGCCTCGTCGATGACGAGCGCATCGCCCAGCGCGTCCACGACCTCGTCGAAGTACCCGCCGTACGGGCGCTGCGCGTCGATGATGACCGGCCGGCGGCGCAGCAGCCCGCCGAAGCCGGAGGTGTCGCCCGAGCCCTGTACCCCGAACAGCCCCCGCTGGGCCGGGCTGGCCGGCGGGAACTCGGCCGGCGCGCCGGTCTGCGCGCCGACCGGGTTGGCCGACACCGGCACGTTGCCGGTGGGTGCGTCGGTCACTTCGCCACCCGCCTCTCGTCGAGGCGGTGCTCCGACTTCATCCAGTTCTCGATGCGCAACTGCTCCTCGCGACCCTCCTTGACCGCCTGCTCCCACTGGGCGCTGCGGGCCTTGTCACTGCGGTAGGAGGAGGGCATCGCCCCTGGAGCGACCACTGGGACATCGCCCCGGGCTTCGCGGGCGGCGAGCATCTTGCGGCCGTTCGGGCCGAGCGGCTGCGCCATGATCTTCTCGCGCAGCTTGAGAATCGCGTCGATCAACATCTCCGGGCGGGGCGGGCAGCCGGGCAGGTACATGTCCACCGGCACGACGTGGTCGACGCCCTGCACGATCGCGTAGTTGTTGAACATGCCGCCGGAGGAGGCGCAGACACCCATCGAGAGCACCGACCGCGGCTCGGGCATCTGGTCGTAGATCTGGCGCAGCACGGGAGCCATCTTCTGGCTGACCCGGCCCGCCACGATCATCAGATCGGCCTGCCGCGGCGAGGCCCGGAACACCTCCATGCCCCAGCGGCCCAGGTCGTAGTGCGGGCCGCCGGCGGCCATCATCTCGATGGCGCAGCAGGCGAGGCCGAAGGTGGCTCCCCAGAACGACGACTTGCGCGCGTAGTTCGACAGCTTCTCGACGGTGGTCAGCAGGATCCCGCTCGGCAGCTTCTCTTCAATACCCATGGCGCGGCCCCAGGCCCCCTAGTCCCAATCCAGCCCGCCGCGCCGCCACACGTAGGCGTAGGCGACGAACACGGTGGCGATGAACAGCAGCATCTCCACGAACCCGAACAGGCCCAGCGCCTTGAACGACACGGCCCACGGGTACAGGAAGATGATCTCGATGTCGAAGACGATGAAGAGCATCGCGGTCAGGTAGAACTTGATCGGGAACCGCTGGCCGCCGCCGATCGGCTGCGGCGTCGGCTCGATGCCGCACTCGTACGCGGAGAGCTTGGCGGCATTGGCCCGGCGCGGTCCCACGAAGGGCGCGATGCCGACCGAGAAGAGTGCGAAGAGGGCCCCGAGCACGAACAGGCCCACGATCGGTACCCACTGAGCCAGCGACATGGTCTGCCCTGCCTTGCCTTTCTCGGGTGGTTGACTGGCAAACAACCTATTAATAGCTCTTTGTACGGCATCACCCTGCGTGACGTGCCTCATACGTCCTAGACGGCCGGCGCCACCTTGGTCAGGCCGTTGATGATCCGGTCCATGGCGTCGCCGCCGCGCGGGTCGGTGAGGTTGGCCAGCAGCTTGAGCACGAAGCGCATCAGCACCGGGTGGGGCATGCCGTGCTGCGTCGCGAACCGCATCAGCTGGGGATGGCCGATGAGCTTCACGAACCAGCCACCGAGCCGGTAGTACCCGCCGTAGCGGGCCTTCAGCTCGGCAGGGTAGAACTGTAGCGCGCGCTCACGCTCCGTACCCAATGGGCGGGCGAGCGCCTGTACCGCCACCTCGGCGGCCAGCTCGCCGGACTCCATCGCGTACGCGATCCCTTCGCCGTTGAAGGGGTTGACCATGCCACCCGAGTCGCCGACCAGCATCACGCCGCGCTGGTAGTGCGGCACCCGGCTGAAGCCCATCGGCAGCGCGGCCCCCTGGATCGGCCCGTCCGCGTTGGCCTCGTCGTTCATGCCCCAGTCCGGCGGTGTGGTGGACAGCCAGTCGGTGAGCATGGCCCGGTAGTTCGTCTTGCCGAAGGCGACCGAGGAGTTGAGCACGCCCAGGCCCACGTTGACCCGGCCGTCACCCATGCCGAAGATCCATCCGTACCCGGGCAGCAGCGCCGCCGGACCCCCCTCGCCGCTGCGCAGCTCCAGCCAGGACTCCAGGTACTCGTCCTCCTGCTTGGCCGGCGAGTGGTAGTAACGGCGCACCGCGACGCCGATCGGCCGGTCGTCGCGCTTGGCCATGCCGAGCGAGAGCGCGAACCGGGCCGACACCCCGTCGGCCGCGACCACCAACGGCGCCCGGAACTCGGCCGGCTGCTTGTCCTCGCCGACGCTCGCCTGGACCCCGACCACCCGCCCGCCGCCGTCGAGTACCGGCCCGGTGACGTTGTGGCTGGTCAGTAGCTGTGCGCCGGCCTCCTTCGCGCGGTTGGCGAGCATCTCGTCGAAGTCGAGGCGGGTGCGGGTGAGCCCGTAGTTGGGGAAGCTGGCCAGGTCGGGCCAGTCGAGTTCCAGGCGTACCCCGCCGCCGATGACGCGCAGCCCCCTGTTGCGCTGCCACCCGTTCTCCGGCGTTGTGTCCACGCCCAGCCTGACCAGCTGTTTGACGGCGCGCGGGGTGAGCCCGTCACCGCACACCTTCTCGCGCGGAAACTCGGTCTTCTCCAGCAGCAACACGTCGAGGCCGTGCCGCGCCAGGTGGCATGCGGTGGTGGAACCGCCAGGACCTGCGCCGACCACGATGACGTCGGCCTCTCGGATCTGCGTCACGACCATCACCGCCTCGCTGCCCCATGCTCGTGAAACTCTTCACAAGCAGCGTCCGCTCGGCAGTCTAAGACGGGAAGCAGCGCCCGGCCGGCTTAGGGGAACCTAACCTGGCTCGAGGCCGATGACGGGTGGCTCCACGATGCCCTTCACAGCGCCGGACTGCGGGGTATGGTGCCCGGCCGCAGGCCGAGCGCCTCGTTGACCAGGTTCTCCAGCGCGTCGACCTGTCCCCGGTACCGGCCGCCGGTGGCCTCGTCCACGGCCTGGCAGGTGTCGTCCATCATCCGGCGCGCGGTGTCGGGAGACCTGAGGACCATCTCCCGCACCTTCGCCGACAGCCGCCGCCGGCTCAGGTGCTCCGCGTCGGGGATGAACTCCGCCACGCGGTGCCGGGCGATCTCGTTGATCTCGGGACTCGACTGGGCCATGGCGTCTCCCTCGTGCTCGCGGTACCACTCCTCTCCAGTTCCTACCGGAGCCGGGGGGATCGGCGGGGCAACTCGGACGAATGCGGCGTTAGTCCCGTATCGCCCGGTGCAGCGTGACCACGCCGCCGGTGAGGTTGCGCCAAGCCACCCGGCCCCAGCCCGCCGTCGCGACCAGCGCGGCCAGGGCGGCCTGGTCCGGCCAGGCCCGGATCGACTCGGCGAGATACACGTACGCGTCGGGGTTGCTCGCCACCCGGCGCGCGATGCCGGGCAGGGCGCGCATCAGGTAGCCGAGGTAGGCCGCCCGGAAGGGGGTCCAGGTGGGGTGGCTGAACTCGCAGACGACCAGCCGGCCGCCCGCTCGCGTCACCCGGGCCAGTTCCCGCAGGGCAGCGCCGGGATCGTGCACGTTGCGCAGCCCGAAGGAGATCGTGACCGCGTCGAAGCTGCCGTCCCGGAAGGGCAGGGCGAGCGCGTCGCCGGCGAGCAGCGGCACGCCGGGCCGCACAGCCCGTCGGCGGCCCGCGTGCAGCATGCCCAGCGAGATGTCGGTACCCACCGCGTACGCGCCGGACCGGGCGAGTTCCCGGGTCGACACGCCCGTACCGGCGGCCAGGTCCAGCACCCGCTCGCCGGACCGCAACTCCAGTGCCGTGCGGGTCGCCCGGCGCCAGCGCCGGTCCTGCCCGAAGGAGAGCACCGTGTTGGTCCGGTCGTACCCGGCCGCCACGCCGTCGAACATCGCGGCGACCTCGTGCGGCTGCTTGTCCAGGTGAGCGCGGGTCACGACGTACCCTATCGAGGACCTACACGATCTTGTACACGTGGTGGCCCCAGGCCGCGAACGGATCCGACCAGGTGCCGTTCGCGTTCGCCCTGACCGTGCGGTTCTCGCCGACCGCCTGGACCGCCCGGTTGGCCGCCGCGGCGACCGTGAACGTGCACGTCCGCCGGTGCCCGGAGTTCTCCGCGGCGACGACGTACCAGCCGCTCGCGTCGGCCCGCAGGGTGGCGTCCGCGTTGACCGCGAGCAGGCCCTTGGGCTGCCGCTGGGCGTTGAGGATCGGCGCGATCGCGCGGATCGCGGCGTCGATCCGGGTCACGGCGGCCACCGCCGGCGGGTGGTCGAAGAGCCCGTCCTCGGTGAAGCGGCCGGTGAAGAAGTCGTGCGCGAAGTAGACGATGCCGTTCGCGCCGTGCGCCAGCATGCTCCACACGCCCTGCTCGATGGTGGCGGCGCTGATCACGCCGTTGGCCGAGTACGGCGGCCAGGTGCCGGGCTGGTCGGCGAACGGGTGCCCGGTCTCGATGAAGCCCCACGCCGGCTTGCCCGGCCCGCACAGCTGGCGCACGTGGTCGATGGCCCTGCCGTAGTAGTTCGGGGTGTGCGTGGCAGCCGGCTCGTACCCGTCGGTCGCGGCGTAGTAGTCCGAGGAGGCCACGTCGACCTGTTCGCAGTACTGGCGCAGTCCCGCGGTCTCGTCGTGCGCACCCACCCACGGAAACAAACTGAATGCCTTTCCGAAATTGTTGTACACCAGCCGCGACGGCGCGGTTCTGTGCAGCGCGGCGGCCTGCGCACTCACCTGTGCCGGAGTGACATGGCTCGGGTTCGTGGACATGTCCTGCTCGTCACCCAGCTCGAAACCTGCCCAGGCGTCATTTCCCGCCATTCCGGCGATGGTCCGGGCATCGCCCGCCGATCCCTCGTCGCCGCCGCCGAACGCGTACATGCCGCTCGCCTTGACCGCGGCCAGGTTGGCACCCGAGGCGCCATCGTTCGGAAAGTTCCAGAGGCCGGCAAACGTATTGATGCCGATGTTCCGATAATTGGTCGCATTCGGCTTGCCGTTGCGGATGCGGGTCGGCTGCTGCTGCCATACCGCGATCGGGAAGAAACTCGACGCGGACGGCAGGCTGCCCTTGAACCGGCCGTAGAACGCGGGAGTGACCTCGCCGGTGCGCGGCGGTGCCGGCAGCCCGGCCGGACTCGGGCCGGCCGAGGCCGGGCCGGCGGCGCCGGTACCGGCTCCGGCGGTGCCGGTGCTGGTCGCGGCGTACGGATCGGCGGCGGAGCGGGTCGCGCCGCGCGAGTGCGTACCGACCAGCGACACGGCCACGACCGCGTCCAGAGCCAGCACCGCGGCCCCGATGATGGTCAGCAGGACACTCTTCCGCAGCCGGTATTTCATGGTGTCCTTTCGACCGTGGCGCGTCGACGCTTAGCGCAACTGGTCGACCGACGCCGGTACGCTGCTTTCCACGGCGATTATGCGGCGCGTGGCGGAGGTACGCACTCGGCGTTCCGGGTGGCTGAACCGCCAAACGGTACCGCACGCGCCGACCGTTACCGCCAACGTCATCGCGTACGTGGTGAAACTGAGCGAGTCGAACGTCGCGGCCACGAGGAGCGCGACGAGTTGCGCCGAGATCAACACCGTGCACAGATGGCGGTCTGCCGGATCGGTGACGCGCCGGCGGGCGACAACGGCGAGAGTGATCGCGGTGACGTGCAGCGCGGCGAGCATCGTGACGCCGACGATTCCATTGTCAAGAGCAAATGTGAACCAGTAATTGTCGAGGATCTGATACTGGGGTGGGATCCAGGTGCCGGTGCCCCGGCCGAACCAGGGTGTCTGGGCGAAGTACTGTCCCACCATCCCGTACCGCCCGGTGCGCGCGGTCACGCTGCTGTCCTGGTTGGCATTGGTGAACAGATCGCGCACGGTGCCGAGCAGGCCCGGCTTGACCACCATCAGCATGCCGGCCAGCCCGACCGCCATGCCCAGGAAGTTGTACCGCGTGCGCCAGCCCCAGACCGGCACCATGACCACGATGACCGCGACGAGCGCCAGGATGCCGGTGCGCGAGATGGTCACCGGCACCGCCGCCCCGATCATCAACGCGAGGACGAGGAATCGGCGGCGCTGCTTCCTGGTCTGCGCGAACATCGCGTAATGGATGGCGAACGGCAGGGTCGTCGCCTGCACGCAGCTGAACTCGATGTAGTGGAAGGCGGTGCTGGCCACCCGGATCGCCACGCCGCGCGTCACGAAGTCGGACTCCAGGCCGTGCTCCTGCAGCCCCGGCGGCTTCAGGTACTGGGTGATGTCGTACTTGAGGATGAACTGCATGAGGCCGACGATCGCCATGAAGCCGCCGCAGTAGACGAAGACGCGCAGCAGCAGGTTGAGCCGCTCCCAGTTGGGCACGCTGTCGGCGACCATCAGGATGATGCCGGTGAATGCGGCGGCGTAGAACAGTGCCCGGTTCGCGCCGTTCACCTCGATCGCGGACAGCCCGCGCATGTACCCGAAGGCGTACGACAGGAGGATGGAGACCCAGTAGGCCAGGATCGCCCAGCGGATCGGCTGCGGGCCGATCACGGTGAGCCGCGGGTTGAGCCGCACCAGGATCCACCAGCAGAACATCAGCACGCCCACGATCAGGGCGGGCCGGCCCAGGTCGGTCATGCCCGGCACGATCAGCGCCGCCGGCATCAGGTCGAGCAGGCCCAGCAGGACGCACAGCAGCAGCACCGAGTCGATGCGCAGGTACCGCCGCCGGCTGATGTACGTACTGTGAGCGACCAGCGAAGGTTCGAGATCAGCTGGGTGCTCGACGGCGTACGAGGTCGTCAACGGCGACTGCTCCCGCCGCGGTTGTTACCACCACCGTCACGCGCTGCCCACGGTTCCTTGTCAGGAAGCGGGAGGATCATCGTGGCGTCGGACGGCATGGGCAGCGCCGAGGCGTCGTCGGCGGCGGCGGGGAAGATGGCGGTCTCGTCCGCCTGCTCCCGCTGATCTCGCGACACCGACCGGTACTCGCCGCTCGACGGCTGGCGCTTCTCCCGGCCGGGACTCGGCCGGGAATGCTCGCCCCCGGCGGAGGAGGAGATCAGCTCCGTCTCCCTGTCCCGCAGGCTGCCAAGATCCGAAGCCGAGCCGTTCGTGCCGCGGCCGGGCCGCGGCCGGTGCGGCGGGGGCATGTCGCCGGCCAGCGGCGTCCGCCGCCGGGCGCGGCGCTGCAGGATGGCGTCGAACATGGCCGTCAGCGCGATCGACATCAGCAGGCCGGCGCCGACGATGGCGATCACCGCCCGCTTCAGCTTGGTCGTGCTGGACTTGAGGTTGTCCCCGCGGTCCAGGCGCCGCGTGGTGATGTACTCGTCGTCCCGCGGGTTCGACTCCGACTGGAGCAACTTCACGCTCTGCGAGAAGAGCTGCGCGACCTCCTCGACCGTGCCCTTGGCCTGGGCCTTGCTGGTGGCGGTCACCTCGACCTTGATGATCGGCGAGTTGCCGTCGAAGGCCAGGGTGAAGTTGTCGCTGTATCCGTCCTTGACCATGCGCTGCACCACGCTGGCGTCCTGGGTGCTGTAGATCGCCGCGGAACCCAGCGCGATCAGTCCACTCTGCAGCCATGGGTTGCGGGTGACCACGCCCGTGGTCGCCGGGGAATTCGGGGGGACCATGGTGATGTAGCTGTCGGCGATGTAGTCCGGCTTGATCGTGGCGGCCAGGCCCACCGCACCCACCGCTGTGAGCAGGAGCAGCGGTACGGCCACGTACCACCGCCGCACCAGCAGCTTGGTAAGGTCCCAGAAATCCACCCGTCGTCCTCTCGGTATACGCGTCGGCTACCGCGGAGCGGTCACCCTGAGGACTCCGCTCCTGCTCGCGGAGACTGTCTTCGGCGGGGTGGTTGGCACACGCGATCGCGCTGCGACCAGTCTCCACTCCTCCGCCGCGCATCCGCAAGGCCGCAAATGATCATGTAATACGGTTGCTCGCCTTGTTGTACTGATTCGTGCCTACTAAGCCGGGTAGCGTCGTCAAGTTGACAGTGCGTGGAGCTTCTCATCACGAAACGACGTTTCAGCGTCGCAGATAGTCGCATTTGAGCACGGCTTGCCACCGGGCGCCCGTGTCGCGGGGCGGGATGGCGAGCGCGGCGGTGGCGGAGTGCCCACACTCCTGCCGTGCCGCGGGCAACTGGTCACCCCAGGTGGGCCCGTGCGCCCGGCTGTTGTCGACGCGCAGGTCCACGGCCCACACCAGGGCCAGCAGCACGGCCAGCCCGTAGGCCGGCGCCCTTGCCCAGCCCGGTCCCGCCGGCTGCAGGAGCGCGACCAGCGCGGTCACCAGCAGCATCGCGGCGGGCACCGCGTAGCGCGGGGTGGCGTAGCCGCTGAGCACGACCGGCAGCGCGTACAGGGCGGCGCTGTGCAGGATGGCGACGACCGCGAGCGGCCAGGCCGGGCGGGTCAGCCGGGCCCAGGCCAACCCGGCGGCCAGGGCCACGAGCAGCCAGGCCAGCGCGGCCATGGCGGCCCACCGGGCGGTACCGGTGGGACCGACGGCCCGCTCGCCCAGCAGCCCCCAGGGCACCGCGCGGGACACGTACCCGGTCACCGCGGTCACCGGGCTGGCGGAGACCTGGCGCGAACTGGCGCCGGTGAGCAGCCCGGACAGTTGCAGCACGAGGCCGGCGCCCAGCAGCCCGGCCAGCACGACGCCGTGCCCGTCCCGCCGTCCCGTGCCGTCCCTGCGCAGGGCGCGCACCAGGGCCAGCGGGACGAACGCGAGGACGAGGATGTCGCTGGCCGCCACGAGGACGACCACGGCGACGGCGACCGCGCGGGCCGCCGGCCGGCGCGGCACCCACACCAGCACCCAGAACAGCGCGTACAGCCCGTACCAGTGCAGGTTGGCTATCGAGTTGAGCACCTCGCCCTGGCCCACCGGTACGGCCACCACCACCGCGGCCACCAGCAGGCGGGACAGCGGTGAGCGCAGGTGCCCGGCGCTGGCGAAGTACCCGAGCACCGCCACCGCCGCCACGCACACGGCGGCCTCGACCGCCAGGATCGCGGGCGCCGCGCTCGCCGGCGCCAGCGTCGCGAGCCCGGCGAGCAGCCGGGGTACCGAGTGGTAGTAGCCACCGTACGAATGCGCCAGGGCGGGCAGCGCGCCCCGGGTGGTGGCCTGGCTGAGGAAGATGCTGCCGTCCTCGGCCCACACCGTCCGGAGCGCTCCGGCGCCGGGCTGGCGGGCCAGGCTGACCGCGGCCCCGACGAGCAGCCCGCCGACGGCGAGACCGGCACCCCACCACTGGAGGGCGCGTGCCGGCGTCTCGACGAACAGCCCGTCACGCAAGCGACCGGCCACGCCCCGCGCGGAGCGGGCCGGCGGCAGGGTGACGGGTGTGTCGAGAGTGCTCAGAGCCGACCGTCCGTCACCGCCTGGGTGACCCACGGGATCACCTCGTCGAGCATCTGGTCCAGGGACGTGGTCGCCTCGTACCCGAGCACCTCGCGCGCCTTGGTCACATCCGGCACCCGCTTCTGCACGTCGTACTCGAACGGCTGGTCGGACACGTGGCGGAACGGCACCTCAGGCCCCTTGATCTTCCGCCAGATCACCTCGGCCAGCTCCAGCACCGTGGTGGACTCCTCGGTGGAGATGTTGAAGTCCTCGTTGCGGGCCGCCTCGTGCTCCATCGCGACGGCGATGCCCCGCGCCAGGTCGCCGCCGTAGGTGTAGTGCCGCACCTGGCTGCCGTCGCCCAGGATGTGCAGCGGATCCTGACCCTTGGCCACCTTCTGCACCAGGTCGGGCACCACGTGGGACATGGCCAGCTTGACGTTGCCGGACAGTACCTCGGCCTCGCCCAGCGCCCGTCCTTCGCCGACACCCACGCAGTTGAACGGGCGCACGATCGTGTACGGCAGCTTGTACTGGTCCCACGCGGCCCGGGCGTAGTACTCCACGGCCAGCTTCTGGAACCCGTACGAGGACAGCGGCGGCGGTACCTTCCGCTCGTCGCCCTCCCTGGACGGCCAGCGGTCGGTCGACTCGAACACCATCGACGACGACAGGTAGGTCACCTTCTGCAGGCGGCCGGACCGGCGCGCCTTGATCGCCGCGTCACACGACGCCGCCATGATCCGCTCGTTCGTCGCCAGCAGGTCGTACGCGTAGGCGTGGAAGTACGAGATCCCACCGATCATCGCGGCACCAGCCACGAAGTGGTCGCAGTCGGCCAGCAGCTCGCTCAGCAGCCCGACGTCGCGGGCGTCGCCCTCCACGAACCGGTACCTCGGGTCCGTGTCGTAGGAGTGCGTCACCGGCCCGTACTTGGAGTAGTTGTCCACCCCGACCACCTCGTGGCCGCGCTCCAGCAACTCCTCCACCAGGTAACCGCCGATAAACCCGGCCGACCCGGTCACCAGTACCTTCGCCACAAGATCTCCTCTTTACCGCGTCGCTTCGAATTCGGATCTGACCATATCGGCCGGTTGGGCGGCGGCCGCATCGCGGGCCGCGAGATCCTCGTAGGTCATCCGGCGGCCAAAGGCGAACCGGTACCACTTCAGGTAGCGCGGGAGGAAACGGCCCAGATCAAAGCGGGAGGTACCGAGCTGCCGGTCGAGCCAGATCGTGGGGATCTCCGCCACCGGCAGCCGCAGCCGGGTCGCCTTGGCGGTCAGCTCCAGGCCGACCTCGAACCCGGTCCGCGACTCGATGCCCACCCGCCGCACGAACTCGGTGCTGTACGCCTTGAAGCTGTTCGTCGCGTCCCGGGTGCCGACCCGGGCGAGCAGGTGCAGCGACCGGCCCGCCCAGCGCGACAGCATCCGCTTCAGCCGGGGCCCGCCCACCTGCTGGCCGCCCGGCATGTAACGGGACGCGGCGGCCACCACCACGCCCCGGTCCACCAGCCGGGCCAGCTCGTCGACCTGGCGGGGGTCGTCCGAACCGTCGGCCATCGTGACCACCGCGACCGGCGCCGTGGCCTGGGCGATGCCGTACCGGATGGCGTTGGCCGGTCCGGGACCGTACGTGTTGAGCACGGCGCGCACGCGCGAGTCGTACCCGGCCACCTGGCGCACGTACGGGACCGTGGTGTCCTCCGGCATGTCGTGCACGAGCAGGATCTCGCACGGCAGCAGCACGTCGCGCAGCATGCGCTCCAGGCAGCCGAGGATCGCCTCACCCTCGTTGTAGACGGGGATGACGATCGACACCCGGGGCGTCACACCAGCACTCCGGTACCGGTGATCCCCCACATGTCGATCACCGGTCGATCGGTGTCGAGTTCGGCGTACTCGCGGTGCGGGGTGGCGATCACGAGCAGGTCGGCTTTCTCGATGACCTCGTCGAGCGGGTGGAACCGCTCGTCGGGCAGGTACGGGTCGGTGCACAGCACCGCCTTCGCCTTCAGCGTCAAGATCTTGCGCAGCTTGAACGCCAGGCTCTCCCGCGGATCGTCGCTGCCCGCCTTGAAGGACATGCCGAGGATGCCGATCGTCGTGTTCGCGAGGTCGAAGCGGTCCTCCAGCCGGGACACGAGGTACAGCGGAAGCCCTTCGTTGATGAGCATGGCCGAGTGACCCAGGATGAAATTGTTCTTGTTGAACGCGGCCAGCTGCATGGTGTCCTTCAGCAGGCACGGGCCGGCGGCGAACCCCGGCATCGGCACGTCCGCCGCGCGGGGGTAGTCGTAGGTGATCGCGTGCCGGATGCGCGCGTAGTCGAGACCGAAGTCGTTCGCCATCATCCAGAACTGGTTCGCGGTCGCGAACTTGATGTACCGCCACGTGTTGGTGAACAGCTTCGCCAGCTCCGCCTCCTCCGGCGCGAGCGGGACGATCTGCTCGGTCAGGTTGCGGAAGAACTTGGTCGCCCGCTCGGCGGAGCGTTCGCTGCGCCCGGCGACGATCTGCGGCAGCTCGAACAGCTCGGTCAACGCCTTGCCCTCGGCGATGCGCTCCGGGCAGAACGCCACGTCCACGTCGATGCCGCGCGCCTGGAGCAGCTTCTCGGTGAGCGCGGTCACCCCCGGGTAGATCGTGCTGCGCAGGATCACCAGTTGGCCGTCGACCAGGTACTCGGCGCACCGCTCCAGCGCGCGCGGCACCGCCGCCAGATCGGGGTTGAGGTGCTCGTCGACCGGCGTGCCGACGACCACGACGAGGTGCTCGGCCGCGCTGACGCTGGACGGCTCGGTGGTGGCGGTCAACCGACCCGCGCCGACCACCTCCGCGAGCAGGTCGTCCGCGAGATCCTCGGCGAACGGCATGGTCCCCGCGTTGACGGTCGCGACCGCGGTCGCGTTGATGTCGTACAGCGTGACCAGCAGCCCGCGGGATGCCAGTGCGATGCCGAGCGGGAGCCCCACCCGGCCGCAGCCACCAATGATCACGACGTCGCGCGCAAAGCGATTCGGTCGCACGTACACCCCCAGAAATGTCGGCGCCCGCCGCAGAGGAAAGACCCTCGCACTCAACCACGGCCCGGTACGCCTGACCAGCCCCGAACGTCGTCTGGAACCTGATACCTTCAGTTCCCGAAAGTGGCCGTACGCACAA
>JBBWZQ010000333.1:0-2527 GCA_039649115.1 Micromonosporaceae bacterium | reverse complement strand
GGTCGTCCCGAGGAGTTGACGGGGGCGCAGGCCGAACATCGCGTGGAAGGTGTCCGAGAAGTGCGAGGGACTGGCGAACCCCGCGCCCGCTGCGGCGGTAGTGAGGTCGTGCCCGTTACGGAGCAGTTCGGCCGCGCACAGCATCCGCAGCCACAGGCGGTACCGGCGGTAGCTGGTCCCGGTGTGATCCCGGAACAGGTGCAGGAACCGCGAGGGTGACAGACCGACCAGCGCAGCCAGGCGTGCTGCCGGCGCGTCGTCCGACGGGTCCAGTGCGTGTAGGGCCGCCACGGCGCGGCGGATCCGGGAGTCGGGCCGGGGGCAGGCGTCCTCATCGGCAGGCCCAGCCTGCTGCCCCGTGGTGACGCCGGTTCCACCTGACGCCCGGGAGTCACCACTGGCCAAGTCGAGCCAAGCGCGGGCCCGCTTCGCGTCGCTGAGGTCCTCGGCCAGAACGGCCAGCGCTGTCTCGTGCCGGTGGCGGTACTCCAGCGCATCTGCCGTAGTCGTCATCGCCCGTCGGCAGGCGCGGTGCCGCGCGGACCCTGGGTCGAGGTAGCAGAACACCATCAGTTCCGCGGCCGGAACGATCTGGTGCCGCAGCCGAGGCGGGATCAGAACGCTTCGTGCGGGGGGCCCGGAGGTCGCGTCGACGCGCACTTCAAATGTGCCGTTGATGGCGACGGCCAGACAGGACACCGATCCGGAGTGCGGGTCGAGCCCGAGCGAGGGACCGACGTACACCGCCTGTCCCGGCCACAACCACAAGCGCGGCACGTAGCACGTTTCTGGAAGCGCGCGCGGGATCCCAGCCTCCATCCTCGCAGTGTCCAGGACGACGAGGGGAGGCCTGTCACGTGCGGTGGCTGTCGCGGAGCAAGCAAGTGGCCATGATGGGGGTCGGGGCAGCGATCGGGTTGAACGGCCTGGTCGTGGCCGTGGCTCCCAAACGCATCGGGCCCATCTACGGGGTGGCCGTGGACGGGCCGGACGTCGTGGTTCTGCTGCGGCACCGAGCGGTGATGCTGGCGCTGATCGGCTCCCTGCTGGCCACCTCCGCGTTCCGCCGGGAGCTGCGGCCCGCCGCCGTGTCCGCCGCCGCGCTCAGCATGGCGTCCTTTGCCTTGTTCGCGATGCTCGCCGACGTTAGCCGCGAGCAGCGGCGCGTCGCCGTGATCGACGTGGCGCTGCTGGTCGTCCTCGCTGTGGTGA
This sequence comes from Micromonosporaceae bacterium, assembly GCA_039649115.1. Classification (GTDB taxonomy): domain Bacteria; phylum Actinomycetota; class Actinomycetes; order Mycobacteriales; family Micromonosporaceae; genus DATEJJ01. Next base: position 1,315 of record JBBWZQ010000333.1, on the reverse strand, counting down.
CCGTTGTTCCGGGCCGGCCCGGGTCCCAATGGGAGCCGGACACGCGGCCGTGAACCCGCTCGTAGGCACCGTCATCACGCTCGGGGTCGCGGTGTTCTTCCTCGCGATGGGCGCCTACGGTCTGGCCGCGCCGGCGGCACTGACCCGGCCCTTCGGAATCCAGCTGTCCAGTCCGGAGGCGCGCTCGGAGGTCCGCGCCGTGTACGGCGGATTCGGCATCGCCGTCGGGTTCCTGTTGATCGCGGCGGCCTGGGACCTCGGCAATATCCGCTGGGGTGCCCTGACCGCCGTCGCTGTGGCCCTGCTCGGCATGGCCTCAGGCCGCCTCGCCGCACGAATCACCGAAGCGCCCCAGGCGTTCTACCCCGTCTGGTTCTACTTCTGGGCGGAGCTGACCGCTGCCGCGATGCTGCTGCTTGCGGTACGAATCTGACCGGCAGACCCCGCCTTGGTGGACGCCCCCAAGGGGGAGCGCCATGCGGAGCCCCCGGAATCACGACGGCGCGTAGCCGATCACCGCAAGCGGATCCGAGGTCGGGTATTCACCGGGTGGTCTCGTACCTGGTCAGGAGCACGCCGCCGGGAAACGTCCGGGTCTGCACCAGGTTCAGGTTCACCCAGTTTTCCAGGGCCGTGAAGAACGGCGTGCCGCCGCCCACCAGGACCGGGTGGGTGACGATCGCGTACTCGTCGATCAGCCCGGCCCGCATGACCGCCGCGGCGAGCGTGGCGCCCACGATGTCCATGGGGCCGCCGTCCCCGGCCTTGAGCCGGGCGATCTCGGCCACCGCGTCGCCGGCGACCAGGCGGGCGTTCCCCTCGACCGTGCTGATCGTGGAGGAGAACACCACCTTCGGCATGTCCCGCCAGCGGCGGGCGTACTCGATGTGTGCCGGTGTGGCGCCGGGCTGCTGGTCGGCGGTCGGCCAGTGGGAGCTCATCGTCTGCCACACCCTGCGCCCGTACAGCGCCAGGCCGGTCGCCGCCACCCGGTCGGACCACCACTGGAACAGCTCGTCGCTCGGCACGCTCCAGCCGAGGTCGTCGCCGGGCGCGGCGATGTAGCCGTCCAGGCTCAGGTTCATGCCAAAGGTCAGTTTCCGCATGGTGGAGCCTCCCGTGAGTCGGTATTCGGCGTGCAGACCAACACGGCGCGGAAAATTGATCGGTCACACCACACCGAGGGCCGGTTGACCACCGCGCCAAGCGGATGCTGCGTACGGAAGGCAACGATCAGCGGAACACGCTGCTCGGTAGCCGACCGTCCTGGGGGACGCTCATTGGTGAGGACGGCCGACGACGGCAAGCCTGCTCG
>JBBWZQ010000331.1:0-14906 GCA_039649115.1 Micromonosporaceae bacterium | reverse complement strand
ACGATCACCAGCCGGTGCGGCTCCAGCCCGACCAGCACCCGCAGGCCGGTCAGGAAGTTCAGCGCGTCCTCGAACTCGCGCGGGCTGCCCGACTCGGTGAGGTTGCCGGACACCACGATGAGGTCCGGGCGGGGCACGCCGTCGTTGGTGAGCAGCGTCAGGTCGCCCATGATGTGCTCCTGCAGCGCGGCCGCCGAGGCCGGCGCGCCCGGGGCGACGAGGCCGCGGCCGAACCGGGGACCGGCGACCTGCAGCACCGTCACCGCTTCCCGGGTGCGGCCCGCGGGGCTCGCGGCCGGCGGGAAGGGCGGCGGGTTGATGGGGGTACGGCGGGAGCGCGGCCGGCGCGCCGCACCCGCCCGGAACTGTTCGGGTCCCGGGTCGTCCCGGTTCGCCGGAAAGGTGGGCCGCAGCACCGGCTTGGCCCGCCCGGCAAGCGCCTGGCGCATCCGTTCGAGCACCAGCCCGCGCGCCCGGTCCGGATCCGCCACGCCGACCAGGTCCACGTAGGTGATGGTGGCCAGCAGCCCGTCCAGCGGGCAGTCCTCCACCCGCACGGTCACCAGCTTGCTGCCCGTACCGCCGGGGTCGGCGCGCAGCGCGGCCTGCCACTCCAGCTTCCCGTACGTCGAGCTCAGGTACCGCTCGGAGAGCACCGCGACCACCACCGCCGTGTCGCGTACCCCGCGGTCCATGAAGTCGATGAAGTTGGTACCCGGGACGAAGTCCCACGCCTGCAGCATCGTGCGGTAGCCGGCGGCCTCGAACTCCCACGCGAGCCAGGTGGCCCAGCGTTCGTCCGCGGGGGAGTAGCTGATGAAGAAGTCGATGGACCGCTCCGCCCTGCCGTGTTCCCCGCTTCGCACCACGCGGCAATTATGTCCCTGCCTCGATACCCTGTGCAGATGGCGGGGAGCACAGCCGGAGCCGGTCCTTGACGGAGGCGGGCACCCCCGACGTGTCGCTGGGGCTGGGCGACGGTGTGCGATCATCGGCTGCTGTGGAGGAGCGGGCACCGGAAAGGCGACGGCGCCTGCACGTTCTCGACTGGATCGCGATCGGCCTGCTGCTGGCCGGTGCCGTGTGCGTGGCGACCCGGGCACTGCCGTTCGCCGACGCCGACGCCACGGTACGCCGGATCCTGCCGTTGCTGCTGTTCCTCGGTACCGTCATCATCCTCGCCGAACTGACCGCGGCGGCCGAGGTGTTCGACGTGATCGCCGCCCGGGTGGCCATCACCGCCCGCGGCAGTTACCTGCTGCTGTTCCTGTTGTGTGTGGCCTTCGCGTCGCTCAACACCATCACCCTCAACCTGGACACCACCGCGGTCCTGCTGACCCCGGTGATGCTGGCCCTGGCCCGCAAGCTCGCGATCCCGCCCATGCCGCTCGCCATCACGACCGTCTGGCTCGCCAACACGGCGAGCCTGCTGCTGCCGGTCTCCAACCTCACCAACCTGCTGGCCGCCAACCGGGTGGCGCTGCGGCCGGTGCAGTTCGCGCAGCGCATGTGGCTGCCGCAGCTCGCGGCGATCGCGGTCACCATGGCGTTCCTCTGGCTGTGGTACTGGCGGCGGGGCGAGCGCGACGCCGACCGGTACACCCCGCCACCGGCGCACCGGCCGCACGACCGCGTGCTGTACGTCATCGCGTTCGCGGCCTGCGTGTTGTTCATCATCGGCATCCTCACCGGCCTGCCGATCGGCGTCGCGTCCTCGGTGTCCGCCGGGATCGTGGTCGTCGGCTTCCTGGTCCGCGACCGTGCCCGGCTGCGTCCCGCGCTCATCCCGTGGCGGCTGCTCGTCTTCGTGACCGGGCTGTTCCTGGTGATGCAGACCATCGGCCGGCACGGGCTGGACGACCTGGTCCGCGGCCTCATCGGCACCGGCGGCGGCGCGGCGGGCACGTTCCGCGCCGGCGCCACCGGCGTGCTCATGTCCAATGTGCTCAACAACCTCCCGGCCTACGTCGCGGGCGAGGCGGTGGTGCCGCTGGCCAACCACGTGCCGCTGCTTGGCCTGCTCATCGGCACCAACGTGGGGCCGCTGGCGACCCCGTGGGCGTCGCTGGCCACGCTGATCTGGTACGAGCGCTGCCGGGCGGCCGGGGTGACGGTGCCGCTGCGCAAGTTCGTGCTGACCGGGGCCGGCCTGGGCCTGGTCGGCACCGCCGCCGCGATCGGGGCCTTGCTCCTGTTCGGCTGAGCTCCCGACCAGCGGCGCGCTCCTGTTCGGCTGAGCTCCCGACCAGCGGCGCGCTCCTGTTCGGCTGAGCTCCCGATCAGCGGCGCGACGTTCGCCGCGGCCGTGATCACGTGCGCGGCCGGGCGAGCGTGGTGCCGGGCCACCCGTGATCACGGGCGCGGCAGGTCTGATCGGAGGTTGCCGGAGGATCGTGCATTCAGCCGCACGTTTCTCCGCCGGATCGCGATCATTCCTGGCCGGCGCATGATCACGGCGGCTGACCGCCCGCCCCGCCGCTGTCGTCGAGGTTTCTCCGGCCGACGACGCGCGTTGCCGTCTGTTGCAGTGCTAGCGTCCCCCATCCATCACCGTCACTTCCTTCGCGGGTGAGGTCGATACATGAGACGCGCACGTTCCCTCGGCGTGGCCCTGCTGGCTTTCGGACTGGCCGTCCCCGGCCACGCTCACTCGACGCAGGTCCCGCCGGGTACCGCGGCGCGACCGGTCCTCGCCGCCGCCGAGGCCGCGCCGTACAGTCCGGGCAGCTACCTGGGCTGGTCAGGCACCTACGCCGCGCCGACCTGGGACCCGTGGCACCCCGGCCGGATCAGGGTCGCCGGGATCCGGCCGGACTACCTGGTGCGCCAGGGCGGCAGTGTCCAGGCAGCGGTGAACGCGGCCGTCCGCGCCGGCGGCACCCGGCGCCGGTACGTCGAGGTGCTGCCCGGCACGTACCCCGGGACGGTGTTCATCCCGGCCGGCGGCCCGCCACTGACTCTCTACAGTGGACGCGGTGGCGAGGTCCGGCTGGAGTTCACGGTGGACGCCACCATCACGCCGGCGGCGTGGGCCGCATTGGTGAACCCGTCCGGCCAGTACGCCGAGGGCGACCCCGCCTGGTCGATGTACCAGTCCTGCGCCACGAAGACGAGCGCGACCGTGGGCCTGTGCGCCACCGTGGTCTGGTCGCAGAGCCCCGACCTCCAGCTGCGCGGCCTGACCATCGTCAACACGCTGCTCGACACGGTGGACCGGGGCACGCACCAGGCGCTGGCGCTGCGTACCGACGCCGACCGCACCCAGCTCGAGTCGATGCGCCTGATCGGCCGGCAGGACACCTTCTGCGCCAACGCCGCCGACCTCGAACGCATCGCCCGCGTCCTGGTACGCGACAGCTACGTCGAGGGCGACACCGACTTCGTCTTCGGCCGGGCCAGCGCCGTCTTCGAACACACCGAGTTCCATCTGGTATCGACGCGCAAGCCCGCCGGCGGGGTCGTCTTCGCCCCCGACACCGCCCCCACCTACCGGTACGGGTACCTGGTCCGGCGCAGCCGGCTCACCGCCGACAGCGGATACGTCGCGGCGCCGACCGGGCGCTTCGGCCGGGCCTGGGACATGGGTGCCAGCGCGACGGGGTACCTGCCCGGCGTCACGCCCAACGGTCAGCTCGTCATCCGGGACAGCTACCTCGGTCCCGGCTTCGACGCCGCCGCGCCCTGGGCACCGGCCGCGACGACCGCGCGACCGTTCCTCGCGCGCGTCGATCCCGGCCGCGACCTGGACGACCCGAACTACAACCGGCTCTGGGAGCACGACAACTTCGGTCCGAGCGCGGCCACGCCGTGACCTGCCGGTGCAGGTCAGGCGTGGTAGTGGACCGCGCTGGTGATCGCGGCGAAAGACCTCATGAGACGGCTCCTTCCCCTGCGGATCGGGCGGGCTCGATGGCTTGGGCATCACAGGGAAACAGGCGCGGCGGCAACCCCGGTAGCACGTCATGCCCGCTCCGGCCGCATACCCGGCAGGCCCGATACGCGGGCAGCGTCCAGCCTACAAACCGCCGGTACAACCTTGTCGGTCCCAACTGGAGATCGTCGGCCGCCGTCGCAATCAGCCACAGCATCTGCCGAGCCAGTGCTTCCTGATTGGAGTGGCGCACAGCCAGCGCCCTCCGGGCTGGAGCGCATGGCCATGGCTCGCCATCCTCCACGCACGTCCACAGTGGACGAAGCGGCCGATGCTCCCCGCTCATATCACTCGCCTGAACCCTGATCGAGTGGATCCCGGCCGCCGCCTCGGCAGGCTGCCGTAGCCGAGGATGATGTCGGTCAGAGCGCTCCGGCGCCGGCATGGGTCGGTGTCCTCGCAGGTCGTGCACCGTCCCCGTAGGTCCACCTGCAGATGTTCACGGAGCTCGGCCTGCGCCCGGTCGAGCTGCTCCCGGCCGCTGGTGGCGAGGTAGCCGGTACCCGAGCTGGTGTCGATCACGATGCGCCAGCCGGAAGCCGCCGCTGGCCACTCACGCCACGGCAACTGCTGCAGGTCAACGCGCGCTCACATCGTGGGCACCACAGCCGTGTCCGTTTGAGCGTCGCCATGCCTGACACCCATCCCAGCAGGGCCACAATCACAAGAGCCGGTATGGCGACTGTCGCCGGCATGAGGTCCGTCCTTTCGCGAGATCGGATCGGCACCGAGACGGGCGAGCTGCCAAAGCGGCGGCAGGGGCCGGAGGCTTACCCGTTGTCTCGCGCTCTTGGGCGCCCGCCTCGGTGCCTGCCCTCGACACTGCCAGCACGCACCGTGACGACCTACCACGCCACCGGACAGGTATCGCCGAAGAATTCCCGGTCGATGGGGGAACTTTGAGCTGGGCCCGGTGAGCGGAGAGACAACGGGTAATGTTCTTGGTAGGAGGCGCGTGTTCAAGCTGACCATGAACGCCGTCATAAGGGGAAGCCGGTGCCCGGGAGCCAGAAGTACCAGCGCGAGCAGCTCATGCGGCTGTTGCGGGTGCAGGGAAAGACGTGGGTGGAGATCGCCGAAGTGTTCCGGTCGCGCTACCACGTCAATGCCCGCGTCGCGTTCAGGTATGCGCACGGGTGGAGTCAGGAAAGGGTCGCACATGAGTGGTGTCGGCGCTGGCCCGATGACCTCAAGACGCTCAAGCACATTTCCTACTGGGAGGTGTGGCCGGCCAATACGGGACACGCCCCATCGCTGGCCGTGCTCTCCCGACTCGCGGAACTCTATGAGTGCAGCGTCGCGGATCTGCTCGGAGATCTACCGAATTATCGCGACCGTGACGACGCCCACGCGGGCACTGTCAACGAGGGCGGCGCGCCTGTCGTGCGCACAGGCGAAGTCGTCGGTCCCGTGCAAACCACTGCCCTGTTTGTCGACCTTCTGAGCCAGCCGAGGGCAGGACACCGTGAGCACTCGCCGCCCGCCTTGTCCGGCACCGCCGACTCGCTTGCCGATCAGCTCCAGACAGTCAACCTCAATGAATTGGCACAGGTCATCGTGATGTGGTTCCATCAGCTTGATCCGAACGTCAGTCGCCGCACCTTACTCGCGAAGGTGAGCGCGGCGTTGACCATGGCCGCCGCCGCGCCGCTGTTCAATACGCTCGATCCCGATGAGCATGGCCACGTGGCGCGGGTGGTGCTTGACCCCGCTGACTTCGACGAGCCCGCTCTCCGCTATCTCGAAGGCACCGTCAGCAGCCTTCGCAGGCAGGGCGATGTCGTAGGTCCACGCCTGACATTGCAGAGCGTCATGGCTCACCGCCAGCTCGCACACCGCTTGGCGAAGGTGGCACCCACGGACTTCCAGGACCGAGCGGTCTCGGCGTATGCCGAGCTGACCCAACTGGCTGGCTGGTCGTGTTTCAACTTGGGTGACTACCCGACCGCCCAGCACTACTACGACGAAGCCCGCAGCGCGGCCCACGATGCCCACAACGTCGAGCTGGTGACTTACGTCCTCTGCACGATGAGCCACCTGGCGACCTGGCAGGGGCGACCGCGCATCGGGATCGACCATGCCGTGGCCGCTGCCGCCTGGGCCGAGCAACTCGACAGCCCGATTGCCCGCGCCTACGCAGCCGACGTGCTGGTGCGTGCCTACATCGGAGACAATCAGCCGGACAACTGCCGGGCCGCCCTCGATCGTGAACGCGTCGCCGCGCTTACTCCGAATACGACACGACCCGGCGCTTGGTGGTACTTCTACGGTGAGTCGTTCTACTGGCGGACGGAGGCCGAGAGCGCGGTCAGGTTCCGGCGACCGGATGCCGCGCTGGACGCCATCGACACGTCGTTGCGGTTGATCGACCCAGCCAATCTGCACGACTACACGTTTACCCTGCTGTTCCGCGCCGAGGCACATATTCAGCAGAGCGCCGTCGCGGAAGCTACCGCGATCATCGGGGACGTGGCGAAGCTGACTGCGATGGGCGTGTCCCACCGACTCACACAGCGGATCGGTGCCTTGCGCGAAGCGCTGTCGCCGTGGGAGCGCACGAAGGCGGTTCGTGAACTCGACGAGCGATTGAATGGTTACGGCGCTTGGACTGGCGGCAGCGGCATGACGAATTGAACGTACTCGCGGTAGTACGCGCCTGGCTTGCCGGGAACCGTACCCATTCTGCGCCAGCCCCACCGTCCATACAACTTATGAGTGGTCACCGCTTCGGGATTGCTGGACAGCGTCGCGCGTTCCTCGGTGCGGCGTGACAAGAAGGCGTCGTGCAGCGCCCTGCCGATACCTCGGCCTTGCCATGCACGGCGAACCTCGATTTCTGCCAGTACGGCGGTCCGGTCGCCGGTCTCGGTGGCGAAGCCGTCCGGCGGCTCCGGTCGCAGGCCGTCCCACCAACCGCGTTCCGGTCGCAGGCTGTAGCCGAAGGCGAATCCGATGATCTGGTCATCCGCGTGTGCGGTCACGAGTGAGTAGCTGCGCGCCTGCAGCGCCTTGGTAGCACGATCACGAAAGGCGGCTGTCTTTACCGTCGTGTCCTCACCGGGAACGCTGCCGTAGGCATCTGCGTAGACATCGCAAAGCTCGTCAAGAAGCGCCGGGACTTCGTGGGCAGCGTGCTGGGTGAGCGTCACGCCGTCCGGACTGGCAACCATGCGAGGAGCCTATGACGTGGGCCGTGGCGCCTGTATCCCCATCCGGCGGGGAACTGTCCGTACGGTCACCAGTCGATCGTCGAGGTGTCCAGGACGGTCAGGCGGCGTACCTCGGGCTCGATCCAGGCTCCCGCGTTGGCCAGCTTCAGCAGCCGGTCGACCGTCTCCGGCGGGCCGGCGACGAAGCTGCGCTCGGTGTCGGGCAGGCCGATCCGGTTGTCGAACTCGCCGCCGTCCAGGGCCCGTACGGCCATGCCGGCCTCCGTGGCGATCAGCAGGCCGGCCGGCAGGTCCACCCCCTCCGGCCGGTACCCGACGATGCCGTCGATGTCGCCGCGGGCGAGCATCACCCAGGCCAGCAGGGGCGCCCACAACTGCAGCACCCGCCGTGCCGACGACTCCAGCACCAGCTTGAGCGCGCGGGCCGTGCTGTCGTCGCGGGCCACCTCGTGCCCCTGCGTCCACGCCAGCACCGGCCGGCCGCCGGGCGGGCGCGGTGCCGGCCGCAACCGGTCGGCGTGCTGGTACGCGCCGCGGCCGAGCACGGCCGACCAGGTGCGCCCGGTCACCGGCTCGTGGACCACGCCGACCACCGGTCGCCGCTGCTCGCACAGCGCGATGCCGACGACGTAGTCGGACAGGCCGACCGCCACGTTGTTGGTGCCGTCGAGCGGGTCGACCAACCAGGTCCAGGCGCCACCGCGCGCACCGCAGACGCCGGCCTCCTCCGACACGATCTCGTGGTCCGGGAACGCCGCGCGCAGCCGCCCCAGGATCACGCGTTCGGCGTCGAGGTCGAGGTCGGTCACCACGTCGCCGGAGGCGTCCTTGGCCCGCGCGCCGAGCGGGCCGCCGGTCCTGGCGCGCAGCAGGTGCCCGGCGGCCTGCGCCGCCTGCACCGCCACCTGGCGGGCCTGGAGGAGGTCCAGCGACGTCGCCGTCCCGAGCATCTGCTTCGTCACGTGAACCTCCAACGACTCAGGTACCTATGCGTTCGGTGACGGCGCGGGCGGCGCGTACCGTCTCGGCGGGGCCGCAGCGCTGGCGCGCCACGCGGTGGGTACGGCCGCCGACCGGGCCGAGCGACAGGTCGTGCTCGCCGGAGCGGGTACGGCCCAGGGCCACGGTCGCGGTCTCCTCGCCCGGCGGTACCACGCTGCGGTGGAAGCGCCCGGCGCGCAGCGTGTACGCGTCGCCCGCGCGGTGCACGTCGACCGCCCGGGTGGCGTGGCGCACGGTCCGCCCGGTCGCCCGGATCTCGTCGACGTCGCCGAGGCTGTGCACCTCGTAGACCCGGTGGGTGGGCTCGGCCGGCTCGTCGGTGACTTCGATCAACTCGTTGTGCACCTGTCCGAAGAGGACGAAGCTCTGCAGGTCCCAGCTGTGCGCGTGGGTGGCGGAGGTGGTCGACTCGGCCATCGGCAGCCAGGAGCTCCACAGGTGGACGCACACTCCCTCGTCGCCGCTGCGGCGCACGGGCAGGCAGATGAAGCCCAGCGGGTGGCGTACCGCGGCGATGTCCGGACCGTCCGTGGTGGCGAGTTGCGTGAGCACGTCGCGCACCCAGGAGCGCAGCGGCTCGGCGCTGCCGCCGTGGCCGACCTCCTCGAAGAGTTCCGCGTCTCTCACGTCCCGTACAGATTCCTCGCCTTGAGCGCCTTGATGATGACGTCGGAGACCTCGCGGTCGCCGAATGAGCGGGGGAGTGGAATTGTCAGTGCGGTAAACAGCCGGCGCGTCTGTTCCACCGTGGGCTCGTCGTCGAGTACCACCTGTTTGGCCTGCTCGATCGGGACCTTGCGGGCCTGTTCCCTACTGTACTGCAGCTCGATATTCCAGCGGCGATAGTAAATCTTGTCGCTCTCAATCATAATCGCCGGCGTACTCGGATCCTCCTGGGTGATGATGACGCAGCTCGACGAAAGATCGGCCCGGAACGTCGACATCGAGCGGGACAGCCACACGTCGATCTTCAGCAGGCCGGAGCGCTGCTGGTGCCAGCAGGCCGCGAGGATGGTGGCGAAGGACTCCTTGCGGGTGCGGTCCACCGTCCACAGTTCGCCGGAGGCGTCCGGCCGGTTGGACAGGCTGCGCCGGAACCGCGCATACCGGTCGCAGACCTCCTCGTCGGCCGGGTCGAGGATCTCGACGCGGAAGTCGAGGGTGCCGTTGCGCCGCCGGGCGTTCTCGATGCACTCGGGCAGCGTGACCGCGCGGATGAAGGTGCCGGTGGCGCCCTTGAAGTACCACAGGTCGGTGCGCTGGCGGGCCTCCGCCTGCACCTGGCCGACCTCCGCGCCGGTCAGCATCCGTACCATCGATGCGTTGTTGAAGGCCGCGCGCGCGTCGCCGATGACCTGGTCCACCTCGGCCAGGCGCTGCGGCAGTTGCGCGAGCACGGCGGAGGACGCCCGGATGGACTGGCGCACCTCGACGTCGGCGGCGCCGCGCCGCCAGCGGTCCCGCAGGATCGACTCGGCCACCACCGCGAGGGTCAGCAGGATGGCGCTGTTGACGACCTGCGGCGAAACGGTGCTGGTCAGGCCGAGGGCCGCGGCGGCCAACGCGAGGACCAGGGCGAAGAACGCGTCGAGGTTGCTGGCGACCCATATGAGGAGCCGCGTCATATCAAGTCCCCAGGGTCCGTAGGCGTGCGGTCATCATAGCGAGGGCGGCTTTCGCGCCGCCATCACCAGAGAACCGCCCAGGCCCGGCGCGATGCGGGCCAGCGCTCCCGAGCGCAGCCAGCGTCCGGACGGCAGGCGCCACACCACATAGTTCGAGCGGACCGCGGTCGGTTCGAGGGCCGCGCTGCGCAGCAGCCGCGCCAGCAGGGACGCGGTGAACGGCCTGATGTGCAGCCACAGGTACGGGTGCAGCGGGTCGACCTGGCGCGGCGAGTGGCCCAGCAGGAAGCGCATCCGGTCCTGCAGGCTGGCCAGGTTGGGGGTGGTGACGACGAGCACCCCCGCGGGCCGCAGGATGCGGTGGCACTCGCGCAGCAGCCGGCGCGGATCGTACAGGTGCTCGATGAGGTCACCCATGACCACGCCGGCGAGCGACTCATCGCGGAACGGAAGCGGCCGGGCGGCGTCGAGGCACACCGCCGGACCCTCGGGCCCGCGCGCCGCGCGCAGCGCCGCCACCGCCAGGTCGGACAGGATCACCGGCCGCCCGTCCAGCCGCGACCCGAGCATGCTGCGGGAACCGGCGCCCAGCTCCAGAACGGGTCCGGGCGGCTGCCCGCGCAGGGTGCCGTCGAGCATCCGCACCGCGATGTCCCGGCGCCGGCGGTGGTACGCGTCCGCGAGGTACCCGCGCACCGTCTCGCCGTCGCCGTAGCTGTGCTGGTTGGCCAGGCGAACGTCGTCCGCGGCGCTGCCCGGTACCGCGTCAACCATGTGCACATCTTGCCCTCGGCGCCGGTGGCGTGGTCTTGACAGCACCCTGCGCAGCGCCCGCCAGCACAAACGCGCACCCGGGCGGCATTGGATGTATGGTGCACGCATCAGTGATCGGGGTCGGGGTGTGCTGGGCGGGGCGGAGCTGGTCGGCCGTCCGGCGGCGACCGGCGCGCTCACCGACGAGATCGTCCGCCTGGTACGGGTGCTCAAGGCCGCCGTGCCGGTGGGCACCGGCCCCGACCGTTCGGCGCTGCTGCTGCTCTCCCTGCTGGTGCAGGAGGGCCCGATGCGGCTGCGCGAACTGGCGGACGCCAAGGGTGCCGACCCTTCCACGGTGAGCCGGCAGGCGGCCCAGCTGGTCCGTGCCGGCCTGGTCAGGAGCGACACGGACCCGGCGGACGGGCGCGCCCGGCGGCTGGCGGTGACCGCGGCGGGCCGGCAGGCGTGCCGGCGCATGCTCGAAGCGCGCTGCCGGGCCGTGGACGAGGCCCTGGGCGAATGGAGCGACGCCAAGCTGACCCGCTTCACCGCGCTGTTCCGCGAGTTCAACGGCCTGCTGGAGAGCCAGGCACAGCAGCAGATCGACGACATGTTTCCCCACCAGCGGCAGGAGACGCATTGAGCACGCCATCCCGGACCGAGGCCGACCGCTCCGGCCCGCCCGCCGCCCAGCAAGGCACGCCCGCGGTGCTGACGCACCGGCAGATCCTGGCGATCCTCATGGGCCTGATGATGGGCATGTTCCTCGCGGCGCTCGACCAGACGATCGTCTCGACGGCCATGCGTACCATCGCCGACGATCTCAGCGGCTTCTCGCTGCAGGCCTGGGCGACCACCGCGTTCCTCATCACATCGACGATCTCCACGCCGCTGTACGGCAAGTTGTCCGACATGTACGGGCGCAAGCAGTTCTTCCTCTTCGCCATCGGCATCTTCATCGTCGGCTCGGCACTGTGCGGCCTGTCCCGCTCGATGTACGAACTCGCCGCGTTCCGCGCGATCCAGGGCATCGGGGCCGGCGGACTGTTCTCGATGGCGCTGGCGATCATCGGCGACATCGTGCCGCCCCGGGAGCGCGCCAAGTACCAGGGCTACTTCCTCGCGGTCTTCGGCACCTCCAGCGTGCTGGGGCCGGTACTGGGCGGCTTCTTCGCCGGTACGCACAGCATCCTGGGCGTCTCCGGCTGGCGGTGGATCTTCTACATCAACGTGCCGATCGCGGCGGCCGCCATGGTCGTCGTGTCGCGGGTGCTGCACCTGCCGCGGCACCGGCAGGCGCACCGGGTGGACTGGCCGGGCGCGGTGGCGCTGGTCGTCGGGCTGGTCCCGCTGCTGACCATCGCCGAGCAGGGGCGCGACTGGGGCTGGGGTTCCGGCCGCGCGCTGCTGTGCTACCTGGTCGGCGCGGTGGGCCTCGTCGCGTTCATCCTCGTCGAGCGCTGGTACGCCGAGGAGGCGCTGCTGCCGCTGCGGCTGTTCCGCGGCCGTACCTTCTCGGTCGCCTCGGCCAGCAGCTTCATCCTCGGCATGGGGATGTTCGGCGGCCTGCTCGTCCTCCCGCTGTACCTGCAGATCGTCCGGGGTGCGTCGCCGACCAGGGCCGGCCTGCTGATGCTGCCGCTGATCGTGGGCATCATGAGCGGCTCGATCCTGGCCGGCCAGACCATCGCGCGCACCGGCCGGTACCGGATGTTCCCGATCGTGGGCAGCGCGCTGATGCTCGTCTCGCTGGTCCTCTTCGCGTTCACCGGGGCGGACACGCCGGTCTGGCGGACGATGCTCGTGATGGTGTTGATGGGCCTGGGACTGGGCGGCAACATGCAGCCGGTGGTGACCGCCGTGCAGAATGCCGTGAGCCCCCGGGAGATCGGCGTGTCCACCTCGGCGGTGACCTTCTTCCGCTCGATGGGCGGCACGCTGGGCGCGGCGGTGTTCCTGTCGATCCTGTTCAGCACGCTGCCCGACAAGATCAAGAGCGCGTTCGCCTCGGCCTCGGGCACCGCGGCGTTCCAGCAGGCGGCGCAGGCCCACCCCGATCAGGTGCGGGCGGTCCAGCAGGCGGCACAGAGCGGGACGAGCAGTTCGCTGAACGACACCTCGTTCATCAACCGGCTGGCGGCGCCGCTGGCGCACCCGTTCAAGACGGGTTTCTCCCAGGCGATGGACGTCGTGTTCCTCACCGCCGCGGGGATCATGGTGATCGGACTCGTGGTGATCCTCTTCCTGCCCGAACTGCCGCTGCGGAAGCTGTCCGCGGTGCAGGCCCGCGCCGAGGAGGACGCCGCCGCGGGTTGACTCTTGTTTATCCATGCCGTGGCCGGGGTACGCGGGCTCCGTGGTGGAGCGGGCGGACGTCCTACGGCTGGTTGAGCAGGGGCGCGACTATCCGGAGGCAGGAGCGGTGCTGGGCATTCCGGCGGGGCTGGCATACCTGCTCGCGACCGGCATCCCGGCCGACGGCAGCGACACCGTCACCGGCGTGCAGCGCCAGCGCCCCGGCATGCTGCCCGCACACAGCCAGCGGCTGGTGAACCCGCGCCAGGTGAACCCGACCGCGCGGCCCGACGTGCGCGACTGGCTGCGCCGCCGGGCGCTGGGCGATCCGCAGATGCAGGCCGCCGCCGGGCGGAAGGCCTAGCCATGCCGTCGATCCGGAACTGGCCCGTGTGGCGTCAGCTGACCGGTCCGGACCGGACCGGCCGGGGCGAGGCCGTGCGGTCCGCGCACACCGAGGAGTTGCGGGCGCGCACCGCCGACGCCGACCGGGTGGTCAAGTCCGTGTGCCCCTACTGCGCGGTCGGCTGCGCGCAGAACGTGTACGTGCGGGACGAGCGGGTCGTGCACATCGAGGGGGATCCCGACTCGCCGGTCAGCCGGGGCCGGCTGTGCCCCAAGGGCGCGGCGACCCTGCAACTGACCACGGGCTCCGACCGCCAGTACCGGGTGAGGTACCGGCCGCCGCACGCCACCGACTGGCAGGAGCTGGATCTGGCCACGGCGATGGACATGGTGGCCGAGCGGGTCATCCGCACCCGCCGGGAGACCTGGGAGTGGGACAGCGGCGGGGCGCGCACCGCGCGCACCATGGGCATCGCGAGCCTGGGCGGCGCCACCCTGGACAACGAGGAGAACTACCTCATCAAGAAGCTGATGACCGGTCTCGGCGTGGTGCAGGTGGAGAACCAGGCCCGGGTCTGCCACAGCTCCACAGTGGTCGGTCTGGGCACCTCCTTCGGCCGCGGCGGCGCGACCACGTTCATGCAGGACCTGCAGCACTCCGACTGCATCGTCATCGAGGGCTCCAACTTCGCCGAGTGCCACCCGGTCGGCTTCCAGTGGGTGATGGAGGCCAAGGCGCGCGGCGCGGTCGTCATCCACGTGGACCCGCGGTTCACCCGTACCAGCGCGCTGGCCGACGTGCACGTGCCGCTGCGCGCCGGCAGCGACATCGCGTTCCTGGGCGGGATCATCAACCACGTGCTCACCGAGGAGAGATACTTCCGGGAGTACGTGCTCGCCTATACCAACGCGGCCACCATCGTGAACGAGCAGTACCGGGACACCGAGGACCTCGACGGCCTGTTCTCCGGCTTCCAGCCGGAGACCCGCCACTACGACTTCGACACGTGGCAGTACGAGGGCGTGACCGTGGCGGCGGCCTCGGGCGAGCGCGACGACCAGTACCAGCGGCGGGTGTCCGGGCGCTCGGAGATGCACGGCTCGGGCGGCGCGGCGCTGGACGGCGACCCGCGCTACGACGAGACGCTGCGGGACCCGCGCTGCGTGCTGCAGATCCTGCGCCGCCACTACGCGAGGTACACGCCGGAGATGGTCGAGCGGGTGACCGGGGTGCCGCGCGAGGAGTTCCTCGAGGTGTGCCAGCGGCTGACCGAGAACTCAGGACCCGAGCGCACCAGCGCCTTCGTGTACGCGCTGGGCTGGACGCAGCACACCGACGGCTCGCAGATGATCCGCGCCGCCTCGATCCTGCAACTGCTGCTGGGCAACATCGGCCGGCCCGGCGGCGGCATCCAGGCGCTGCGCGGGCACGCCAGCATCCAGGGCTCCAGCGACATCCCGACGCTGTTCAACCTGCTGCCCGGGTACATCCCGATGCCGCACGCGCACCGGCAGCTGACGCTGGACAGCTTCGTGCGGGCCGACGCCGCGCGGCGCGGCTTCTGGGCCAACATGCGGTCCTACCTGGTCAGCCTGCTCAAGGCGTACTGGGGCCCGGCGGCCGGCCCGGACAACGACTTCTGCTTCGACTACCTGCCCCGGATCACCGGCAGCCACAGCACCTACGACACCGTGCTCGCGCAACTCGCCGGGCGGTGCAAGGGCTACTTCCTGTTCGGCGAGAACCCGGCCGTCGGCTCGGCCAACGCGAAGATGCAGCGG
>JBBWZQ010000298.1:0-11828 GCA_039649115.1 Micromonosporaceae bacterium | reverse complement strand
GTGTGCACACGCGCGCGAATATGGGCGGGATCGTTTCCGGGAACTTCTAGCGCGCGACCTGCCGGCGAATGTACCGTCCATGAAGGGACAACCGGGTCTGGGGGTTTCGACAATGAACGATCCACTGCCAAGTTGGCGGGAAGGCCCGGTCAAGAAGCAACTCGTCGACGGGCTGCGCACGCTTGTCCGTGACACGCCGCCGAGCGCCCGGATCGCAACCTTCGACAACGACGGCACGCTGTGGTGCGAGCAGCCCAACTCCGTGCAGGCGTTCTTCGTGCAGGCCCGGTGGCGGGAGATGGCCGCGCTCGACCCGGACCTGGCCCAGCAGGAGCCCTACCGGTCGGCGGCGCTCGCCGACCCGCACCACGTGGCCGATCTCTTCGGCGACGTGAAGGGCATGGCCACCGCGGCGGCCGCCGCCTACCAGGGATACACCGTCCAGGAGTTCGCCGCCTCCGCCCGGCACTTCCTGGACACCGCCGTGCACCCGCACTTCGACACACCGTTCACCCGACTCACCTACCGCCCCATGCGCGAGCTGATGGACCTGCTGCGCGACAACGGCTTCACCGTGTTCGTCACCGCCCCGGTGGGTCGCGACCTGGTCCGCGTGGTCGCCGCGGAGGTCTTCGACCTGCCGGCCCACCAGGTGATCGGCTCGGCCCTGGCGCTGGAGTACGTCGACGACGCGCTGCGCCACCGCAACCGCCTCAATCAGCCGCTGGCCGAGGGGGCCTGGAAGGTGGTGCACATCTACGAGCGCACCGGCCACCTGCCGGCATTCGCCGCCGGCAATGCCGACGGCGACGTGGAGATGCTGCAGGCGGCCTCGTTCGCGCTGCTCCTGCACCACGACGACGGGCAGCGGGAATACGCATACCACACAAATGCCGAGCTGGCCCGCGCGATCGCACCCGAGTCGGGCTGGCTCGAGGCGAGCATGCGTGACGACTTCGCCGAGGTCTTCGACCCGGAGATGGTGGATGCCGTCGTCGCTACCGCGCGGTAACGTCGAGGCGTGACCCTGGGCAGCCGCATGATCGAGCGGTACTTCCGCCTGCCACCCCCGGTCACCCGGGATGTACGGGTCCACCGCGACCTGCCGGTCCGGGTCCGCGACGGGGTGGTCCTGCGCACCGACCACCACGAGCCCCGCAGGCGACCGGCGCCGACCGTGCTGATCCGGACCCCGTACGGTCGCAAGGGCATCATGGGGCTGATGTCCGGCCGGGCCATCGCCGAGCGCGGCTTCCATGTGGTCCTGCAGAGCTGCCGCGGCACCTTCGACTCGGGCGGCGCCTTCGACCCCATGCGCCACGAGCGGGAGGACGGCCTGGACACGGTCGCCTGGATCGAGGCGCAGCCGTGGTTCGACGGCAACCTCTTCACCTACGGGCCGAGCTACGTCGGGTTCACCCAGTGGGCGATCGCCGCCGAGGCCGGTCCCTCGCTCAAGGGCATGCTGGCCGCGGTGACCACGGCCGGGTTCCGCGATCCGACCTACGCGGGCGGCGCGTACTCGCTCGACACGATCGTCAACTGGGCCTCGATCCTCAGCAACCAGGGCGGCTCGCTGCCGTCCTTCCTCTACAAGCAGGCGCGCTCGCAGCGCCGGGTCCGCCGCGCGCTCGTCCACTTTCCACTGTCCGAAGTGGATAGCAGGGCGACCGGCGACAGCGTCCGCTTCTTCCAGGAGTGGCTCGCGCACGCGGAGCCGGACGACCCGTACTGGGCGCAGCGGGTGCACCACACGAGGGTGGCGGAGGTCGACGCCGCCGTGTGCCTCGTCGGCGGCTGGTACGACATCTTCCTGCCCTGGCAGTTGCGCGACTACGCGACGCTGCGCGCGGCGGGCAAGTCACCGCGCCTGGTCATCGGCCCGTGGACGCACGCCGATCCGCACCTGCTCGGTTACTCGCTGCGCGAGGCGCTGTCCTGGTTCGGGCACCAGCTCAACGGCGGCCGGGGACGGCCGGGCGGGGTGCGCATCCACGTGGGCGGCGCGGGCGAGTGGCGGGACCTGCCGGACTGGCCGCCACCCGCCACCACCACGGAATGGTTCCTCCAGGCCGACGGCGGGCTGGCAGCCGGCACCCCGTCCGGCAGCGGCCCGGACAAGTTCCGGTACGACCCGGCCGACCCGACGCCGTCGCCCGGCGGCCCGCTGCTCACCCCGCAGGCCGGACGCCGGGACAACCGCGCCGTCGAGGCGCGGGCGGACGTTCTGGTGTACACGACCGAGCCGCTCGCGGCCGACTACGAGGCGATCGGCCCGGTCTCCGCGACCGTCCACATCAGATCGAGCCTGGACCATTTCGACGTGCACGTACGCGTCTGCGAGGTGGACGGCACCGGGCGCTCGGAGAACATCTGCGACGGGCTGGTACGGGTGACCCCGGGACTGTTCCCGCGGGGCGAGGACGGGGTACGC
Source organism: Micromonosporaceae bacterium (assembly GCA_039649115.1). Taxonomy (GTDB): domain Bacteria; phylum Actinomycetota; class Actinomycetes; order Mycobacteriales; family Micromonosporaceae; genus DATEJJ01. Next base: position 9,394 of record JBBWZQ010000298.1, on the reverse strand, counting down.
GCGGTCGAGGTGGAACTGTGGCCGATGGCGTACCGGTTCCCGGCCGGGCACCGGATCAGGGTGCAGGTGGCCGGCGGCGCGCATTCCCGGTACGCGCGCAACCCGGGTACCGGAGAGCCACTCGCCACCGCGTCGAAGCTGCTGGTCGCCGACAACGAGGTGTACCACGACCCGGCACACCCGTCGACCATCCGCCTCCCCGGCTGACCCGTTGCCAGGTCCGCCCAACGTCGTCCCAGCGGAACAGCCGACCGGCCACAATGGACAGCGGGGTGCCCGCGGGCAGCCGGAGTCGCGTGGCCAGACCGGCGAGCCGAGCAGGCTCACCTCACCGCTGTCCGGTCCCCGTGAGCCGTCGACAATCTCCAGCAAACTGGTCCTTCCCCCGCCGTTAGGCTCGGGAATGCCGAAGAACTCCCCCCCTCGACCTTGAGCGAAACGCCGTCGACGGCGTGCGTGTCCCCGTAGCATTTCCGAACGTCCTTGACGAGCTTGCACGGCCCGCACCTCACCGAGGACGAGATCCGTTCGTGTGCCCGTCACTTCACGCCTCTTGCACCGTGTCCGCCAGGACGTGATAGTGAGCCCACACCCCGAGTCTGGAGGCTCCATGGCTGACTTCACGCTCAACCGGCGCCAGGTCCTCACCGGCGCGGCCGGCGTCGCTGGCGCGGCCGTCCTGCCGGCGGCACTCGCCACCCCCGCGGCGGCGCACAGTGCCGAGACGTCCGACCCGTTCCTGCTCGGCGTCGCGAGCGGCGATCCGCTGCCCGAGAGCGTCATCCTGTGGACCCGTCTGGTGCGCGACCCGAACGACGCCGCCTCCCTCGGCTCCCGTCCCATCGCGGTCGGCTGGCAGGTCGCCCGCGACGAACACTTCCGCCACCTGGAATGCGCCGGCAACGCGCTGGCCCGTCCCGAGCTGGCGCATTCGGTACACGTCGAGGCGCGCGGGCTGCAGCCCGGGCACGAGTACTTCTACCGGTTCCGCGCGCTGGGCACCATCAGCCCGGTCGGGCGCACCCGCACGGCGCCCGCGCCGTGGCACAACCCGTCGCGCCTGCGCTTCGGCATCGCCAACTGCCAGGACTTCCAGAACGGCTACTGGCCCGCGTACTGGGGCCTGGCCGGCGAGGACCTGGACGTGGTGGTGCACCTCGGCGACTACATCTACGAGTACGACCCGGGCAGCCGCTTCCCGGACCGCAACCACACCACGCCCCAGACGCCCGGACTCGACCAGCTCAGCACGCTGGCCGACTACCGCAACCGGCACGCGCAGTACAAGGGCGACCCGGCCCTGCGCGCGGCGCACGCGGCGTTCGCGTGGATCGCCACGTGGGACGACCACGAAACCGAGAACAACTACGCGGGCCTCGTGGACGAGATCGACGACACCGGGCCGAAGAAGCAGACGCCGGAGCAGTTCGCCGCGCAGCGGGCACACGCCTACCAGGCCTACTACGAGCACATGCCGATCCGGGCCCACCTGCGCCCGGGAAGCAGCGACCTGCGCATCTTCCGGCGCTTCGACTTCGGCCGGCTGGCCCGCTTCAACGTCCTGGACACCCGCCAGTACCGCACCGACCAGCCGGGCGGGTTCCCCAGCGACTTCGGCCTGGTGTCGGCCGGTGCGACCAACACCGCCGGCAGCCTGACCGGCGAGGAGCAGGAGCAGTGGCTCAAGACGGGGCTGGCGCACTCGCACGCCCGGTGGAACGTCATCGCGCAACAGGTCATGATGAGCCGCACCCTGTTCCCCAACCCCTTGCTGGTCCCGCCGACGGTGGCCAACCTGGACCAGTGGGACGGGTACATGCCGCAGCGCACGCGGCTGCTCCAGTTCCTCGCGGACGCGCAGATCGGCAACCCGGTGGTGCTCTCCGGTGACATCCACTCCACCTGGTTCAGCGACCTGAAGCTCGACTTCAACAACCCGGCGTCGGCATCGGTCGCGGTGGAGTTCGTGTCGACGTCGATCAGCTCCGACTTCCCGGTCGCGTTCGACGCGCCGCTCAAGCTGGCCAACCCGATCCTCAACCCGCACGTGAAGTACTTCGACGGCCTCAAGCGCGGGTACCTGCGGTGCGACGTGGGGCGCGACGTGTGGCGTACCGATGTGCGGGTGGTGGACACGATCGACGTCCGTGACGCGCCGGTGCACACGAGCACCTCGTTCGCCGTCGAGTCCGGCCGCCCCGTCCTGGTACCCGCCTGATCGCCGTCAAGGCCGTTCATCAGGAGTGCCAGCCACCGGCGGCGGGTGCTGGCTGGTCGCTTCGCTCTGCGCACCACCGGTGCCGTGGCCTTCGCCCGCGTTCAACATGGTCAGGGCGTTGCGACCCGACGTGATCACGAGTTGCCGGAGGAACACGTAGTCGACTATCCGTTTCTCCACCGGATCGCGATCAACCCCCGGCTCCTCGTGATCACGGCGCCGCCCGAGCGATCACTGCGCCCGCCGCAGCCGGCGCGGTGCACAGGCATGTCGGTCGGACCCGCCGCGGCAGGCAGGCCATTTCGCAACAGGCTCGATCCGATGTCAGATGTCAATCTCGACAAGACTCAGCGGCCGCGGCTCGGCGGAGGCAGTTCCTCGCCGATGACTTCCGTGCCGTGCGGCGGCGGGTCGGCGCTCACCGTGCGGGTGTCCAGCCAGCCGTCGCCGTTGACGTCGCGCATGTGCGTTTCGAGCGTGCCGTTGAAGTTCTTGTCGTAGTCGGCCGACTCCACGAGGCCGTCGTGGTTGCGGTCGTGGCCGATGAAGTCGACCCGGCCGTCGTGGTTGCGGTCCTCGTAGATGTCGACGCTTCCGTCGGAGTGCTGCACCGCGGTGTAGTGGTCCCAGTGATGGTCGCCGTCCGCGTCGATGTGCGGGTGGTAGCCGACCGGCGTGTGGTCACCGGACGGCGCGAGGCTGCCGTGCCCGCCCGCGGCCGCACCGAACGTGCTGTCCCCGGCCGGACCCAACGTCTGCGAACCACCGGCGGCCCCGAACCCGGCGGCCTGGCTGGTGTGACCGGTCTGGCCCGCCATCTCGGCGAGGCTGCCGTGTCCGTGCGCCGCACCCAGGCTGCCGTGGCCCGGCGCCGCACCGAACTCGCCCAGCGTCCGGCCGAACTGGCCCACCCCCTGGGCCCCGCCGTCCGGCGGCTGCGGAGGCATCATGCCGGGCGTGCCACCGGCGCCCTCCGCGAGCCCGGTCAGCGACCCGAGCATGCCGAAGAGGCTGGACTTGGTGTTGCGGGTCTCGACGGTGCGCTCGCCGCCGCGCTCCGCGCTGACCTGCGAGCGCAGCAGGTCGGCCTCGTCGGCGCTGAGGGCGTATCCGGCGAGGGCCCGGTCGGGGTCCGCGGCCAGGGCCGCCCGGAACGGCTGATCGACCAGCAGCCGCTCAAGGACCGCGTCAAAGTCACCCATGGTGCCTCCTAGTCAAGTTCAGGCATGGGTACCGGCTGCGGCCGCGGCCGACATGTCCCACACTGTACGGCGTCCTCCACGACCAGCCCTTCGGCGCGGCCCCGGGAATGGGAGCGGTGCACCTCCAACAGGTACGGGCCGAACTTGGCGTGGTCCTCGCACAGCCCGCGCGCGCAGAACCGGCACGACCCCCGAGCCGCCTTCGCACAAAACCAACACAACACCGCGTGCTCCTAGCCATTACGGCAGTTCTGGAATGTAATGACCGCGGGGAAGTCCTTGGTCACCGTCTTCTTGCCGTCGGACGCCGTCACAGTGAGGTCCATCGGCGATTGATACGTGGTCGTCGAGGCGTCGGACAGCGGCCCTACTGTGCCGATGAAGCTGCCATTCAATGTGGTTGAAACGGTCTTCCTGGTCGCGGGAAACCCCTCGACGACGTACGTCAGCTTCACGGTCAGGCTCTTCTGGGTGTTGTCCGGATCGGTGACGTCGATGAGGACGTCGGTTGTCGAGGGGGAGCCATTGCTGCAGACCGCGCCATTGGCGTCGACCGCGTAGATCAGATCGGACCGTATGGTGATACCACCGATAACCGGCGGCTTGTCGGCCGGCGGGGGGCTGGTGGTCCTGGCTGGAGACGGGCTGGCTTTCCTCGCCGGTGACGGAGTCGGCGACCGCCGAGGCGACTGCGCCGGGCTGGGCGATGGGGAGGGGGTCAGGCTCGGGGACGCCAGCGCGCTGGGCGAGAGCGGATCGGTCGGCGACGGCGACGCGCTCGGGGCAGCAGGCGCCAGGGCCGTACCGTCCCCACAGGACAGATCGTCCCCGGTCACCGGAAGCCGCACCGAGTCCTTCGACACCAGGCCCGCCGACACGTCCGCGGCCCCGCCCGCCGCCGAGAACCGGGCCGCCCCCGCGTTGTCGAGCGTCGCGCCACCGGTCGCCACCGACAGCGCCAGCGGCCGGAACGCATCCGAGGTCGCCGCCGTGTCCGCCAGCAGGGTACCCGCGTCCAACCGCACTTCACCGCTGGGCGCCACCGGATACCCCGCCGAGGCGAGCGGCCCGACCGTCACGTCGGATCCTCCACACAGGACGGTGTAGCCGCCGCCGCGGAAGGTCAGCAGACCGGTCGAGTGGTCCCACACCGCGACCGAGTCGTGCTCCGACACGTACACCTTGTCGCCCTTGTGCAGGACCACCTGCTTGCCGCCGACGACCGCGGTGACCGTGCCCCGCTGCCCCTGCAGCAGCGCGTGGTCCGCGGGCATCTCCGACCACGCGGGCATGCCGGAGATGATGTTCATGCCGGTCAGCAGCAGCGCGAAGAGCAGCAGCAGGATCAGCAGCCACCACAGTTTGCGTTCGAACCCGCGGTCCTTGTCATCGTCCGAATTGGACGGTGGCGGGCCGGGCGGCACGGCCAGGGGCGGGTACCCGCTCGGCGGGTGCACGCCGAACGCGGGGGCGTGCCGCGCCGGGGCTCCGTCCGAGGTGCCCACCCGGCCGCCCAGCAGCAGCGGCAATCCGGCGACCGCCGGCAGGACCCAGACCCGGGCAGGGGTGCGGGCGGTGGCGATCGCGCCGGGTAACGCGGCCGCGGGCGGCCCGACGAGTTCGCCGCGGCGCCGCTCGACGCCGCCGGGCAGCATCAGCGCGCCGGCCGCGACAACGGCGGCGTCGGTGGCGCCGCTGAGGACCAGCGGCGCACCCGGCGGCAGGGCGAGCGGCCGGGCCCGGGACGCCAGTGCCAGCCGGTCCTCTGTGGACAGTGCGGCGAGCGCGGGGGCGGAGTCGAAGAGGCTCTCGATCTCGGCCCGCTCGGCGGCGCTGAAGCCGGCCGGCGCGTCTGCCCCGAAGACCGCGGGCGCTCGGGTCGCCCGGTCGGCCACCGGGCCTACCGTCGCGGCGACCGCGGTAGCGGGCACCGCGAGCAGGGTGGTGCCGGCGGTGTACCAGGCGAGCGCGGAAGCGGCTCCGGTCAACGCGTTGGCCAGTCCCACCACGCCGCCCGCGCCGACCCGCTCGCGCACGGTACCCGACGGATCGCCCGGGCGGCGTGCCTCCAGCGCGCCGTCGACCACCACGTACACCGACTGCTGTGCGGCGCCCGCGAAGACCAACTGCTCGCCGGTGCGCGGCCGCACCCACCGGGCGTCGCCGGCCAGGCGCGACAGCGCCGGCGCCGGCAGCCGGCCGAGCACGGAGCGCGCCAGTGCGTCGGCGCGGCGCGGCGCGTCCACCGCCACCCGCCGCTCCCGCAGGCGTTGCCACAGCCGGCGGCGGCGCCGGCCGAGCCAGCCCACCAGGACCCAGACCACCGGCGCGGCCAGGCCGGCGACGACCGCGGCCAGCAGCGCCCGCTGCCACCAGCCGGCGCGCCACAGCCCGACGATCAGGCCGTCCACCCTGTCCACATAGATGCGGTACGCGAGGTTGGCGGCGATCGCCAGCCACGCGACCGACAGCAGCCCGTACAGCGCGACGAGCCGGCCCTCCCGGTCGAGCTGGCCGAAGGCGAGTGGGCGCCGGCGCAGCCGGGCGATCACCCAGGACAGGCCACGAGCTCGGAGGTTGGGCACCTCCAGCCAGTCCATCAGCAGGTAGTAGCCGTCCAGCGCGAGGAACGGGTTGAGGTTGAACGCGGCGTTGATGTACCAGGCGAAGGACAGCTTGAACGTCCACGGCGCCAGTGCCGGGTCGAGCAGCCCGACCACCTGCGCGACGCCGGCCAGGAACAGTCCGGTGGCCGGGCCGGCGGCGGTGGTCACCAGGCGGGCCCGCCGGCCGGCCATCCACACGTCGGTCGTGTCCACGAAGACGGACGGGATGCCGAAGTAGACGAGCAGGCCGGCGGCGGGTACCCGGCGGCCGGCGTGCCTGGTCGCGAGCGCGTGCCCGAGTTCGTGGCAGGCCAGCGCGAGTACGTTGAGCCCGAGCAGCACGAGCGCGCCGGTCGCGTACGAGCCGCGGGCGAGGAAGACCGGCTGCGCGCCGCGTACCCAGCCCCAGCAGAAGATGCCGAGCCCGGCCAGGGCTACCAATCCAACGAGTACCGCGACAAACCGGGTGAAGAACAGCCGACCACCCGCTCGGTACAGGAATCCGATGAAGGGGTCGATCCGGGCGATGATGACGCGCCGGCCGCGCGCGAACGCGACCACCGCCCGCCCGAGCCGCACCGGCCAGGGTCGGCGGTGCACCCGCTCCAGCCGGCGGAACGCGTCGACCGGCAGCTCCTCCAGCATCCGGTTGCCGGCGAGGTCGGCGACGACGCGGGTGACCTGGTCGGGGGCGAGGCGACCGGTGATGCGGGCGAACTCGGCGACCAGGCGGGCGACGGTACGGGTGCCGTCCATGAGCCGGGCGAGTTCCAGCTCCTCCGGTGCCAGCCGCAGGTAGCAGGCGTTGGTGCCGTCCGGCGAGCGCAGCATCACATAGGCCACGCCGCGTACGCTCACCAGCTGGGCCTCTTCGATGTCCCGGCGCAGCACCGGCGTGGCCCGCGCCGGATTTAGCCGCTCGGCGACCGCGCTCCACAGACCGGGATCGGCCGGGCCCATCGGCCGGCCGGGCGCTCGCCCGGCCAACGCCTCCCAGACGCTCATCCGCGTGTCGATGACCGTCACCCTGCTCACACCCCTCCACCGCACCCGCCCCGCGGTGGCTAGAGGGTAACGCGCCAGGTCCACTCGGGATCAGACGACGAATGGCCGAGTCGGGATGTCATTCTGGATTGGTTCCAGATAAGGTGGGGGCGAGGGCCAGCTCACCGGAAAGGACAATCCACCATGCCCGAACTGCCACCGGTCTCAACGACCGACTCCGGCGCGCCGGCGCCCAGCGACGCGTTCTCACTGACGCTGGGCGCGGACGGGCCGATCCTGCTCCACGACCACCATTTCATCCAGCAGATGGCGCACTTCAACCGCGAGCGGGTACCCGAGCGCAACGTGCACGCCAAGGGCGGCGGCGCGTTCGGGCACTTCGAGGTGACCGACGACGTGTCGGAGCTCACCAAGGCGGCGCTCTTCCAGCCCGGCGCCCGCACCGAGACGCTGCTGCGCTTCTCGTCGGTCGCCGGCGAGCAGGGCTCCGCGGACACGGTACGCGACCCGCGCGGGTTCGCGCTGAAGTTCTACACCTCCGAAGGCAACTACGACCTGGTCGGCAACAACACGCCGGTCTTCTTCATCCGCGACACCATGAAGTTTCCGCACTTCATCCGCTCGCAGAAGCGGCTGCCCGACACCGGGCTGCGCGACAACAACATGCAGTGGGACTTCTGGACCCTCAACTCCGAGTCGGCGCACCAGGTCACCTTCCTGTTCACCGACCGCGGCACCCCGCGTACCTGGCGCAACCAGCACGGGTTCGGCTCGCACACGTACTTGTGGGTCAACGCGGCCGGCGAGCGCTACTGGGTCAAGTACCACTTCCTGACCGAGCAGGGTGTCGAGAACTTCACCGCCGCCGAGGCCGACGCGATGGTCGCCGAGGACGTGGACTTCCACCGGCGGGACCTGTTCAACGCCATCAAGCGCGGCGACAATCCATCGTGGACACTCTACGTCCAGGTCATGCCGTACGCGGACGCGCCGGGGTACCGGTTCAACCCGTTCGACCTGACCAAGGTGTGGCCGCACGGCGACTACCCGCTGCGCCGCGTGGGCCGGCTCACGCTCGACCGCAACCCGGAGAACTTCTTCGCGCAGATCGAGCAGGCCGCCTTCGAGCCGTCCAGCCTGGTACCGGGCATCGGCGTCTCGCCGGACAAGATGCTGCTCGGCCGGATGTTCGCCTACGCGGACACCCACCGGTACCGGATCGGCCCGAACTACCTGCAGCTGCCGGTGAACCAGCCGCAGGTGCCGGTGCACTCGTACACGTTCGACGGCTCGATGCGCTACCTGCACTCCGGCAACCAGCCGGTGTACTCGCCCAACTCCTTCGGCGGCCCGGCCGTCGTGGAGCGCGGCGCGGACGCGGGCTGGGGCGTGGCGGCGGGGGAGATGGTACGGGCCGCGGCCACCCTGCACGCCGAGGACGACGACTTCGGCCAGCCGGGTACCCTCGTCCGCCAGGTCCTCTCCGAGTCCGACCGGGAGCACCTGATCGACAACGTGACCGGGCACCTGAAGAACGGCGTGACCAGCCCGATCCTCGACCGGGCCATCGCCTACTGGCGCTCCGTCGACAAGTCCGTCGGTGACAAGATCGCCACGAACCTCGGCGCCGCCTGACGCACGTATCGGGGGCGCCCGTCGCGAACCGGCGGGCCCCCCGACGCTCAGTACTTGAAGGTGCGCACCAGCTGGTCGAGCTGGGTCGCCATCATGGCCAGTTCGCCGGCTGACTGCAGGGTCACTCCGGCGCCCTCCGCGGTCGAACCGGCGGCGCTGGCCACACCGGTGATGTTGTCCGCGATCTGGCCCGTACCGGCAGATACCTGTGCGATGTTGCGGCTGATCTCGGAGGACGTCGCCGACTGCTCCTCCACCGCCGCGGCGATGGCCGTCTGCAACTCGTTGATCTGGTTGACCACCTCGGCGATCTGGCCGATCGCCTGCGCCACGTCGGTCGTGGTGCTCTGGATCGCGGCGGTCTTGCGCGAGATGTCCTCGGTCGCCTTGGCGGTCTCCTGAGCCAGATCCTTGACCTCGCCGGCCACCACGGCGAACCCCTTGCCCGCGTCGCCGGCCCGGGCCGCCTCGATGGTGGCGTTGAGGGCGAGCAGGTTGGTCTGCTCGGCGATCGTGTTGATCACCTTGAGGATGTCTCCGATCTCGGCGCTGGCCTGGCCGAGCCGCTGCACCGCCGCCGAGGTGATCTGCGCCGTGCTCACCGCCTCCGTGGCCACGCCCGCGGCCGAGGTCGCGCTGCGCGAGATCTCGTTGATCGACGCGGTCATCTCCTCGGCGGCCGCCGCCATGGTGCTCACGTTCATCGAGACCTCCTCGGCGGCCACGGA
>JBBWZQ010000222.1:0-59138 GCA_039649115.1 Micromonosporaceae bacterium | reverse complement strand
TACGGCGGCGGTGCGGCGTGCGCGGTCGTGCAGCAGGCCGCCATGGCCGTCGCGACCGGCGTGGCCGAGGTGGTCGTCTGCTACCGCGCCCTCAACGAGCGCTCCGGCCAGCGCTTCGGGCAGGTGTCGCAGACCGTGGCCAGCGCACCGACCTCCGGTGGCGTGGACCACGGCTGGCACTACCCGATGGGCCTGGGTACCCCCGCCGCCATGGTGGCCATGGTCGCCCGCCGCTACCTGCACACCTACGGCGCCAGTACCGAGGACTTCGGCCGGGTGAGCGTCGCCATGCGCCGGCACGCCGCGACCAACCCGCGCGCCTGGTTCTACCAGCGCCCCATCACCCTCGCGGAGCACCAGGCGTCGCGCTGGATCGCCGAGCCGCTGCGGCTGCTGGACTGCTGCCAGGAGAGCGACGGCGCGGTGGCCGTGGTGGTCACCAGCCTGGCCCGGGCCCGGGACCTGCCGTGGCGACCCGCGGTCATCCGCGCGGCGGCACAGGGCAGCGCGTCCGACCAGTACGTGATGACCAGCTACTACCGCGACGAGCTGACCGGCCTGCCGGAGATGGGCGTGGTGGGACGGCAACTGTGGCGGCAGTCCGGGTACGCACCGGCGGACATCCGGCTCGCCGTGCTCTACGACCACTTCACGCCGTACGTGCTGATGCAGCTGGAGGAGCTGGGGTTCTGCCCGGCCGGCCAGGCGCGGGAGTTCATCGCCGGCGGCGGGATCGAGCTGGGTGGCCGGCTGCCGGTCAACCCGCACGGCGGCCAGCTCGGGGAGGCGTACATCCACGGGATGAACGGCATCGCGGAGGCGGTACGCCAGGTCCGTGGCACCGCCGCGAACCAGGTCGACGGCACCGGACCCGTCCTGGTGACAGCCGGTACCGGCGTCCCCACCAGCGGCCTCATCCTCGCCACGTGATCTGCCGATCAAGGTCCAGGTCACGGCGGGGCGGGTGGCAGCGGGAGGCTCACCGGTGGCGCGCCGGCGGCGAGGTGCCGGCTGCCGGCGGACCAGATGTCGGCCGGGCCGCGCGGGTCGTGACCCGTCACGGGTGGCGACGGCGGTTGGCGTCCGGCCATGTCGAGCGCCGCGAGGTACCCGAAGGTCATCGCCGGCCCGATCGTCGCCCCGGCGCCCGCATAGCTGCGGCCCATCACCGCGGCGCTGGCGTTGCCCGCCGCGTACAGCCCGGGGATCGGCGTGCCGTCGGGGCGCAGCGCCCGGGCCCGCTCGTCGGTGCGCAGGCCTCCCTTGGTGCCCAGGTCACCGGGGACGATCTGGATGGCGTAGAACGGCGGCTTGGACAGCGGTCCCAGGCACGGGTTGGGCCGGTTGCGCGGGTCGCCGTAGTAGCGGTCGTAGACCGAGTCGCCGCGGTGGAAGTCCCCGTCGCGGCCGGCGCGCGCGAACCCGTTGAAGCGGTCCACGGTGGCGGCGAGGCCGCCGGCCGGCAGGCCGGTGCGCCCGGCCAGCTCCGCCAGGGTGGCTGCGCGGTGCGCGACGCCCGACTCGTACCAGCGCCGGGGCAGCGGCTGGCGCGGTCCGCGCCCGGCGAACAGGTACCGGTCGCGGTAGCGCTGGTCGGCGATCAGCCACGCGGGGATGTGCGGCACGGCGGCGGTGTGGTTGTCGTACATGGCGCGCACCGCGTCCACGTACGGCGCGGCCTCGTTGACGAAGCGCTCGCCGGCGGCGTTGACCAGGATGCAGCCCGGCAGGCTGCGCTCGGCCAGGCAGAAGTAGACGCCGTTGCCCAGCGGGATGGACGGCCCCCACCAGGCGTCGTCCATGAGGTCCAGCGCCGCGCCGAGCCGCTGCCCGGCCTCGATGCCGTCGCCGGTGTTGCCCGGCGCACCAACAGTCCATTGTGTACCGACGGGAGCCCGCTGGTGCCGCTGGCGCATCTGCTCGTTGTGCTCGAAGCCGCCCGAGGCGAGCAGCACGCCGCGCCGGGCGCGCAGCAGCACCTCCCCGCCGTCGCGTTCCACCCGGACCCCGGTGACCCGGCCGGCACCGTCCTCGTGCAGCCCGGTCAGCGGCGCATTCAGCCATACCGGCACACCGGCCGAGGCGAGCCCGGCGCGCAGCCCGGCGGCGAGGGCCTGGCCCATGCTCAGCATCCGCCGCCGCAGGGCGCGTGACAGTACGCCGCGCGCGGCGACCCGGGCCGCCGTGCTCACCGCGCGGGGATGGCGGGTACCGAGGCTCAGCCACCGGTAGTCGGCGGCGGTGATGGTGACCGACGCGGGTACGGCGAGGTAGGGCCGCGCGAGGTGCTCCAGTTCCGGGCCGAGCACCCGCGCGTCGAGCGGTCTCGGCTCGACGGTGCGCCCCTCTGCCGTGCCGCCGGGCGCCTCCGGGTAGTAGTCGGAGTAGTTCGGCACCCAGCGGAACCGCAGGCGGGTGTTGGCTTCGACGAAGGAGAGCATCGCGGGTCCGTGCGCGATCAGCGCGCGCTGGCGGGCCACCGGTACGCCGTCGCCGGCCACGTGCGCGAGGTAGGCGAGCGCCTCGTCGACCGTGCCGCCGACCCCGGCCCGGCGCAGCGCGTCGTTGCCCGGCACCCACACGTTGCCACCGGAGCGGGCGGTGGAGCCGCCGAAGGCGCCCGCCTTCTCCACGACCACGGCGCTCAGGCCGGTGTGCGCGGCGGTGAGCGCCGCCGTCATCCCCGCGGCGCCGCTGCCCACCACAATGATGTCGAACTCTCTCTCCCGCCCGTCCACTAGAACAGGTTATAGTTTCGGGGGCGGCAGCGCCAGGATGGAGGCCACGGTGCCGGAAGGCTGGGACGAGCGGGCCGACGTGGTCGTGGTGGGCTTCGGCGCGGCCGGCGCCTGCGCCGCGATCGAGGCGGCCGACGCCGGTGCCGGCGTGCTGGTGCTGGACCGCTTCGCCGGGGGTGGCGCCACCGCCCTGTCCGGCGGGGTGGTCTACGCCGGTGGTGGCACGGCGGTCCAACGCGAGGCGGGGGTGGCGGACACGCCGGAGGCGATGCTCGCCTACCTGGCGCAGGAGGTGGGCGACGCGGTCGCGGCGGACACCCTGCGGAGGTTCTGCGCCGGCAGCGCGGACCTGGTCGACTGGCTGTGCGCGGCGGGCGTGCCGTTCGAGGCGAGCCTCTGCCCGTACAAGACGTCGTATCCCAGCAACAAGTTCTACCTGTACCACTCGGGCAGCGAGCTGTCCTTCGCCCACCTCGCGCCACCGGCCCCGCGGGGCCACCGCACCCGGGGCCGGGGCACCTCGGGCCGGTTGTTCTACGCGCGGCTCGCCGCGTCCGTCCGCGGGCGCGGGGTCCGGGTGCGCACCCAGACCAGGGTCACCGGGTTGGTGACCGACGAGGCCGGCCGGGTGTCCGGAGTGGAGTGTCGCAGCCTCGGCGGCGCACCGGCGTGGGTCCGACCGGCGCACCGGCTGCTGCACCGGTGGTCGGTCAAGCCCGGCGTCTACGTACCCGCCCTGCGGCGCGCGCTGCACCGGCCGGTCGCCGCGCTGGAGGCCCGGTACGGGCGCCCGCTGCGCATCGCGGCCGCACGCGGCGTCGTGCTCAGCGCGGGCGGCTTCATCCTCAACCGCGCGATGCTGCGCGAGCATGCTCCGCAGTACCGTGGCGGCCTGCCGCTGGGCACCACCGGCGACGACGGGAGCGGGATCCTGCTCGGTGTGGCGGCCGGGGGCGCCACCGGCCGCCTGGACCGGGTCACCGTCTGGCGGTTCCTCAGCCCACCCGCCGCGCTGCTGACCGGCGTGCTGGTGGACCGTGCCGGCGCGCGGGTGTGCGACGAGGCGCGCTACGGCGCCGCCGTGGGCGACGCGGTGCTGCACGCGGCCGGTGGCCGGGCGTGGCTGCTGGTCGACCGCGACACGCTGGCCGAGGCGCGGCGCCAGGTGCGCCACCAGACGCTGTGGTTCCAGCGGGTACAGGCGCGGTTGCTGCTGCGGATGGACCGGGTCAGCGCGCCGACCCTGGCGGAGGTGGCGGCCCGGGCGGGAGTCGACCCGGCGGGGCTCGCGGCGACGGTCGAGGCGTACAACGCCGCCGCCGAGGCGGGTGCGCCCGATCCGGTCGGCAAGCCCGCCGCCCTGGTCCGCCGCCAGGCGCGGCCCCCGTACTCGCTGATCGACTGCTCGGTCCGGCCCCGGCTGGGCCAGCCCGCACCCATGCTGACGCTCGGCGGCCTGCTGGTGGACGAGCAGTCGGGACAGGTACGCGGCGCGGACGGCACGCCGGTCCCCGGGCTGTACGCCGCCGGCCGCACCGCCGTCGGCATCTGCTCCCACTCGTACGTCAGCGGGCTGTCGCTGGCCGACTGCGTGTTCTCCGGCCGCCGGGCCGGCCGGCACGCCGGTTCGAGGGAGGGGTCGAGTGCTCAGCGGCCAGGAGGACCAGCTCATCGAGATCGCCGTGCGGCTGGCTAGTGGTAGGTGACCGCGACCGTCGCGGAAAGCGGCAGGGCCTGGCAGGCGAGGATGTACCCGTCGGCGAAGTCCTCGTCCGCCAGGATCTCGTTGTGCACCAGGTGCACCTCGCCGTGCAGGACCCGGCACGCGCACGCGCCGCAGATCCCCTGCCGGCAGGAGAACGGCGGGTTCAGCCCGGCCTCGATGATCACGTCGAGCAGCCGTGCCGTCGCCGGCCACGGCAGGCGGTGGGTGACCCCGTCCAGAGTCACCTCGGCCGTCGCGACCGTGGCCTCCTCCGACGGCTCATCGAGGACCGCCCGGAACCGCTCCACATGCACCTGCTCCGCCGGCAACCCGAGGTCGTCGAGGGCCTTGCGTGCGGCCTCCATGAAGGGCTCGGGGCCGCACACGAACGCCTCGCGCCCCGCGAAGGGGCGCAGCAGCGGCACCAGCCTGTCCACAGTGGGCGGACCGCACACGGCGTCCAGCCAGTGGTGCACCCGCAGCCGGTCGGGGTGGCGTGCCGCGAGGTCGCGCAGGTCGGCACCGAAGATGACCGACCGCTGGTCCCGGTTGGCGTAGACGAGCGCGACGTGTCCGTCCCCTTCGGACAGTGCCGACTTGATGATGGAGATCACCGGCGTGATCCCGCTGCCGCCGGCCAGCAGCAGCAGGTCGGTGTCGAGGCGGCCGGGGCTGAACGAGCCGGCCGGCGCCGACAGCTCCGCCAGCCCGCCGGGCCGCAGGTTGTCGCAGAGCCAGTTGGACCCGACCCCGTCCGGTACCCGCTTGACCGTGAACGTGAGGTGCTGGTCCGTGTGCGGCGAGCTGGACAGCGAGTAGCAGCGCGCCGCACCCGGTACGCGTACCGTCAGGAACTGGCCCGGCCGGTACGCGAAGGCCGGTCCGAGCTCCGCCGGCACCCGCAGCACGAACGACCTCGCGTCCGGTGTCTCGTCGATGACGTCGATCACCGGCAGGCGGTGGTACGGCTGGCCGACGCTCAACTGACGACTCCCAGCCTGCCCTCGCGCACCGCCCGCTCGATGCTCGCCCGCAGCCGCACACAGGTGGGCACCAGCGCGCTCGGTCCCGGCCGGCCGGCGAACTCCAGGCAGCAGCGGGTGGCCGGCCCGGTCCACTGGACGCTGGTGTGCGCGGCGCTCATCTTCTTCACCCGGACCTGCGCGCCGCAGTCGTCGCAGCACACGTCCGAGAGCCCGCCCTCCAGGTACCCGCGCCGGTCGGCGAGGGTCTGCGGCCCGGTCATGGCGCGCCGCTGGCGGCCCGCTGCCGTGCCAGGTTGCCCGCCACCTCCGCCTCCCAGGTCCGCACCGCG
This sequence comes from Micromonosporaceae bacterium, assembly GCA_039649115.1. Taxonomy (GTDB): domain Bacteria; phylum Actinomycetota; class Actinomycetes; order Mycobacteriales; family Micromonosporaceae; genus DATEJJ01. The sequence goes on along the minus strand of JBBWZQ010000222.1, from coordinate 53,380 downwards.
CGGGTGGTGTCCACCTCGTACTCGAAGCGCGCCACCATGTCCCCGGTGACCTCCTCGACGTCCACATAGAACTGTTCGTACCAGCGCCGCAACTGGTAGACCGGTCCGTCCTCGGCGCACAGCAGCGGGTTGTCGATGCGGCTCTTGTGCTTCCAGATCTCCACGTCCTGCTCGAACCCGAGGCCGATGGACCTGGCCATCTTGCCGGCGAACTTGTCGGCCTGCGCGCGGGTCAGGCCCGGCAGCCGCTTGACGATGACGCCCCACTGCAGCACGAAGGAGTCGGCGGTGACCGGGTAGTGGCAGTTGATGAGCACCGACTCCACGGTGAACCCGCTGTACGTGTGCCACAGATTGTCGATCATGTAGGACGGCCCGAAGTAGGAGGCCTCGGAGCGCAGCGTCGTCTCGGCGCCGGACGCGTAGTTGGCGCCGTTCGTGACGTCCGGGCGGGCCCGCGTCTCCAGGTACTGGGAGGCGATGTGTCCTTCGAGGACATTCTTGAAGTACGTGGGGAAGGCGAAGTGGATGTAGAAGAAGTGCGCCATGTCGACCACGTTGTCGACCACCTCGCGGCAGTTGGAACCGTCGATGCGCAGCGAGCTCCAGGACCAGTCGCTCCACTCCTCGGAGAACGCGCCGGGGATGCGGGGGATGCCCACCTCCGGTGGCGGCGGCCTGCCCTGCGGGTCGTGCCACACGAACAGTTGGCGGTTCTCCTCCAGCGTCAGCCACGAGCGGGTACGGGCGCGCGGCGGCACGCGGTGGGCGTACGGCACCTCGGCGCACCGCCCGTCGCCGCCCCACCGCCAGTCGTGGAAGGGGCACGCGACCGCGTCACCCTTGACCGTGCCCGTGGTGAGGTCGCCGCCCATGTGCCGGCAGTACCCGTCGAGCACGTGCAGCGCGCCGCGGGAGTCGGCGAAGACCACCAGCTTGGTGCCGAACGCGTCGACCGCGTGCGGTCCTCCCTGCCGGAAGGCGCCGGCGGGACCGAGGCAGTGCCAGCCCCGGGCAAACCTGCGCGGCGGCTCGCCGGCATCGATGGTCCGGACCGGTACCCGGTCACTCATACCTTCTCCCTCCTACCTTTCCCTCGCAAGCCTTTCCCCACAAACCTAGAACGTGTTCTACTATAGACGTCGTTCCGACGAGAGGACAGTCCGATGACCGAGGAGCCGGGATCGGCGGTCGTTGACGGAGTGCGCGACCTGCTGCCGGTGCTGCGCGAGCGGGCGCAGGAGACCGAGGACCGCCGGTCGCTGCCGGCGGAGACCGTCAAGTCGCTGGCCGAGGTGGGCGTGTTCCAGCTCCTGCAGCCGGCCAGGTTCGGCGGCATCCAGGCGCATCCGTTGACCTTCCTGCACGCCGTGCGGCTGCTCGCCGGCGCGTGCGGCTCCACCGGCTGGGTTGCGTCGGTCATCGGGGTGCACAACTGGCAGCTGGCCCTGTTCCCCGACCAGGCGCAGGAGGACGTGTGGGGCAGCGATCCCGGCACCCGCATGTCCTCGTCGTACGCGCCCACGGGCAAGGTGCGGGCGGTCGACGGCGGGTACCGGCTCGACGGCCGGTGGAGCTTCTCATCCGGCTGCGAGCACGCCACCTGGGTGCTGCTCGGCGGGATCGTGCCCGGCAGCGGCGACGAGCCGGCCGACTTCCGGACCTTCCTGCTGCCGGCCGGCGCCCACACCATCGACGACGTGTGGCACACCGTCGGGCTGCGTGGCACCGGCAGCAACGACATCGTGGTGCGGGACGCCTTCGTGCCGGCGTACCGCTCACTGTCCTTCAACGACACCGCGCGCTGCGTCTGCCCGGGCCAGCAGACCAACACCGCCCCGCTGTACCGGATCCCGTACGGCTCGATCTTCTCCTATGCCATCACCACACCCGTGATCGGCATGGCCTTCGGCGCCTACCAGGCGCACGTGGACTACCTGCGCGAGCGGGTCCGCGCGGCCTACGCGGGGGTCCGGGCCGCGGAGGATCCTTTTTCACAGGTACGGGTCGCGCAGGCCGCCGCCGAACTCGACGACGCGTGGCGGGCCCTTTCGGCGAACATGCGCGAACTGATGGAGCACGCCGAAGCCGGCCGGAAGATACCGATGCCGCTGCGCCTGCGGACCCGGCGGGACCAGGTGCGCGGCACCGGACAGGCGATCCGCGCGGTGGACCTGCTGTTCGAGAACTCGGGCGGCCGGGCGCTGGCCGTCGGTACCCCCATCCAGCGCTTCTGGCGCGACGCGCACGCGGGCCGGGTGCACGCCATCAACGATCCGGAGCGTGCGCTGGCCATGTTCGGCCGGGGCGAGTTCGGCCTGACCGTCGCGGACGCGCTGGTATGAGCCTCCACTACCACGGCGCCGGTTCGCCGGACGCCAGTCCGGTCGTGCTGCTGCACGGCGGCGGGCCGGGCGCCTCGGCCCGGAGCAACTTCGGCGCCAACATACCCGTGCTCGCCAAGCACTTCCGCATCCTCGCGGTGGACCAACCAGGCTACGGCGGCTCCGACGCCGGGCCGGTGCGCGGCCACTACTTCACCCACGCCGCCGACGCGCTCGCCGCGCTGCTCGACGAGCTGGGCGTCGAGCGGGCGCACCTGGTCGGCAACTCCCTCGGCGGCGGCACCGCGACCCGCTTCGCGCTGCGCCACCCCGACCGCGCCGGCCGGCTGGTGCTGATGGGACCGGGCGGGTTGAGCCTCAACGTGTTCGCCCCCGACCCGACCGAGGGTGTCAAGCGGCTGATGGAGTTCGGCGCACCGCCCGGCCCAACCCGGGAGAAGCTGGCGGCGTTCCTGCGCCTGCTCGTGCACGACCCGAAGCTGGTCACCGACGCGATGGTCGACGAGCGCTTCGCCGCGGCCAGCCAGCCGGGCGCGCTGCGGGCCATGGCCGCCATGGGCGCCTCCTTCATGGATCCCGCGCGGCTGCAGGAGGGACTGCTGTGGCGCGAGGCCCACCTGCTGCGCAATGAGGTGCTGCTGCTGTGGGGGCGGGAGGACCGGGTGAACCCGGTGGACGGCGCGCTGCTCGCGATGAAGCTGATCCGGCGGGTGCAGCTGCACGTCTTCGGTGGCTGCGGCCACTGGGTACAGCTGGAGAAGTTCGATGAGTTCAACAGGTTGGCGATCGGCTTTCTGGAGACGGGGTTGGCATGAGCGTCGTCCGTTCCCTGGGGTACCTGCGCGTCGAGGCCACCGAGGTCGACGCCTGGCGTACCTTCGGCGTCAAGGTGCTCGGCATGGCGGAGGGGCGGGGTCCCGATCCCGCCGCACTGTACCTGCGCATGGATGACTTCCCCGCGCGGCTGGTGATCGTCCCCGGCGAGCGGGACCGGTTGCTCGCCGCCGGCTTCGAGGTCGCCGCGCCCGGCGACCTGGCCGCGGCCGCGCGAGCCCTGGAGGAGGCCGGCGTCGCCACGAAGCCGGCCGGCGCCGCCGAGTTGGCCGACCGCCGGGTCGCCGGGCTGATCGGGTTCGACGACCCCTTCGGCAACACGCTGGAACTGTTCTGCGGAGCGGCACTGGACGACCGGCCGGCGGTGAGCCCGTACGGCACCCGGTTCGTCACCGGCGAGATGGGCATGGGCCACGCCGTGCTCCCGGTGACCGACGACGCCGTGGCGCTGCGCTTCTACACCGAGGTGCTCGGCCTGCGGCTGCGCGACACCATGCGGCTGGCGCCGCAGTTGCTGGGCCTGCCGGCCGGCAGCCCGCCACTGTGGATGCGCTTCCTCGGCTGCAATCCGCGCCACCACAGCCTCGCGCTCGCCCCGCTGCCGGCGAAGTCCGGCATGATCCATCTGATGATCGAGGTCGCCTCGCTGGACGACGTCGGCCGGGCCATCGACCGGTGCCAGCGCCACGAGGCGCCGCTCGTCTCCACGCTCGGCCGGCACGCCAACGACCTGATGGTCTCGTTCTACGTACGCACCCCCGGCGGCTTCGACATCGAGTACGGCACCGACGGCCGGCTCGTCGACGACGCCACCTGGGTGTCCCGGGAGACCACGGCCACCAGCCTGTGGGGCCACCGGTTCAGCCACGGCGGCGCGCATTGACCTCGACGGTCGCCGTCGGCGCCGCCCACTTCCGCCGGGTGTTCGGCCACTTCTGCAGCGGGGTGACCGTGGTGACCACTGTGGACGATGGCACCCCGGTCGGCTTCGCCTGCCAGGCGTTCGCCGCGCTGTCGCTGGACCCCCCGCTGGTGCTCTTCTGCCCGGCCGGCACGTCGGCCACCTGGCGGCGCATCGAGCGGACCGGACACTTCTGCGTCAACGTGCTGGCGGAGGAGCAGCGGGGCCTGTCCCGGGTCTTCGGCCGCGGCGGCGCGGACAAGTTCGCCAGCGTGGCCTGGTCGCCCTCGCCCGCCGGCGCGCCGGTACTGGACGGGGTGCTCACCTGGGCCGACTGCCGGATCGAGGCGACCCACCGCGCCGGCGACCACCACGTCGTGGTCGGCCTGGTCACCGCGCTCGGGGACTGCGCGGCGGCCCGGCCACTGCTGTTCTACCGGGGCCGGTACACGGGCCTGCAGGAGGGCTCGCCGCACGATCCGCCGGAGGTGGTCGACACCCTCCTGTCCTGGCCCCGCCACACCGACTGGATCTGACCGGAAGCGACCGATGCGGTCCGGGTAGTCTGAGCGGGACACACGAGACCGACCAGATGGGTAGGGTGCATGAGCGCTGAACCGGTGTTCGGCCGGCTCGAGCCGCCGCCGGAAGGGTTCACGGCCGAAGATCTCGACCGGATCCCCGACCTGCCGCCACGCACCGAACTCGTCGACGGCAGCCTGGTCCTCGTGAGCCCGCAGAAGCTCTTCCACATGCGGGTGATCAGCCTGCTGGAGGACAATCTCAGGCGGCTGGCGCGACGGGAGGGCACGCTGCGGGTGCGACGGGAGATGTCGGTGGTCCTCGGGCACCGCCAGCGGCCGGTGCCGGACCTCATCCTGGTGCGGGCCGAGGCCGACGGTGAGCCGACCCAGACCGCCTATCCCGCCGAGGCTGTCCTGCTCGCGGTCGAGGTGGTATCCCCGGACTCCGAGGTGCGGGATCGGGAGCGCAAGCCGCAGCTCTATGCCCAAGCCGGCATTCCGCACTTCTGGCGCGTAGAAGACCCGTCCGGCAAGATCACAGTGTATGTATACGAAATCGATCCGGCGACCGGGAGTTACAGTGTCACCGGCATTTTCCATGATCGGCTGGTGCTCAGCGTCCCGCTCGACATCGACATCGACCTCACCGAGATAGATCAGTACTAGCCGTCAGAGGCGTTCCAGGATGGTGGCGGTGGACATGGCACCGCCCGCGCACATCGTCACCAGGGCCGTACCGCCGTCCGAGCGCTCCAGTTCGTGCAGGACCGTCGTGACCAGCCGGGCGCCCGTACTCCCCACCGGGTGACCGAGCGCGATCGCGCCGCCGTTCACGTTCACCTTCTCCGGATCCGGCCGGTGCACCGCCATCCAGGACAGCACCACCGACGCGAACGCCTCGTTCACCTCGAACCGGTCGATGTCGTCGATCTTCATGGCGCTGGCCGCCAGCACCCGCTCCGTCGCCGACACCGGGCCGTCGAGGTGGTAGTAGGGCTCGGCGCCGACCAGGCACTGCGCCAGGACCCTGGCCCTCGGCCGCAGGCGCAGCGCCCGCGCCCGGTCCGCGTCCATGAGGAGCACCGCCGCGGCGCCGTCGGAGATCTGTGCTGAGGTACCCGCCGTGTGCAGGCCACCCTCGACGACCGGCGTGAGCCGGCTCAGTCCGTCCATCGTGGTGTCCCGCAGTCCCTGATCCCGCGCGGTGCCGCACACCGGCACCACCTCGCGGTCGAAGCGCCCCTCGGACCAGGCGCGGGCCGCCCGTGCCTGTGACAGCACGCCGAACCCGTCGAGGTCCACTCTGGACAGCCCGCGTCGGTTGGCGATCCGCTCCGCGGCAACGTACTGGTTGGGCAGGTCGATGTCCCACGAGGCCGGCCGGGGCGGCCCCGCGTCGGTGCCGATGTTCGACCGCAGCGGCACCCGGCTCATCACCTCCACGCCGCAGGCGATGCCGACCTCGATGGCGCCGGCCGTGATGAGGCCGGCGACGAGGTGCACGGCCTGCTGCGCCGAGCCGCACTGCGCGTCGAGCGTGAGGCATCCGGTCTGGTACGGCAGGCCGGCGTGCAGCCACGCGGTGCGGGTGACGTTGTTGGACTGCTCGCCCGCCTGCGTCACGCAGCCGCCGAAGACCTGCTCCACGATGCCGGGGTCGATGCCGGCCCGCGCCACCAGCGCCCGCTGGGCGGCACCGAGGAGTTCGGCGGCGTGCAGGCCGGCCAGCACGCCACCGCGTTTGCCGATGGGTGTGCGTACCGCCTCGACGATGACCGGAGCACCCACTGGCCTTCCCTTTCAGCTAGAACAGGTTTCACAAGATGCTGCTATGTCCCGTTCAGATGAAACAGATCGTGTGCTTCAATAAGTAGAACACGTTATGGTTGGAGGAGCCAGTGACCAAGCCGTGCATCCCGGAGGGGTTCGACTTCACCGATCCTGGCATCTACGCCGAGCGCGTGCCGCACGAGGAGTTCGCCGAGTTGCGGCGCACCGCGCCGGTCTGGTGGAACCGGCAGCCGCGCGGCAGCTCCGGCTTCGACGACGAGGGGTACTGGGTGGTCACCCGGTACGCCGACGTGATGACCGTCTCCCGCGACAGCGAGACCTACTCGTCGTGGCAGAACACCGCCATCCCGCGGTTCCACCCCACCATGACGCGGGACGGCATCGAGATGCAGCGCCTCGTCATGCTCAACATCGACCCGCCCGAGCACACCGCGCTGCGCGCGATCGTGTCGCGCGGGTTCACCCCCAGAATCATCGAAAAGCTCCGGGGGGTACTGGCGGACCGCGCGGAACGGATCGTCCGCACGGCGATGACCGACGGGGGTGGCGAGTTCGTCAGCGAGGTCGCGTGCGAGCTGCCGCTGCAGGCGATCGCGGAGCTGCTGGGCATCCCGCAGGAGGACCGCCGCCAGATCTTCCAGTGGTCCAACGAGATGATCGGGTACGACGACCCGGACTACGGCGGCGCGGATCCGCTGATGGTCGCCTGGGAGCTGTTCGCCTATGCCATGAAGATGGCCGAGGAGCGGCAGGAGAGCCCGCGCGACGACATCGTGACCAAGCTGGTCAACGCCGAGCTGCACGGATCCCAGCTGACCATCGACGAATTCGGCTTCTTCGTCCTGCTGCTGGCGGTCGCCGGCAACGAGACGACCCGCAACGCCATTTCCCACGGCATGCTCGCCTTTCTCGACCATCCCGGGCAGTGGGAGCTGTTCAGGGCGCGGCGCCCGAAGACCGCGGTGGAGGAGATCATCCGGTGGGGTACGCCGGTGACCGTCTTCCAGCGCACCGCGCGCGCGGACACCACGCTGGGCGGCCAGCAGATCCGCGCGGGCGACCGGGTGGGCATCTTCTACGGGTCGGCCAACTTCGACGAGGACGTCTTCGAGCACCCGCACGAGTTCGACGTCACCCGCAGCCCCAACCCGCACCTGGGCTTCGGCGGCAGCGGCGCGCACTTCTGCCTGGGCGCCAACCTGGCCAGGCTGGAGATCGAGCTCATCTTCAACGCGATCGCCGACCACATGCCGGACATCAGCAAGGCCGGAACACCGATGCGCCTGCGCTCCGGATGGCTCAACGGCATCAAGGAACTCCCGGTCCGCTACGGCTGAGCGGTCCTGGGGTGGCACCCACCACCCACATGGCGAAGAACTGCGAACCACCCCCGTACGCGTGCCCCACGGCGGTGCGCGCACCCGCCACCTGGTGCGCCCCGGCCCGCCCCATCACCTGCAACGCGGCCTCGGCGAAGCGCAGCAGACCGGAGGCGCCGATCGGGTTGGCGCACAGCACCCCGCCCGAGGGGTTGACCGGGATCAGTCCGTCCCGCCGGGTCTCCCCGGCCTCGGTGAGCTTCCAGCCCTGGCCCTGCGGCGCGAAGCCGAGGTTCTCCAGCCACATCGGCTCGAACCAGGAGAACGGGACGTACAGCTCCGCGACGTCGATCTCGCGCAGCGGATCGGCGATGCCCGCCGCGCGCCACAGCGCCGCGGCGGCCTCGCTGCCGGCCCGCGGGTTGACGTGGTCCTTGCCCGCGAAGCTGGTCGGCTCGGTGCGCAGGGCGGTGGCGCGGATCCACGCCACCGGCCGCCCGCTGGCCCCGGCCGCCCGTTCGTCCCCGATGACGACCGCGCAGGCGCCGTCCGAGGACGGGCACGTTTCGTCGTACCGGACCGGGTCCCAGAGCATCGGGGAGGCGTGGACCGACTCGGTGCTGATGTCGGGCTGGCGCAGGTGCGCGTGCGGGTTGAGGCTGCCGTTGCGCCGGTCCTTGACGGCCACCATGGCGCCGATGTGCGGCGGCGCCCCGGAGCGGCGGATGTACGCGCGGATGTGTGGCGCGAAGTACCCGCCCGCGCCGGCGCCGACCGGCATCGTGAAGGGTGGGTTGATGGACAGCGCCCACATGGCGTTGGACTCGGACTGCTTCTCGAACGCGACCGCCAGCACCCGGCGGTGCACTCCCGCGCGGACCAGGCTGGTCGCGACGATCGCGGTCGCCCCGCCCACCGAGCCCGCCGTGTGCACGCGCAGCAGCGGCCGGCCGCTGGCGCCGAGCGCGTCGGCGAGGAACAGCTCGGGCATCATCACGCCCTCGAACAGGTCGGGTGCCTTGCCGAGCACGACCGCGTCGAGCTGCGACCAGCCGGTACCCGCGTCGGCCAGGGCGCGGTCGATGGCCTCCCGGCACAGCCCCGCCATCGACACGTCGGTGCGGCGGCTGCGGTGCTCGGTCTGCCCCACGCCGAGGACAGCGGCCCTCATCGCGCCTCCATCACACACACGAGGTTCTGTTGGAGCGCCGGGCCGCTGGTCGCGTGGGCGAGCACCCGGGTCGCCCGGCCGGACATGACCTGCCGTGCGGCGCAGCCGATGCGCGCCAGCCCGGCGGCGAACATCGGGTTGCCGCACAGCGCGCCGCCGGAGGGGTTGACCGTCACCGTCTCCGCGAGCCCGAGCGCGCGGCGGAGCACGATCTCCTGGTGCGTGAACGGCGCGTGCAGCTCCGCCACCTCGACACCGGAAGCGTCGGCCGAGCCCGCGGCGGCGCTGGCCGACGGTGCGGTGGTCAGGTCGCGCAACGACAGCGCGGGCGAGTCGACGCAGTGCGCGAAGCCGCTGATCCAGGCCGGCCGCTCGCGCAGCTGCCTGGCGCGGTCGGCGCTGGCCAGGATGACCGCGGCGGCGCCGTCGCTGATCGGGGCGCAGTCGTGCGCCCGCAGCGGATCGGCGAGGTACGGTGCGGCCAGCAGGTCCTCGGTGGACACCCGGCCGGCGAGCTGGGCGGCGGGGTTGGTCAGCGCGGCCGCCCGGCTGCGTGCCGCCACCGCCGCCATGTCCCGCTCGCTCCACAGTCCGGCCTCGATGCCCAGCCGGGCCTGCAGCGCGGCGACGCTGACCGAGTCCGGCCACAGTGGAGCGACCAGGTACGGGTCGAGCTGCATCGCCAGTACCCGCCGCAGCGGGCCAGCCGAGGACTTGCCGAAGCCGTACGCCAGGGCGGTGTCGGCCTCCCCGGTGAGGATCTTCACGTACGCCTCGTACAGGGCCCACGCGCCGTCCATCTCGACGTGCGACTCGGCGATCGGCGGGTACGCGCCGATCGCGTCCACCGCGGAGACGAAGGAGAATGCCCGGCCGGCGAGGTAGTCCGAGGAGCCCGAGCACCAGAAGCCGATGTCCCGTCTGGACAGTCCGGTGGCCGCGAGCACCTCCTGGAACACCGGGACGAGCAGCTCCACACCGTTGGTGGTGCTGGCCGCGTGGCGGAGGTTGGGCGCCTGCGCGAACCCGACGACGGCCACGTCACTCACCGCGGCCCCCTCACAGGTGGTGGGCGTACGAGTCGAAGGGCGCGTCCGGCTCGCCGGTGGGTTCGAAGTGGTGGATGTTCTCCGGCGTGTGGCCCCACTCCGCGGCGGGCCGCCAGGCGGCGCGCACCCGCATGCCCATCCGCACCTCGCCGGCCGGGCAGCCGAGGATCAGGTGCTGCAGCGGGATGTCGGCGCCGTCGAGCAGCACGTGGGCCGCGACGTACGGCGGGGTGACGCGCTGGCCGAGGAACGGCACGTTGACGATGCAGAAGGTGGTCACCGTCCCCCGGTCGGCCAGCTCGACCTCCTCCGTGGTGGGTATCCCGTCGGTGGGACAGGCGCCGCGCGGCGGGACGTACACCTTCCCGCAGGCGGGGCAGCGCTGCCCGAGCAACCGTCCGGCGGCCAGGCCGCGCAGGTAGCTGCTCTCCTCGGGAGAGACCATGTGCTGGTACCGCAGATGGATGGGCGTGGTGGTCATCGTCACCTGTCGGGGTGCCGGCGGCGGGGGCGGGGAGGTGCCGGGCTCGAAGCACGCGATGTCCCGGATGCTGCCCACCGGTTCCGCCGCCCACCGGGCCCGTACCCGCATCCCGGTGCGCATCCGGTCGGCCGCGCCCGCGTCCACCGCGTGCAGCATGGGCGTGTCCGCGCCGTCCAGCCGGATGAGCGCGAACGCGAACGGCCGGTCCAGCGGCTGCCCGGGCAGCGGGTCGGGGACCCAGCTCCACGTCACCACCGTGCCCTCCGCGGCCACCTCGACCAGTTCGGTCAGGGGCGCGTAGCTGACCGGGTCGTACTCGGCCGGCGGGGCGTGCACCCGGCCGTCGCTGCCGCGCACGCCGAGGATCCGGTGCTCGGTCAGGGCGGTCATGAACTGGCTGAGGATCGGCCCGAGGGAGCGGGTGTAGTCGAAGCCGACCTCCAGCGGAGCGCTCAGCGGTTCCACACTCTAGAGTGAAACACGTTCTAAATACCTAGGCAACAACATGACGCACAGCGCTTGTTAGGGAATGTAACGAGTTATAGATTGTGCGTCGTGGGTGACATCGGGCTGTGGGTCATCGCGGAGCGGGCGCCAGACGTTCCGGCGCTCGTCGAGCCGGATGGCCGGGTGCTGACCTACGCCGAACTGGCCGCCGCGGCGGACCGGATCGGTCGGGGCCTGCAGGGTGCCGGGCTGCGCCCGGGGGACAGCATCGCCCTGCTGCTGCCCAACGGCGCCGACCTGGTCGCCGCCTACTTCGCCGCGATCGAGACCGGGCTCTACGTCGTCCCGCTCAACTGGCACCTGGTCGCCGCGGAGGCCGCCTACATCCTGCACGACTGCGGTGCCGCCGCGCTCATCGCGCACGAGCGGTTCGCGGACACCGCGGTCCAGATCGCGGGCGTACCCGCCGCCCGCTTCGCGGTGGGCGAGGTGCCCGGCTTCCGGCCACTCGCCGAGCTGGGCCGGGACGGCGAGGGCCGGCCGGCCCCGCGCACGGCCGGTGCCCCGATGGTCTACACGTCCGGCACCTCCGGCCGGCCCAAGGGCGTGCGGCGCCCGCTGACCGGCGCCGACCCCGATCTGGTACCGCCCGTGGCGACGTGGTTCTTCGGGCTCTTCGGCCTGCGCCCGTACGACGGCCACGTCCACCTGTGCGGGTCGCCGCTGTACCACACCGCCGTGCTCAACTTCGTCGCCATCTCCGTCCAACTGGGACACACGGCGGTGCTGATGGACGGCTGGCAGCCGGCGGAGATGCTGCGGCTCATCGAGCGGCACCGGGTCACGCACAGCCACATGGTGCCGACCCAGTTCCGCCGGCTGCTCGCCCTGCCGGAGGAGGTGCGCAAGGCGTACGACCTGTCCTCGATGCGCGTGATGATCCACGGCGCCGCGCCGTGTCCACAGGAGACGAAGCGGCGGATGCTGGACTGGTGGGGCCCGGTCGTGACGGAGTACTACGCCGCCTCCGAGGGTGGCGGGACGCTGATCACCGCCGAGGAGTGGCTGCGCAAGCCCGGATCGGTGGGGCGGCCGTGGCCGGGATCGACGGTACAGGTCCTCGACGAGCACGGCGCGCCGCTGCCCGCCGGCGCGACCGGCCAGGTGTACCTGCGGATGGGCGACTCCGCCTTCGAGTACCACGGCGACGCGGAGAAGACCCGGCGCGCCCACGCCGGCAGGCTGTTCACCGTCGGCGACATCGGCTACCTGGACGGCGACGGGTACCTGTACCTCTGCGACCGGGGCAGCGATCTGATCATCTCGGGCGGGGTGAACATCTACCCGGCCGAGATCGAGTCCGAGCTGTCCTGCCACCCGAAGGTGGCTGACGTGGCGGTGTTCGGCATCCCGCACGACGACTGGGGCGAGGAGATCAAGGCCGTGGTGCAGCCCGAGCCCGGTGCGGTGGCCGGTCCGGCGCTCACCGCGGAGCTGCTGGCGTTCCTGTCCGGCCGGGTGGCCCGGTTCAAGCTGCCGCGCTCGGTCGACTATGTGGAGGAACTGCCCCGCGATCCGAACGGGAAGCTCTACAAGCGACGGTTGCGCGACCCGTACTGGGCTCAGCAGCCGCGGTAGCGCGGCGGGCGCTTCCCGGTGAAGGCGCGCGGCCCCTCCTTGGCGTCCTGGCTGGCGAACACGTCCATGCCCAGCCGCGCCTCCAGCTTGAACGCGTCGTTCTCCGGCATGCCCTCGGTCTCCCGCATGGTGCGCAGGATCGCCTGCACCGCGAGCGGCCCGTTCGCGGCGATCATCGCGGCCAGCTCCAGTGCCTTCGGCAGCGCCTGCCCGTCGGGTACCAGGTGGCCGACCAGGCCGATGCGCAGCGCCTCGGCCGCGGTCAGGTGCCGCCCGGTGAGCAGGATCTCGGCGGCGAGCGTGTACGGGATCTGCCGAGGCAGCCGCACCGCCGAGCCGCCGAGCGGGAAGAGCCCCCAGCGCGCCTCGGACACCCCGAACCGGGCGCTCTCGCCGGCCACCCGCACGTCGGTGGCCTGGAGGATCTCCGTACCGCCGGCGATGGCCGCGCCCTCCACGGCCGCGACGAGCGGCTTGCGCAGCCGCCGCCCCTTGAGCAGAGCCTCGATGACCGACAGGTCCCAGGTGCCGTCGCGGAAGCTGTCGCCGGGGTGGGCGCTCGCCATCGCCTTCAGGTCGGCGCCGGCGCAGAACGTCCCGCCGGCACCGGTCAGCACGCAGACCCGGATGTCGGGGTCGCGGTCCACCTCGTCCCACGCCTCGCGCATCACGGCCATCATCGGGCCGGAGAGCGCGTTGCGGGCGTGCGGCCGGTTCATCGTCACGACCAGGACGTGTCCGCGCCGTTCCACGAGGGCGTGCGGCGGTTCGTCGGGCACGGCAGCCTCCACATCCGCGAAACGAGAGGGTTGCCCTTCACGATAACACGTTCTACTTTTTGGAGATGGCGCCGAACATTGCCGATCTCTTCGAGCACGCGGCCGACCTGCACCCGCAGCGGGTGGCGGTGGCCTGCGGCGACCGCGAGGTGACCTTCAGGGAACTGGAGGCCCGCGCGAACCGGCTCGCCCACTACCTTTCCGGCCGCGGTGTCGGGCCGGGAGCACACGTCGGCGTGTACGGGCACAACTCGGTGCCGTTCGTGGAGACGCTGCTCGCGACGTACAAGCTGCGCGCCAGAGTCGTCAACGTGAACTACCGGTACGTCGAGAACGAGTTGCGGTACCTGCTGGCCGACGCGGACGTGGTGGCCCTCGTGCACGACCGCGCCTTCGCCGGCAGGGTCGCCGCGGTGCTGCCACAGGTGCCCGCGGTTCGCCACGTGGTCGTCATGGACGACGGCAGCGACACGGACATCGCGCGCTACGGCGGCGTCGAGTACGAGACCGCGCTGGCGTCCGCGGCACCGGACCGCGACTTCGAGCCGCGCTCGGGCGACGACGTCTACCTGCTCTACACCGGAGGCACCACCGGCTATCCCAAGGGAGTCATGTGGCGCCACGAGGACGTGTGGCGGGTCCTCGGCGGGGGCATCGACTTCATGTCCGGGATACCCGTACCCGATGAATGGGCGCAGGCCAAGCGCGGCCAGGAGATGGGTGGGCTGGTGCGGCTGTGCCTGGCGCCGCTCATCCACGGCAACGCGCAGTGGGCCGCCCTGGCGGCGCTGTTCGCCGGTGACACCGCGGTGTTGATGCCACGCTTCGACCCGGCGGAGATCTGGCGGGTGGTGGCGCGGCGCGGCGTCAACGTGATGGTGCTCATCGGCGACGCGATGGCCCGGCCGCTGATCGAGGCATTCCACCGCATCGGGCCGGACGCCTCCTCGCTCGTCGCCATCTCCAGCAGCGCGGCGCTGTTCTCGCCCGCGGTCAAGGAGCAGTATGTGGCCGCCCTGCCGAACGTGATGGTCACCGAGTCGATCGGCTCGTCCGAGACCGGCTTCGCCGGCATCGGGTTGGTCACCGGGGAGGCCGGGCCGGCCGACGGGCCGCGCGTGATGCCCGGGCCGCAGACCATCGTCATCGACGAGTACGGGCGGCCGGCGGCGCCGGGTGTGGTCGGCCGGCTGGGCCGTGGCGGGCACGTCCCGCTCGGGTACTACAAGGATCCGGAGCGCACCGCGGCGCTGTTCGCGGAGGTGGACGGCGTGCGCTACGCCATACCCGGCGACCTCGCGCGGCTGGAGGACGACGGGACCGTCACGCTGCTGGGCCGCGGCAACACGTGCATCAACACGGGTGGCGAGAAGGTCTTCCCCGAGGAGGTGGAGGGCGCGCTCAAGTCCCACCCGGACGTGTTCGACGCGCTCGTCATCGGTGTGCCGGATCCGTTGCTGGGCCAGCGGGTGGCGGCGCTGGTGCAGCCGCGCGAGGGGCGCACCCCGGACCTGCCGGAGGTTGAGGCCCACGTGCGCCGGCAGGTCGCCGGTTACAAGGTGCCGCGCACCGTACTGGTGGTGCCCGAGGTGGGGCGTACCCCGTCCGGCAAGGCCGACTACGTCTGGGCGCACCGGTACGCCCAGCAGGCCCGGTAAGGAGATCTCGTGCGCACACCCCTCTGCGAGACCCTGGGCATCGAGTACCCGATCGTCGGCTTCACCCCGTCCGAACGCGTCGCGGCGGCCATCAGCCGGGCCGGCGGCCTGGGCGTGCTCGGCTGCGTACGGTTCAACGACCCGGACGAGCTGGACGCGGTCCTCGGCTGGCTGGACGAGAACACCGGCGGCCGACCGTACGGTGTGGACATCGTGATGCCCGCCCACGGTCCCGCGGAAGGTACCCCCGCGGACCTGGACCGGTTGATCCCGCCGGCCCACCGGCGCTTCGTCGAGGAGACGCTGACCCGCCTGTCCGTGCCGCCGCTGCCGGCGGACGCCAGCGCCCGGGCGGGGGTCCTCGGCTGGTTGCACTCCGTGGCACGGGCACACGTCGATGTCGCGCTGCGGCACCCGGTGCGGCTGGTCGCCAACGCGTTGGGGTCGCCGCCGAAGGACGTCATCGCGGAGGCGCACGGGCACGGCGTCCTGGTCGCCGCCCTCGCCGGCAAGGCGGCGCACGCGCTGTCCCATGTGGACGCGGGCGTGGACATCGTGGTGGCACAGGGCTACGAGGCGGGCGGGCACACCGGGGAGATCGCCAGCATGGTGCTGCTGCCCGAGGTCGTGGACGCGGTCGGCGGCCGGGCGCCGGTGCTCGCCGCCGGTGGCATCGGCTGCGGCCGGCAGGTGGTGGCCGCGCTCGCGCTGGGCGCCGCCGGCGTGTGGATGGGCTCCTGCTGGCTGACCACGGAGGAGTACGCGGTCGGCCCGTCGGTGCCGGCGCTGCGCGAGGCGTTGCTGGCGGCCACGTCCGCCGACACGGTGCGCTCGCGGGTCTACTCCGGCAAACCGGCCCGGCTGCTGCGCAACCGGTGGACCGAGGCGTGGAGCCGGCCCGGCGCGCCGGAACCGCTGCCGATGCCGCTGCAGAACCTTCTGGTCAGCGAGGCGCACGAGCGGCTGATGCGCGCGGGCGACCCGCAGGTGGTACCGATGCCGGTGGGCCAGATCGTCGGGCGCATGAACGAGGTGCGCCCGGTCGCCGCGGTCATGGCATCGCTGGTCCAGGAGGCGGAGGAGACCCTGCGCCGGCTAGAGCTGCGCCGATCCGTCCCAGGTGGACGGTAGCGCCGCCGAGGTGCATCTCGTTGAACGTGGCCGCGACGAAGTACCGGTGCAGCGGGTGGTCCAGGTCGACGCCGACGCCGCCGTGGATGTGCACGGCGGTGTGCGCGACCCGGTGACCGGCGTCCGCGGCCCAGAACTTGGCCGGTGCCCTGGTGCATGATGGTCGGGCCGATCGTGTTGATGGTGAGGAACGGCACCGGTACCCCGGCGGCGGCCGCCTCGTCGGTGAAGATGAGCTGGTCCACCATGGACCGTCCGGCGCCGCCGTGCTCGACGGGCCAGCTGCGCACGAGCCAGCCGTCGCGGCCCAGCTGCCGCACGATCTGCCGGTACGCCGTGCCGTCCCCGTACTCGCCTCCGGCGCCCGCCAGTGCCGCGCGCACGTCCGGCGTCATCAGGTCGGCGAAGTACCCGCGAAGCTCCCGCCGGAGGCGCTCCTGTTCTGGCGTGTACCTGATGTCCATGCGGTGCTCCCCATCTGCAACAGGTTCCAGTATGATACCGAAACTAGAACGTGTTACATATGGAGGCGGGCGATGGTTATCTCGATCAAGCCGCACCGGGACGCCCTCGGTCTGGCCGAGGGGCAACTGCTCGTCGACGGCACCTGGCGGCCGGCGGCGAGCGGGCGCACCTGGAGCCACACCCATCCCGCCACCGGTGAGGAGGTCGGCACGTTCGCCGTCGCCGACGCGACCGACGTCGACCGCGCGGTCCGTGCCGCCCGCCGCGCCTTCGACGAGGGACCCTGGCCGCGCAGCCGGGCCAAGGAACGCATCCGCGTGCTGCGCCGGGCGGCCGACCTGGTGCGCGAGCACGCCGACGAACTGCTGCGCCTGCAGGCGCTGGACAACAGCGTGCCGCTCACCTTCGGTACCACATATGCCATGTCTGTCGAATGTGTGGCCGACATCTTCGACCACCACGCGGGCTGGGTCGACAAGCTCGCCGGACAGACCCTCCCCGGCTACCAGGGCGGCGACCACCTGGTCATGACCCTGCGCGAGCCGGTGGGCGTCGTCGCCGCGGTCATCCCGTGGAACGGCCCGCTGCTGCTCGCCGCGCAGAAGCTCGCGCCGGCGCTCGCGGCCGGCTGCACGGTCGTGCTCAAGCCTTCGGAGTACGCGACGTTCTCCGCGCTGCGGCTGGCCCGGCTCGTCGAGGAGGCGGGCCTGCCGCCCGGCGTGCTCAACGTCGTCACCGGCCCGGGTGAGCCCACCGGGGACGCGCTCATCAACCATCCGCTGGTCGACAAGACAACGTTCACCGGCAGCCGCGCGGTCGGCACCCGCGTGCTGGCCGCGGCGGCCACCGGCGTCAAGCGGGTCAGCCTGGAACTGGGCGGCAAGAGCCCGGCCGTCGTGTTCGCCGACGCCGACGTGTACGGGGCCGCGGCCATCACCATGGGGACGGTGACCCTCGGCCTGTCCGGGCAGGCGTGCGTCGCGCAGAGCCGGGCACTGGTGCACCGCGACGTGTACGACCAGTTCCTCGCCGTGGCCGAGGGCATGGCCGGGCTGGTGACCTACGGCGACCCGTTCGACCCGGAGACCACCGCGGCGCCGCTCATCAACGCGCGGCAGCTGGACCGGGTGCTCGGCTACGTCGCAAGTGGACAGGAGCAGGGCGCCCGGCTGGTCTGCGGCGGGCAGCGCGGCGAGGGCGAACTGGCCGCCGGCAACTTCGTCGCACCCACGCTGTTCGCCGACGTGGCGAACGACATGACGATCGCGCAGCAGGAGATCTTCGGGCCGGTGCTGTCGGTGGTGCCGTTCACCGACGAGGACGAGGCGGTCCGGCTGGCCAACGACACGGCGTACGGGCTCGCCGCGACGGTGTGGACGGCGGACGTGAAGCGGGCGATGCGCCTGGCCCGCGCGCTGCGCGCCGGTACGGTCGGCATCAACGGATACCAGCTGGAGCCGCACGTGGCGTTCGGCGGCTTCCGCCAGTCGGGCCTGGGCCGTGAGGGCGGCCGGTCCAGTGTGGAGGCCTACACGGAGCTGAAGACGGTCCTCATACCGACCGGCGACGAGCTCATGTGAGCCGGCTCGGTGTGGACGATCAGCCTACGACGATCGTCACTCTCCACGTGCGACCATCCGGTGTGGAGCTGGACAGCGTCGCGGTGCCCGGACGCTGGCCGCCGAAGATGCCCGGGGTGACGCCCACCGGTGCGGTCAGTACGCCGGTGCGCTGTGGCCGCAGGACGGCCGGGTCCGAAATCTCGATCGCCGACCAGTGCGCGGCGGGATTCGCGGCGTGCAGGAAGACGTCGATTGCCTGGCCGGCCGGGAGGCAGTAGGTGCCGGACGAGGTCTCGTCGAGGGCGCCCGCGGCGCCCGGTACCGTCGCCTCGGGTGGCTGCTGGCAGGCCGGCCGGCTCGACGCGGCCGGCGCCGCGGTGCCGGGCGCCGGGCCGCGCGCGCAGGCAGCCACGGCCGGGATCGCGCCGGCGGCGACGAGGACCGCCACGGCGGGCATCAGGCGTGCGGCGCGCGACATGGGTCCTCCAGGCGGGGCTCCGCGGGACGGAGGGCGGGGCCCGGCGGCGGTCGCCGGGCCCCGCACCATCTCTGTCAGTGCTGGTTGCCCGCGCTCTGGTAGAACGCCACGCAGCCACCGCTGTTGTTGTTGAAGTTGTTGCTCCACAACGACTGTACGGCGTAGTTGCTGCCGTTGAGCGAGACGATCGTGGAGGCGCCCTGGCCGCTGGAGATCCAGGCACACAGGTCGCCGTTCTCCGCGCCGCCGCCTAGCCAGCCGTTGCCGGCGGCCGGGTCGGTGAGGGTTTCGGCGTACTCGTGGCCGCCGACGATCGTGACGCCCTCGCTGCTGCCGTTCACGCCGCTGGAGCCGGTCGCAACGAAGTTGGCGCCGCAGGAGGTGCCCACGTCGGTGACGTAGGGCATGTTGGTGAACGGAAGGTTCTGGCCGCCGACCGTGGTGACATCGTGGTACGCGCAGTACTGGGTACCGAAGCCGGCGGGCCGTACACCGTGCGCCGCGTCGACGATGATCTCCACGTTGTTGCCGGTGACCCCGAAGTGGTTGGCCGCGCGGACCGCCTCGGCGCGGATCTGCGACTGGCTCGGGCGGCTCGGCGACGCGGAGGCGCTGTCCAGCCAGGTACCCCGCACCGGGTTGGCCGCCGGGTGCCCGACGTGCGTGCCGGAACTCCCACACTGGATGGTGCCCACCGCGACACCCTGGCAGTACTGGGTGGTCGACGTCGACCAGGCGTCCCCGCCGCCGAACAGGTGCTGCAGGAAGGACAGCTGCAGGCCGGATTCGCCGGAGGGGTCGTTGGTGATCGACGACGTGCCCCACTGCGAGCCCCAGTAGACGATGTACACCGCCGGGGCGGTGACGATGGGGCCGCCGCCGTAACTGAGCATGGTGCCGGCGGCGTGCACGGCGGGCGCCGGGTGCCGGACCGCCATGGCGTGCGGGGTGTGTCCCGCACCGGCCGGGGAGGCGGCGAAGATCAGCGCCGCCGCGGCGGCGCCGGCGAACACGACCTTGGTGCTCCTGCGCATGAGGGATCTCCTTCGTGGCGAGGGGGGCGGTGGAGGGGTCACGCTCCAAGTGAGGTTTGTCAATCTACTAAACCGGGCCGGACCGCATTCCGCAACCCGGCCAGCTCCCGTCAAGCCGGCGGACCGCCGGTGAGCCCGCCGGTCACGGCTCGCCCAGGGTGGCGGGGGCCAGGGGGAGGGTGGCGGAGCAGACGAAGCCGGGCAGCGGCGGATCGGCGGGGAAGAGGGGGGCGAGGGCTTCGTCCAGGCAGTGGAGTCCGCGGAAGCTGGCGCGCACGGTCGGGGGTGCCAGCAGGGCCAGCACGTCGCCGTGCACCACGAACACCTCGCCGGTGATGCGCGCCCCGGCCGGGCCGGCGAGGTAGGTCACCAGCGGGGCGACGCGCTGCGGGGCGAGCGGGTCGGCCCCGTCCCGCGGCGCGTCACCCATCAGCTCGGCCGTCATCGCGGTGCGTGCCCGCGGGCAGATCGCGTTGGCCCGCACGCCGTACCGGCCGCAGCCGCGCGCCGTGGCGAGGGTCAGCGCGACGATGCCCGCCTTGGCGGCGGCATAGTTGGGCTGCCCGGCGGAGCCGAGCAGGAACGCCTCCGAGGAGGTGTTGACGATCCGGGCGTACACCGGGCCGCCGGCCGCCTTGCTGCGCTCCCGCCAGTACGCGGTGGCGAACCGGGTGGTGATGAAGTGGCCGCGCAGGTGTACCCGCAGCACGAGGTCCCACTCCTCCGCGGACATGGTGAAGACCATCCGGTCGCGCACCACTCCCGCGTTGTTGACGAGGATGTCCAGCCCGCCGAACGCGTCCCGCGCCGCGGTGAGCAACGCCTCGCCGGTCGCCCACTCGCCCACGTCCCCGGCGCACACGACCGCCTCGCCGCCGAGGTCCTCGATCTCCTGAGCCACCTCAGCCAGCGAGGAGGCGCCGGGCAGGTCGTTGAGCACCAGGCGGGCACCGGCGCAAGCCAGCGCGAGCGCCTCGGCCCGGCCCAGCCCGGCACCCGCGCCGGTGACGATGGCAACCCGACCCGCCAGCGGTGCACCGGACTCCATCAGTACCCCGGCCCGCTGAGGATGCCGCCGTCGGCGACGAACTCGGCACCGGTGGAGTAGGACGCCTCGTCGGAGGCGAGGAACGCGACCAGCCGCGATATCTCGACGGGTTCGGCGAAGCGGGGGATGGGCATGGACTTCACGAACGCCATCGGGTCGACCTGGCTGAACGCCTGCGCCGCGGACAGCGCCATCGAGGTCAGCACGCCGCCCGGGTGCACCGAGTTGACCCGGATGCCGAACTGGCCCAGCTCCTGCGCGGCGGACCGGGTGATCCCGCGGATGGCGAACTTGCTGGCGCTGTAGGCCGACAGCCCGGCGGCCCCGGCGAAGCCCTCGATGGAGGAGATGTTGACGATCGAGCCGCCGCCGGCCTCCGTCATCGGCGCGGTGACGGACTTGATGCCCAGCCAGCAACCGACCAGGTTGACGTCGAGTACCTCGCGGAAGTCCGCCAGCGGCATGTCGGCGATGGTGGCGTGCCGCAGCACTCCGGCGTTGTTCACGAGCACGTCGAGGCGGCCGAAGTCGGCCACCGCGGTGGCGACCGCGCGTTCCCAGCCGGACTCGGTGGTGACGTCGTGGTGCACGTACCGCGCGTGCTGCGCGCCGAGTTGCGCGGCGACCGCGCCGCCCCGGTCGTCGAGCACGTCGCCGATGACGACCCGGGCGCCCTCGGAGACGAAGTGACGGGCGTGCGACTTGCCCATGCCCCGTGCCGCGCCGGTGATGAGCGCTACCTTGCCGTCGAGTCGACCCATGGCCCAAATCTATAACATGTTCTAGTATTCGGACAACGACGGGAGGGCATCATGCGGGCCGCGGTACTCCACGCGATCGGGGACGACAAGCTCGACATCAGAGACGACGTTCAGGTCATCGGACCCGGGCCGGGCGAGGTGCGGATCCGGGTACGCGCCGCCGGCGTGTGCCATTCGGACCTGTCCGCCCGCGACGGTGGCCTGCCGCAGCCGGTACCGGCGGTGCTGGGGCACGAGGCGGCGGGGGATGTCCTCGACGTCGGGGAGGGCGTGGACGATCTGGCGCCCGGCGACCGGGTCATCGTCAACTGGCTGCCCGCCTGCGGCGCGTGCCCGTCCTGCGCGCGCGGCGAACCGTACCTGTGCATGGCGCACGTGATGATGGGCTACGTCCAGCCCCGCTTCCTCGCCGGTGACCTGCCCGTGTTCGGGATGGCCGGCTGTGGCGCGTTCGCCGAGGAGATGGTGGTGCCCCGCCCGGGCGCCGTGAAGATCGGCGACGACGTGCCGTACGAGGTGGCCGCGATTGTCGGCTGCGGGGTGATGACGGGTGTCGGTTCTGTCGTCAACACCGCACAGGTGCGGCCGGGCTCGTCCGTGGTGGTCATCGGCTGCGGGGGAGTCGGCATCTCGGCCATCCAGGGAGCCCGGCTGGCCGGCGCCGAGCTGATTGTCGCGGTGGACACGGTGGTGGCCAAGCACGAGGTGGCCCGGCGGTTCGGCGCCACCCACGCGGTGCGCCCCGACGACCTCAGCGAACTGTCCACTCAGGTCACCGGGGGAGAGGGCTTCGACTACGCCTTCGACGTCGTCGCGGCACCGGCGACGCTGCGCGCCGCGTGGGTCGCCGCGCGCCGGGGCGGCGCGGTCGTGGTCGTGGGCGCGGGCCGGGCCGAGCTCCAGGTGGATTTCAGCCCGTTCGAGTTGCTGTTCGAGGGCAAGCGGATCCTGTCCTCGTTGTACGGCAACGCCGACGCGCAGCGCGACTTCCCGCGGCTGCTGGACTTCTGGCGCGCGGGTCAGCTGGACCTCGCCGGCATGATCAGCCACCGGCTGGGCCTGGACGAGGTGGACGACGCGCTGCGCGCACTCGGCCGCGGCGACGTGATCCGCCAAGTGGTGATTCACGACGGCGCGGAGGCCGCGCAGTGCGACGCGGGATGACGCCGAACTACAGCGGCGGGTTCACCCAGACCGTCGCCGAGCTGGCCGCCTACGAGGCCGCCGGCCTGGACACCGTGCTGGTGCCGGAGGCGTACAGCTTCGACGCGGTCAGCACCCTGCCGGACCTGGCATAGTCAGACGGGCGCCGGTTCGGTGCGGTCCTCGTCGGCGCGGTGGGCCGCCGGTGGCACCGGCCGGGCCGCCCGGCGGGTCAGCAGGAAGCCGGAGACCAGCGCGGCGAGCGCCAGCACGATCAGCGCGACCGGCACCCAGCGCCCGAGGCCGACGAGGAGCAGCCGGCCGTCCGACGTCTGCCGGGCGACCTCGGTGAGGGTCTGCGGGGTGTACTGGAACTTCGCGTCCAGCAGGACGACCGACGCGCCGCTGTCCGTCCTGAGTGTACGGTGCTGCTCCTCGGCGTAGTTGACGACGGACCCGGTGACCGGCTCCACCCAGACGGTACGGGTGGCGCTGTACCACATGGAGCCGCCGGTGGCGCCGGGTGCCAGCGAGCCCGCCAGGAAGTCGAGAGTGGCACTGTCCACAGTCAACTGTCGCTCGGGGACCACCTGGGTGAACCGGTACGTGGTCAGGCCCTTGACCGTCTCGGTGCCCTGGTACTCGATGGGCAGCGCCTTGCGCAGGGTGATGTCGTAGTACTGGTAGGTCGTCTTCCTGGTGTTGAAGGGGAACGCGTAGAGCTGGCCGGAGTAGGCGATGTTGCTCGCCTGGCAGGCCTGCCCGAGCTGGTCGGCGTAGCACTCGCCGTTCCAGGCGACGGCCGCGCCGGTGACCCGGTCCATCGCGATCCGGCCGTTCGAGGAGCTGATGACGTCGCCGGTGTCGCTGCGCCTGGTCTGCGTGAAGACGTTCCATACCACGGCCTTGTTCTTCATCGAGCCGCCGATGTCCGCGGCGGCCGCGGCGTCGGGGTTGATGCCCGTCGTCGAGACCAGGTCCGCATGGCCGATCACGGCCGTCGGGACGTCATTGACGACGGTCGCCTGGACGAACGTCGCGTCGTGCGCGATGACGGCGGTCACCGGTGGCTTCAGGTCGAAGGGGATCCGGGACAGCAACGGGACCACGACAAAGCCGAGGGAAAGCGCAACCACAAGGAAAAACAGGCCGGCGCCAAAGAGCGCGGCACCGGCGATCCGCTTCTTCATCACGTGCTCCACTGGGGGTGTGGGCGGTAGCGAGAGCCGGCGTCACCTGGTGCCGTAGAACGGTGGCGGCGCCGCGGGGTCGTACCCGGTGTCGGCGGCCTGGCGGTGCGCGACGTCGACCGCGGACGGGTTGACGACCCGGCTGACCGCGGCGACGCCGAGCACGGCGACCAGCGCGCCGATCAGGGCGCCGACGAGCAGGGTCTGGAGTGTTTTCACCGTTCCACCCTCTCCGGGCACGTCGGCTAGAACTCGTTCTCAACATGTAAGCACGGTGGACCTGCGAAAGCTATCGCGGGTTTTCCCGGAGCCAGCGCCGGGTGGCGACGGTGTCGGGATGGTCGGAGCCCAGCACCCGCCGCCGGATACCGTACACCGCCTGGAGGTCGGCGTGTGCCCGCTCCCGCTGCCCGCCGTCGTGCCACACCCGGGCCAGGTCGTGCCGGGCGGCGAGCGTGTCCGGGTGCTCGTCGCCGAGCACCCGGCGCCGCACGTCGTACACCGCGTCGAGGTGGGCCTGTGCCGCACCGTGTTCGCCCCCGGCGTGCAGCACCCGGGCCAGGTCGTGCCGGGCGGCGAGCGTGTCGGGGTGCTCCGCGCCCAACTCCCGCTGCCACGCCGCGTACACCGTCTGCAGTTCGGCGTGCCCCTGCTCGCGCTGGCCGCAGTCGTGCCGCAGCACGGCCAGTGCCTGGCGGGCCAGCAGCGTGTTGGGGTTCTCCTCGCCCAGCACCCGCCGCAGGCCCTCGTACACCGCCCGCTCCTCGGCCAGGGCCTGCTCGTACCGGCCGCGCGCCCGCAGCACGAGGGCCAGCACGTGCCGGGTGAGCAGCGTCCGCGGGTGCCCCTCACCGAGTACCCGCCGGAAGCCCTCGTGGACCGCGGCCAACTCGGCCTGGGCCCGCCCGTACCGGCCCTGGGCGCGCAGCACCCCGGCGAGCAGGTGCCGGGTGGCGAGGGTGTCGCGGTGCTCGTCGCCCAGCATCCGGCGCCGGATGTCGTACACCGCCTGGAGTTGCGCCTGCGCCTGCGGGTACCGGCCGCGGGCGCGCAGCACCCGGCCCAGTTCGTGCCGGCTGGCCAGGGTGTCGCGGTGCTCGTCGCCCAGCACCCGGCGCCGGATGTCGTACACCGCCTGGAGTTCCGCCTGCGCCTGCGGGTACCGGCCGCGGGCGCGCAGGATCACCGCCAGCTCGTGCCGCTCGGCCAGGGTGGCCGGGTGCTCCTCGCCCAGCACCCGCCGCAGCCCGTCGTAGACCGCCTGCAGTTCCGCCTGCGCCTGCGCGAACGCGCCCATCGGATCCAGCACCCGCCCGGCGAGCAGGGCCACCGCGCCCGCGCGCGACACCAGTTCCGCGACCGGCCGGTCCGCCGACGCGACCGCGCGGGCGACCGCGAAGGCATGCGGGGCAAGCAACTGCCACGCCGGCCAGGTGTCCACCTCGGGGGTACCAGCGCTGTCACCGGCGGCCTGGCACAGCAGGTCCACCGCGAGCCGGTGGTAGTCGTCCAGCTCCGGCTGTGCTCGCCCGGCGCGGCTGGCCTGGCGTACCAGCGGGTGGATGCGCAGCACGGGAATGCCGGACGGGTCGATCTCGACAAGGCCCACATCGGACAGTCCGCGCAGCAGGCGGGACAGGCCGGCCGCGTCCTGCCCGCACAGCAGCGCCGAGGCGGCGACCACCCGCGGCTCCAGCAGCAGCCGGTACGGGATCGGCGCGTCGGCCAGCATGGACAGCAGGCGCAGCAGCACCCGCGCCGCGGGCAGCCCGCGGGTGGCCAGCAGGTCCAGCGACAGTTCCCAGGTCCGGCCGAGCACCTCCCGGTCGCGACCGGTGCCGCCGGGCTCCCGCGCCCGGGGCAGGCCGCCACCGGCCCGCCACGCCGCCAGGTACCCGGCGAAGCTCACCGCGGCGCCGGGATCCGCGATCAGCGCCATCGTCGTCGCGGCCAGGTAGGAGCCGGCCAGGCGCAGGGCCAGCGGCAGCCCGCCGAGTCTGGCGGCCAGCAGCCGGGCCTGCTCGCTGGTGCCCGCCTGTGCGGCGTGGTCCAGCAACACCTGCGCGCCGGCGGCGGCGTCCAGCACGCCGAGCGGGTGGCGCCGGCACCACCCGGGCCACCGGGCGTCGCGGCTGGTGACCAGGACCAGCCCCGGCACGGCCACCGGACGCAGCCAACCGTCGCCGTCCACCAACTCGCCGCCCACCCGGGCGAGCAGCCCCGGGTCGTCGGCGTTGTCGATGACCAGCAGCCAGCCGGCCCGCCGGGCGGCCAGCCGGCGCCACAGCAGGTCCGCCGGGTCCGCCCCGGTCGGTGCGACCTGGTCCGCACCGGTCGACCGGACCCGGTCCGCACCGGCCTGCCGGGCCACCGCGAGCAGGCCCGCGTGCAGCGTCGCGGCGCCGGCCGCCGATACCCACCACACCGGCACCTCCGCGTGCGCGGCGACCTCCAGCGCCACCGACGTCTTGCCGCAGCCGCCCATGCCGTACAGCACGTGGATGCGCGGTCCGGACCGGGCCGCCAGGGCGTCGAGCAGCCGACCCACCACGTCTGCCCGGCCGCGCAGCGGCCGCTGCCCGTCCCGGCGCCCCAGCGGAGCGGTGACGGTCACCTCCGGCGAGCGCAGCGAGCCGTGCAACACCAGGCGGTCCACCCGGCCCACCGCCACGCCGCCGGTGGCCAGGACCGCGGTCTGCGCCGCTACCGCCAGTGCGTCGCCGGGTGCCGCTGCGGCGCCGTCGGTCCCGGCCCGGGAGGGTTTGCGATGGACAGCTGTCCGCCGATCACCCCGGCCGCCACGCCGTGCCCGGACGCCCTGATCCCGACTCCGCCCCCCGCCGCCAGGCCGTGGTCCCCGGCCACCACCGCCACACCCGCGCCGCCGGCCAGCGTGCCCACCAACTCCGCCACCGTCGCCGCGAACCGCGGGTCCTGCTCCGCTGCCTCCTCCACCGCGAGGGCCACCCGCTGCCGGGTGCGCTCGCTCACGTCACCCCGCTCGGCCGCCTCCGCCGCCAGCCGGGCCAGCGCCGCGTCGCCGGGCAGCCGCTGGCTGACGACATCGCGCAGCCGGTCCAGCCCGGCATCCAGCGCCCGATCGACCTGCGCGTCGGCCCGCCCGGCCACCCGCCGCGCCTTGCGCACCGCCCAGGCCACCAGGTAGCCCGCGACCAGCTCAACACCTGTCACGGCGACCTCCTCACGGGCTTGCGGGAGACCAGAGCGTAAAGGCCGCCGCGCGGGCGCGGCGCTGTCGACAGGGACACACAACCCTTTCGGGGAGGTATGTTTCCCGGATGACGCCTGCCACCCGGGCGCGGTACCCGTACCGCCCGCCCGACCCGCACCGCGACCCCCAGCCGGTCCCCGGTGCCGACGCGATGCCGCCCTGGCTCGAGGAGCGCCTGTTCGACCGGCGGATCGTCATGCTGCGCGGGCCGCTGACCGGTCCGGTGGCCAGCCAGGCCGCCGCCGCGCTGTTCACCCTCGACGCGCTCGGCGCGCAGCCGGTGGAGCTGCACCTGACCGCGCTGGACGGCGAGCTGTCCGCCGCCTTCGCGATCGTGGACGCGATCGACGCGATGCGCGCCCCGCTGCGCGCGGTGGTACCCGCTCAGGTCGGCGGCGCCGCGGTCGCGGTACTCGCCGCGGCCGGCCGGCGGCTCGCCCACCGGCACGCCCGCATCCGGCTCACCGAGCCGCACGCCACCGGTGCCGGCGGTACGGCCGACGAGGTCGCCGCCGCCGCGGGGGAGTACCTTCGCGAACTGGACGAGCTGGTGGAGCGCCTGGTCGCGGTCACCGGCCAGCCGCGCAGCCGGATCGAGGACGACCTGGCCGCCGGCCGGGTGCTGACCGCCGAGCAGGCCAGGGAGTACGGCCTGATCGACGAGATCATCGGAGCGCCGGCCGGCTGACCCAGCCGTTCCGGTGATGCGCGCGGCCCGCTCAGCGGACAGTGGGCGGCGGGATCCTCGCTAGCATTTCCCCTGATGTCACTCTCTGTGAGGGGGAAGCGTGCGCCGTACGGCCGATGCGGGGAGCGTCCTCGTCGAGATGGTGATCGTGATCGTCGTCCTCGGCGTCCTGTCGGCCCTCGGCATACGGGTCGTCCACGGGTTCTCCGCCTTCTCCAGCACCACCAGTTGCCGATCCGACAAGCGGAACGTGCAGGGCGCCGTGGCCGCCTACTACGCCGAGCACGGCGGGTGGGCCGCGAGCATGGACGCGCTCGTCACCGCCGGCCTGCTCGCCGGGCGGCCGGCGGGCGGCAGTTACACGATCACCTACGACGGCGCGGGGAAGGTCACCGCGGCCGGCGCCTGTACCTGACGCGGCCGCACCGTCCCGGTGAAGCCCGCCGGCGAGGACATCATCGACGCGCTGGTCCTCCTGACCTCGATCGGCGTCACTCGAACCGGGCGGTCTCCAGTGACGTGAGCCGGCCCAGCAGCGGGGTGGTCACGGCCATCGCGACGCCGAGCGACAGCGCCAGGCCGCCGCCGAGGATCCACCAGTAGCTGGGGTCCGGTGGCTGCCACCGGGCGCCGGAGACCCAGGCGATGTACGAGACCACGGCCATGCCGAGCGCGGCGCTGGCCAGCGCGACGGTGACCAGCGGCCCGGCCGTCTCGGCCAGCAGCACCCGGCGCAGGTCGGCGGGGCGCATGCCGGCCAGGCGCAGCAGGGCGAAGGGTCGCTTGCGCTCCACCAACCCGCCGGCGACCGACACGGCCAGGCTGAAGCCGGCCATGAGCAGCGCCGCGAGCAGTACCGCGTCGCCGATGCGGGTCCACTGGTCGGCCTGCGCGTGGTTCTGCGCCTTGACCTCGTCGCCCGTCCAGGGCAGCCAGACCGGATCCGGCACCGCCCGCTCGATCGCGGTGCGCACAGTCTCCATTGTGGAGCGACGGCCGTCCGTGCTGACCAGCACGCCGAACACGGGCAGGCGTTCGGGTGCGGTGCCGGCGGCGGCCGGGCCGATCCCCTGGATGATGCCGTTGCCCAGCGGCCGGGCGTCGAGACTGACGACAGCGGCCGGATCGGCGCAGCCGGCCAGCCCCGCCGCGCGCAGGCCGGCGCAGCGCGTCACGACGGTCAGCGCGCGCTCGCTCCCGGTCGGCGGGGCCGCGGCCGGCCACCGCAGGTCCAGCAGCCCGGTCACGCCCGCTATGGCCCGTACCCGCGCACTGAGCGCGTTGGCCTGGCCGGCCGGCGGCAGCGGATCGCCGTGGTAGAGGAACTGGGCGCCGACCGACGACGCGGGGAGCAACTCCTGGCCCGGGTCGGCCACCGGGGTCACCGCGATCGAGGTCGCCACGCTGGCCATGGTGACGAGGAAGACCGCGAGGACCAGCCCGCTGATGGCCCGGAATCCGGCCGCGGGGTTGCCCGTCAGGCGGTGGCCGGCGAGCAGCGTGGGCACCCGGCGGGACACCGCGGTCAGCAGCCGGCCGACCCCCATCGTCAGCCACGGCCCGGCCACGAGGATGCCGGCGATGAGCAACGTCAACGCACCCGCCATCATCCACAGTGGACCTTCACCGCCGGCCGCCACGAGGACGGGCAGCGACGCCGCGAACAGAGCCGTGCTGGCCGCGAGCGGGATCAGCCGCCGCCAGCTCGGCCGGGCCGGTGTGGCCTGCCGGGTGACGCCGAGCGGAGAGACCTGCACCCGGCGCAGCGACACCAGCGCCGCCACGCCGGCCATCACCGGCGCACCCGACCCGATCAGCACCGCCGCCCACCACGACAGCCGAAGGTCCGCGGGGAAGAACGGCGAGCCGTCGATGTCGGCGTGCGCGGCGAACGGCCGCGCCACCGCGAAGGCCGCAAACCCGAGGAGGGTACCGGCGGCCGCGCCGATCACCGTTTCCACGACCGCGACCAGGCGGATCTGCCGCGGTGTGGCGCCCACCAGCCGCATGGCGGCGAGCCGCTGCTCCCGGCGGGCCGCCGACAGCCGGGTGGCGGTGCCGATCAGCACGAGTACCGGCATCAGCAGCGCGGCGCCGCCGAGCGCGAGGACCATCCGGCCGAAGCGGCTCAGCGCGACGCTGAACCCTTGCGACTCGATGCTGCGCACCTCGTCCACGAAGGGCTTGCCGCGCAGCTCCGCCGGCGTGTGCCCGACGAAGACGACCAGCGCGTCCGGGGACTTCAGCGCCGCGTCGCCGACGGTTCCGGTGATCCGGCCCGGGAACCGGTCGGCCAGCTGGTCGCCCGGCACCTGCCGCATCAACCGCGCCAGTGCGGGGGAGGCGGCCACCTCGCCCGGGCCGGGCAGCCGGGACAGGCCGGGCGGCAGCGGTGCCCGCGGCCCGAGCGGCGCGACCTCCGCGACGACGACGTCCTTGCCGGCGTAGCCGTCGAACCGGACCCGCAACAGCAGCGGGTCGGTGCGCGTCTCGTCCTGTGCCGGCCGGGCGTTGTGCGCGGACGTGTGCAGCCACGCGTCCCGGGCCTCATGTGCCCGCAGCGCGGGGAAGACGACCGCGGCGAGGAGCAGCAGCACCACCCCGAGGGCGACGCCGACCGCGCTGACGGCCAGCCGTACCCATTGCTCGCGACCCCCGCCGAAGGCCAGCCGTACCGCCAGCCGGGTCATGGGGTCGTTGCCAGCGCGGCGACGCGCCCGTCGCGTACCACCACTTCCCGGTCGGCGTAGGCCGCGACCCGCGCCTCGTGGGTGACCAGCAGGACCGTCGCGCCCTGCTCCCGGGCCGAGTCGACGAGCAGGTCCATCACCTTCTCGCCGGACAGCGAGTCCAGCGAGCCGGTGGGTTCGTCGGCGAAGATGACCCGCGGCCGGCCCACCAGGGCCCGGGCCACCGCGACCCGCTGCGCCTGGCCGCCGGACAGCTCACCCGGGCGGCGCCGCTCCAACCCGGCCAGGTCCAGCCGGTCCAGCAGCGCCGCGGCCGCCGCGCGCGCCTCCCGGCGGTGCCGCCCGCCGAGCAGCAGCGGCAGCATCACGTTCTCCGCGACCGGCAGCTCCGGCACCAGCTGGCCGAACTGGAACACGAAGCCGAACTCGTCGCGGCGCAGCTGGCTGCGCTCCCGTTCGGAGAGCTGGTCCAGCCGCCGGTCTTCGTACCACATCTCGCCCTGGTCGGGCCGCAGGATGCCGGCCAGGCAGTGCAGCAGCGTGGACTTGCCCGAGCCGCTGGGACCCATGACGGCGAGTACCTCGCCGGCGGCCACGTCGAGGTCGGCGCCGCGCAGCGCCGGGGTGGCCCCGAACGACTTGGCCACCGCACGGGCGCGGAGGAGAGGCATGGTCATCGGGAGATCTCCTTTGCCAGCTGGTCGAGCCGGGCCGCGGTCAGGTCGATCCAGCGCAGGTCGGCTTCGAGATGGAACAGGCCGTAGTCGGCGAGCAGGGACTGGCGCAGCGGCCCGGCGCGGCGCATCGCGGTCAGCTCGCGCATCCGCTCCAGGTGCGCGGCGCGCTGGGTGTCCAGGTAGGTGGCGGCCGGGCGGCCGGACAGCAGCGCGAGCACCACCTTGGCGAACAGGGTGGCCTGCAGGTGTGGTTCGGGCTGTTCGGCCTGCGCCAGCCAGTGCTCCAGCTGCGACACGCCGGACCCGGTGATGGCGTAGCGCTTGCGGTCCGGGCCGGCGCCCGGGCTCGCCCCCTCGACCGCCACGTGCCCGTCCCGCTCCAGCCGGCCCAGCGTCGAGTAGACCTGGCCGAACGGCAGCGGCTTGGCGTGGGCGAACAGCGTGTCGTACTCCCGCTTGAGCTCGTAGCCGTGGCTGGGCTCGGGTTCGAGCAGGCCGAGCAGCGTGCTGGGGACGCTCATGGCGTCACTATACACTGGATGAATACACTCAGGGAATACCGGCGTACTCGAACCAGTCCGCGGCCACCGTGCCGCGCTGCGCGTAGATGCCGATGACCCGGCCGGTGAAGCCCCCGGCCACCTCGGTCGACAGGTACCGGCCGTCCAGTTCGGCCAGCGTGGTCGGCCGCCCGTCCTGCTCGTAGCCGAGGCGGACCCGGTCGGGCGGCGCGGCGAGACTGCCCATGCCGTTGCCGTCGGGCTCGATGTCGATGCGCAGCACGACCGGGCCGGGCGGGATGGTCGCGACCCCCACCTCCTGGATCAGCGGCCCGATCCGGGCGGTGCAGAGGATCCGGCCGGGGCTGGCCTCGATGTCGAAGTGGTGGCGCTCGTCCAGGCGTACCGTCAGCCCGCCGCGCCCGTCCCCGGGGTCGACCAGCGCGCGCACCCGGCACCGGTGGTGCTGCTGGCGCTGGCCGACGAACGCGGGCAGCGGGTCGTCCATGCCGTGCCCGGTGTCGTGCAGCGCGAGCCAGCCGGGCCGCTCGCGCAGTGAGCTGATCGCCTGGGGCGGTTGGCGCACCGCCAGCCAGCCCGGGGCGAGCGCGTCACCGGTGAAGTCGTCGCGCCGCGAGACCGGCCCGGCCGCCGCGGCCGCGAGCGTGACCGGCTCCGGTACCGGCCAGCCGTCGACCCAGTGCACGCGGGTCAGGAACGTCTCGCGACCCAGCACGTGGAACCCCGGGGTACCGCCGCGCGGCCGCACCCCGAGCAGTACCAGCCACCACGTGCCGTCGGCCGCCTGCACCAGGTCGCCGTGCCCGGTGTTCTGCACCGGCGCCGTCGTGCTGCGGTTGCTGAGCACCGGGTTGCCCGGGTGGCCCTCGAACGGGCCGCTCGCGGACGGCCCGCGCGCGACCGACACGGCGTGCCCGCGCTCGGTACCGCCCTCGGCGATCAGCAGGTACCACCGACCGTCCACCTGGTACACGTGCGGAGCCTCGGGGTACGCCAGCCCGGTACCGGACCACAGCGCGCGCGGGGTACCCAGCAGCCGGCCGGTACCCGGGTCGATGGGCACCTGCTGGATGGCGCCCTGCCCGCCGTCGACCGGGAAGACCGAGTACGTCAGCAGGCACCGGCCGTCCTCGTCCCAGGCCAGGTCCGGGTCGATGCCGGGCAGTTCGGGCAGGCGCACCGGCACCGACCACGGCCCGGCCGGGTCGTGCGCGGTGACCAGCAGGTGCCCGCCGTCCCACAGGTTCGTGGTGACCAGCCAGAAGCGCCCGTCGTGGTGGCGCAGGGTCGGGGCGAAGATGCCACCCGAGGACGGCGCGGCGGCCAGGCGCAACTGGTCGGTCCGGTCCAGGGCGTTGCCGATCTGCACCCAGTCACGCAGGTCCCCGCTGCGGAAGACGGGTACCCCGGGGAAGTACTCGAAGCTGGAGCAGGCCAGGAAGTAGTCGTCGCCGACGCGGCACACACTCGGATCCGGGTGGAAGCCGGGTACGACCGGGTTCACCGTCGGGCCCGGGAGGCGAGGTCGTCGATGATCTCGTCGATCGCGCCGACGAGCAGCGACAGGTGCCCTGCCTCCGGGCGCAGCCGGGCGGCCGCGTCGGGTACCCGGGCGGCCAGCCATTCGCCGTGCGCGAAGGGCACCATCCGGTCCTGGCCGCCCTGCCAGATCGCGACCTGCCGCGCGCCGGACAGCGGGAACCCCCAGTCACGGATGAACGCGAGGTCGTCGTCGCGCCATCCGTCGATGCCCCCGGACACCGCGTGCCGGAACGACTCGGCGAGGAAGTCGGCGAAGCCGCTCGCCAGCTGCCCTCTGTCCACAGGGGACAGAAGGTCGCCGAGCGCCTCGACCAGCCCCGGGCCCTGGATGGCGGCGAGCGCGGGCAGCTGCGCGAGCAGGTACCCCCGCAGCACCTCGGCACCGGCGCTGGCCGCCGCGAACTCCTCGATGTTCTCCGCGCCCATGCCGGCCGCCCAGTCCAGCCCGGCGGCGCGGAACGGCGCGACCCCGGCGACGGACGCGGTGGCCAGGCAGCGCTCCGGCAGCAGCGTCGCACAGGCCAGCGCGTGCGGCCCGCCGCCGGAGTAGCCGAGCGTCACGAACCGGTCGGCGCCCAGCGCGTCCAGCACCGCGGCGGTGTCCGCCGCCGCGTCCGCGACGGTGCGGCCGGGGCAGGCGGTGGAGGCGCCGTACCCGGGCCGCGAGCAGTGCACCGTGCGCAGTCCGTGCCGCGCCGCCGCGTCCACCATCGGCGGGAACGGTACGGCGGCACCGGGTGTGCCGTGGTGGACGACGAGCGGCAGTCCTGACCCCGGTCCGTCGACGGCCACCTCGAGCGTCCGTCCCCCGGGCAGTTCAACAAGCACGCAGCAATGCTAACGGTGTGGTAGGAACCGGGAATGTTGCGTGGTGAGAAGGTCGGGCTGCGCGCCCGCCGGGAAGAGGACGTGCCGATCCTGCTCGACGAGCTGTACAACGACGTGGCGATGCGGTCGCGTGCCGATGGCCGGCCGTGGCGCCCGCTGCCACCGGGTTCCGCCAACTCGCCCTTCGCGGTCGGCGAGTCCCGGGACGACCTCGCCGCCTTCTCCGTGGTCGAGCTGGCCGGCGACGAGCTGGCTGGCGACGAGCTGGCTGGCGAGGCCATCCTGTGGGGCATCGACCTGCACAACCGCGCCGCGCACCTCGGGATCTCGCTGCGCCCGGCGTTCCGCGGCCGCGGCTTCGGCACCGACGTCGTGCGGGTGCTGTGCCACTACGGGTTCGCCGTGCGCGGCCTGCACCGGCTGCAGGTGGACACCCTCGCCGACAACGCTGCGATGATCAAGGCGGCGACCCAGGCCGGTTTCGTGCTGGAGGGCACCCTGCGGGGCGCGGCGTGGGTGACCGGCGCCTTCCTCGACGAGGTCGTGCTGGGCCGGCTCGCTCCTGACCCGGCTCAGATGTCAGAAAGTTGACCAGCGGCGCGGCCCGGGACGTTCCTCTCTGGCGATAACCTCTTCGCGGGGAACCGGCACGTGTGTTCAGGATTGCCGATGCTGTCGGCCTGACGGTGCCAGGGGAACGATGACGAATTCAGTGGTACGAACAGATGAGCTCGCCGGCCGCCTCGCCGTGGGCCTGCTCCGCCTGGCCGCGGCGTTGGACGCGGCTACCGCCGGGCACGCGTCCGGGCAGCCGCACACCCTGACCGAGCAGCAGGTGCTGCTCGTTCTCACCCGGCTGGGCGGGCCGTGTTCCGTGGAGGAACTCGCGTCGCGCCTGGCGATGAGCACGGCCCTGGTGGTCTCGACGCTCGGCCGGTTGCGGGAGGACGGCCTGCTGACGATGGACCCGGCGCCCTCCTACGGGCTGGACCAGATGTCCGTGGCGTTGACCGACCGCGGCCGGTCGCTGCCGCCGCCGCTGCTCAACTGGGCCGGGCAGTTGCTGGGCAGCCTCGCCGGGGCGCCGGACAGCGAGCAGGAACGCCTGCTGGAGTTGGTGGTGGAGCGGATATCGACGCTGCAGCGGCGGGGCCGGCTGCCGGTCGCGCGCATGTGCCTGACGTGCCGCTTCTTCCAGCCGTACGCGCACGCGGGCCAGCCCGACCCGCACCACTGCGCGCTGGTCGACGCGGCCTTCGGGCATCCGGCGCTGCGCGTGCACTGCCCCGAGCAGCAACCGCCACCGGCGCCGCGTTCTCGGTAGACAGCATATCCTGGGTGCCGATACATTAGAGCCATGACGGACCGGGCGGTGACCGAACCGGCCTTCTTCATCCTCGCCGCGCTCGTCGACGCGCCGCGCCACGGATACGGCATCGTGGGCGAGGTCGACCGCCTGTCCGAGGGCCGGGTACGGCTGAAGGTCGGCACCCTCTACGGGGTGCTCGACCGGCTGGTCGCCGAGGGGCTGGTCGAGCCCGACCGGGAGGAGATCGCGCAGGGCCGGCTGCGGCGCTACTACCGGCTCACCGACGCGGGCGGCCAGTCCCTGGCGGCCGACGCGCGGCGCCAGGCGGCCAACGCGCGCGTCGCGGCCGAGCGGCTGCGCTCCTGGCGTCCGGCCGGTGCGAGCAGGCCGGCCGGCGCGGCCAGGCCGGCGGGTGCGCGATGAGCGACCGGGCGCCCGTCAGCCAGCTGGAACGCCGCTACCGCGCCGTGCTACGGGTGCTGCCCGCCGCCTACCGCGCGGCGTGGGAGGAGGACATGGTCGCCACCTTCCTGGCCAGCGTGCACACCGACGATCCCGAGGCCGCCGACTTCGCGGCCGACTACGGCCGGCCGGGCTGGACCGAGGTCGCCAGCGTGCTCGCGCTCGCGGTGCGGCTGCGCGTCCCCGGCCTGCGCGCGCGGCTGGGCGGCCCGGGTGCCCCGCCGTCCGGCTTGCTGGTGGGCGGGACCATCCGGCTGGTCGTGCTGATCGCCGTGCTGGCCAACGCGGCCGACGCCCTGGCCCGCTTCGTGTCGCAGTTGTGGGTGGCCGGCCGGGTGCCATGGCTGCCGGGTCTGCCTGCCGAGCTGGTCCAGGCGCCGCCGGGCCTGTGGCAACAACTGTCGGTACCGGCCGGAGTCGGCTGGATCGCCGCATACGTCGCGCTGCTGCTCGGGTACTGGCGGGCCGCCCAGGTGGTGGCGGCGCTCGCCGTGCTGCCCGAGGCGGCCCGGCTGCTCGCCAACACCGCTGACCTCCTCTCCGGTGCCAGCCCGTACCTCCTCACCAACTGGTTCTTCCTGCTGCTCAACCCCGCCGTTGTGCTGGGCATGGCGGCGTTCCACCGGGACACGCCGGTACCGCGCCGCCGTCCGTGGCTGCTCGCATTCGCCGCCGGCGCGCTCCTCGTGTGGGGCGTCGGGTATCTCTCCGTCCTGGCCAGGGACCGGACCGGGCTGGTGGACTGGCCCGGTCTGACCAGCGTCGTCCTGGTCGTCGCCGCCGGCATCCACCTGGCGTCGCGGCGCACCCGGCGCGATCCGCGCCGGGCGGTGGCACTCGCCTTCCTCGCGGTGGTCGTGTTCGTCGCGCGCGTCATGTCGCTGCTGGACTACGCGCTGTTCGCCGCCCCCTTCCAGCACCTCCCGTTGCTCGCGCTCGGAGGTGCCGAGGCGGTCGCGGTGCTGGCCGTGGGGCTGCCGCTCGTCGTGCTGGCCGCCCGTCAGGTGCGCCTGCCGGCGCCCACGCCCGCGGAGAGGTGAGAAGGCCCATGCCTGACCAGTGGCGCGTCGAGGCCGACGACGAGTGGCTGTCCGCACACAGCTCCGCCAACTTCGACCGGCTGCGCCGCCGGTTCCAGCGCTTCGGCCGCCTCGCCGACGCCGTCTCCCACGCCGAACTGGGCCCGTTCGCCGGTGCCCCCCGCAACCCCAAGCTCAAGGTCGGCGGCAAGGCGTACGCCGTGGTCCGTTACGCGGAACACCGGATCTCGCACACCACCGTCACCGTCGACCTCGACCGGTGCCGGCGCTGCGGCCACCGCCTCGCCGAGCGGCACACGATGACGTCCATACGCGAAGACGGCGTGCGTATCGTCGTCGGCGCGGTGCGCACCTGCCGCCGGTGCCAGGCGGACAGCTGGATGTTCTACTCACGCATGCCGTCGGTGACCAGGGCCCGGAAGGTGGCCGGCAGGGTCGTCCTCTAGCAGGTGGCATCCCATCGGAACAGGTGAGGCGAGCGCACCCTACGGTGCCTTACCCTCGGGGTAGGCTGGCTCGCACCGCCGTCCGAGCCTGCGCACCGGAAGGGGAACGATGGAAAGATCTGTCGGCTCGGCGGAGTTCGATCTCTACAAGCCCAGCGCTTCCCGGGTCTACGACTACCTGCTCGGCGGGTCGCACAACTTCGAGGTCGACCGCGACGTGGCCCGGCAGATGCTCCGGCTGGCGCCGGAGGCGGCGCAGGCGGCGGCCGCCAACCGGCACTTCATGGCCCGCGCGGTGCGCTACCTGATCGACCGGGGCCTGCGGCAGTTCCTCGACATCGGCTCCGGCATCCCCACCGTCGGCAACGTCCACGAGATCGTCCACCGGCACGCGCCGGACAGCCGCGTCGCGTACGTCGACATCGATCCGGTCGCCGTGATGCACAGCCAGCACATCCTCGACGGCAACCCGCGCTGCGCGGTGATCGAGGGCGACCTGCGCGAACCGCTGTCGATCCTGCACGACCCGCAGGTGCGGGGGCTGATCGACTTCAGCCAACCGGTCGCGGTGCTGCTGGTGGCCGTGCTGCACTTCATCCCGGACGAGGCGTCCCCGGCCGGCATCCTCACCCAGCTGCACGACGCCCTCGTCCCCGGCAGCCACGTCGTCGTCTCGCACGCGAGCTGGCCGCCCGACACCACGGTGGCGGTACGGCAGGCCCGCCAGACGTACGACCGCACGCACACCCCGCTGATCCTCCGTACCGCCGACGAGGTCACCGCGCTGCTGCAGGGCTTCGATCTGGTCGAGCCCGGGCTGGTGACCGTGGCCAACTGGCGGCCGGACAGTGAGGCGCAGATGTACCGCAACCGTACGGACCGGTTGCCCGCGCTCGCCGGCGTCGGCGTCCGCGGGGGGGCCGGGCCGGGTGCCGTCAACGGAAGACCCAGCGGGGCATCAGCAGGAAGTTGAGCAGCGCGACCAGGCCCGACGCGGCCAGCTTGGCCAGCCGGTAGTCCAGGCCCAGCACGGCCAGCACCGGCACGGTGACCGTCGTGAGCAGCAGGCCGGCTGCCACCAGGACCACGTAACGGGCGAGGTCGGCGTGCGGCCGGCCGGCGCGCGCCGCGTCCGGGAAGACCCACTGCCGGCTCAGCACGAAGTTGAACAGGCTCGCGGCGGCGAACGCGGCCGCCACGTCCACGGCCAGCGGCAGCGGCGTGGCGGTACGCAGTGCCACGAGCCCGCCCACGTCGAGGGCGAAGGACGCCAGCCCGACGACGGCGAAGCGGATCAGTTCCCCCAACCGGCGCCGCATCCGTTGACTGACGCGGCGCCGGGCGCCGATCTCCACCACCCGCACAGCATCGCACGGACACCCCGGCACCCGGACAGCGATCCGGGTGCCGGGCGGGCGGGGAAGCGGGTCAGATCTCCACGTCGGAACGCACCCGTACGGTGGCGAAGGAGTTGCTGGTCTGCTTGTTGAGCGCGCAGATCGTGTAGTACCCGGGCCCGGGGAAGTTGCCCCACGCGCTGCGGAACTCGGCGGCGTACCCGCCGGAAGTGTCGGTGGGCGAGGCGGCGATCTGGGCGCCGTCCTTGTACACCCGGAACTTCGCGCCCTTGTTGGAGGCGGTGCCCTCCGTCCGTACCTGGTACGACGCGTACTGCGAGGCGCAGGTCGACTGGTTGGGCCCGAGGAACTGGCCGACGTAGGTGTCCGCCTGAGCGGCGGCCGGCAGGGCGAGCGCGCCGATACCGGCGACGGCGGCGGTCAGGACGGCGAAGCGACCGATGCGGTTCATGATGTCTCCGTTGATCTCTGTGCTGGCCGGGAACCCGGTGGCCCCGTTTTCTTCAGGCACAGGAACCGTACGGCCGGGCAATAGCCACCTTCGAGACCATTCCGCGCTCATTTCCCAGCCAGAATCCGCTCACCGGAACGCGACCACCGCGACCCCGATGACGAGCAGCGCGAGCAGCGCGAGGGCGAACGCCAGGGCCAGCTGCCGGGCGCCGGCCGTGTGGTCCACAGTGGACCTGATGGACTCGGTGGACTCGGCGGGCAGGTCGCGCACCACCGCCGCGAGGTCGGCATGGGTACGGCAGGCCAGCGCCCGGTCGACCCGCTCGGCGAACTCCTCCAGGCTCAGCCGGCCGGCCGCGGTGTGCCGCTCCAGCGCGGCCACGATCCGCTCGCGATCGGCGTCCGAGGCCCGCATGCCGTACTCCGGTGACATCCCGCCTCCCCGGTTCAGCGTATTGGCCGGCTTGACGGTGCGGAGTACCCTCCCGGCCATGGCCCATTCTCCCAGTCAAGGTCTGCTCATCATCGAGCGGATCCTGCGCGACCGCGACAGCATCTGGCGCCAGATCAACGAGGAGCGCGACCTCAAGGGCCTCACGGTGCAGATGCTCGCCAGCTCGGCCATCAGCCTCGCCTGCTACGGCCTGGTCCTCGGCGCCTCGCACAGCTTCTGGCAGGCACTGTCCTCAATGGTCAAGCTGCCCCTGCTGTTCCTGGCGACACTCGCCATCTGCCTGCCCACGCTGTACCTGTTCAATCTGGTCTTCGGCGCCCGGCTGTCGATGGCCCAGGCGGTGTCGCTCATCATGGTCTCGATCACCGTGACCTCGGTGCTCACCCTGGCGTTCGCGCCGATCAGCCTGTTCTTCCTGATCACCGCGCAGAGCTACTCGTTCTTCAAGCTGCTCAACGTCAGCATCCTGGTCCTCACCGCGATCGTCGGCCTGCGCTTCCTGACCGTCGGCATGCGCGCGCTCAACGAGCACGGGGAGCGGCAGCAGATGGCCGCGCTGGTCGCCGCCGTGCCGATCGCCCCGCTCGCCGCTGTCGCCCCGCTCGCCGCTGTCGCCGTGCCCGCAGCCGAGGACCAGCCGGTGTCCGTGGGCAACGGCGCCGTCGCCACGGTGGCGGCCCCGGTCCGCACGGCGGAGGCGGTGCCGGTGGCATTGCCCGCGCGCAGCCCGCAGTCGACCAGCATGTCCCTGCTGTACATCTGGATCCTGCTGTTCGGCTTCGTGGGCACCCAGCTGGCCTGGACCCTGCGGCCGTTCTTCGGCAGCCCGGATCGGCCGTTCGGCCTGTTCCGGCACATCAGCGGCACGTTCTACAGCGACATCTTCCACACCATCGGCCGCCTGCTGGGCGGCTGACCGGGCGGGTCGGTCCTGGGCGGTCAGTCCTGGGCGGTCAGTCCTGGGTGGGCGTTGCCGCGGGTGGCGCCGGGCGGCGCAGGGTGAGGCCGACCAGGATCGCGACCGCCGTGAAGATCGTGGCGACGCCGAACGCGACCGCGCTGCCGTGGGTGAGCACCTGCCGCGCCTGCTCGACCGCGCTCAGGCCGGGTCGGGGGTGGCCGGCTGCGCGCCGGGACGCGGCACCCGCGACGGCGACCAGGATGGCCAGGCCCAGCCCGGAACCCACCTGCTGGGCGGTCTGCAGGGCGCCGGACGCGGCACCGGAGTCGCGCGGCCCGACCGCGGCCATGATGACCGCGTTGAGCGGGGACGCGCCGAGCCCGGCGCCGAGCCCGAACAGCACCATCGGGCCGAGCACGGCCGCCGCGTAGCCGCTGTGCGCGGAGAGCTGGCTGAGCCAGATCAGGCCCGCGGACAGCAGCAGCATGCCGCCGGTCACGAGGCGGCGCGGGCCGAAGCGGGGCAGCAGCCGGGGAATCAGGCGCGTGACGCCGAACAGCGCCA
Organism: Micromonosporaceae bacterium; assembly: GCA_039649115.1. Lineage (GTDB taxonomy): Bacteria > Actinomycetota > Actinomycetes > Mycobacteriales > Micromonosporaceae > DATEJJ01. The sequence goes on along the minus strand of JBBWZQ010000222.1, from coordinate 12,463 downwards.
CGGCCAGGGGCAGGAACGCGCACCCCGTGCGCAGCGGGCCGAAGCCGAGCACGTCCTGCAGGAACTGGGTGAGGAAGAAGAACATGGCGAGCATCGCCGCGGGGACGAGGAACATGATCAGGTACCCGCTGGCGCGGTTGCGGTCGGCGAACAGCCGCAGCGGTACGAGTGGCTGCGCGGTGCCCGCCTCGATCGCGACGAACGCGGCGAGCAGGATCCCGGACGCGGCGAAGGTACCGAGCGTCAGTGGGTCGCCCCAGCCCCGGTCGGCGGCGCGGATGAGCGCGTAGACCAGCCCGGCGAAGCCGGCCGTGGCGGTGGCCCCGCCCGGCACGTCCAGCGTCCCGCCGTGCCGCGGCGGCGACGCGACGACGCCCCGAAGCGTGGGACGTGCTCGCCTCCGCCAGAAACCGGCTCCGGCTGTGCTCGCTCCCTGCGGCGTGGGGCGTGCTCGCCTCCGCCAAAACCCGGCTCCGGCTGTGCCCGCTCCCTGCGGCGTTGGGCGTGCTCGCCTCCGCCAAAAACCGGCTCCGGCTGTGCTCGCCCAGGGAGTGAGCAGCGCGACGGTCACCCCGAAGGGCACGTTGATGAACAGCACCCAGCGCCAGGTTCCCCACTCGGTCAGCGCGCCGCCCACGATCAGCCCGAGCGCGAGCCCGCCGCTGCTGACCGCCGAGAAGATGGCCAGCGCGCGGATGCGGGCCCGCGGCTCGGTGAACGTGGTGGCGAGCAGCGCGAGCCCGTTCGGACCGGCGAAGGCGGCACCGACCCCCTGCGCCACGCGTGCGCCGAGCAACTGGCCGGACGAGGTGGCCAGCCCGCCGCACAGCGAGGCGAGGGTGAACAGCAGGACGCCACCGACGAACACGCGCCGGCGGCCGAGGATGTCGCCGGCCCGCCCGCCGGTGAGCAGCAGCCCGCCGAAGGCCAGCGCGTACGCGTTGAGGACCCACGACAGGCCGGTGCGGGAGAAGTGCAGGTCCGCCTGGATGGCGGGGAGCGCGACGTTCATGACGGTGGTGTCCAGGATCAGCATCATCTGGCAGGTCACCACGATGGCCAGGACCAGGCCCAGGCGGGGCTGGGCGGCCCGGGACATGCTCTTCCCGCGGGACAGGAGCTCGGTCACGGTACCTCCGGATAAGCGGAGAGAGTCTCCGATTGGCTACCCGGGATACAGTACGGAGAGACTCTCCGGTTGCGCAAGAGTATCCGGAGAAAGTCTCCGTTTAAAGGGGGACCGGTGCGGGCCGACGCGCGGCGCAACTACGAGCGGCTGCTCGACGCCGCCCGCGCCGCGTTCACCGAGCACGGCGTGGACGCGCCGCTGGACGACATCGCGCGCCGGGCCGGAGTCGGCGCCGGCACGCTGTACCGGCACTTCCCGACGCGGGACGCGCTGATCGAGGCGGTCTACCGCGGCGACGTGGAGGAGCTGTGCGCCCTCGCGTACCGGCTGCTGGAGACGTCCCCGCCCGCCGACGCGCTGGCCGACTGGATGCGGGCCCAGGTCGTCCACGTGCAGCACAAGCGGGGCCTGGGCAACGCGCTGGTCGCCGCGGTCGGGCACGACTCCGAGCTGTTCGCGTGGTGCCGGCAGCGCCTGTGGGACGCGAGTGGCGCGCTGCTGGCCGCGGCCCGGACGACCGGCGCGGTGCGCGGCGACGTCGAGGCGGCCGACCTGCTGCGGCTGGGTCACGGCGTCGCCATCGCCACCGAGCGTGTGCCACAAGACGCGCAACGGCTGCTGACGGTGGTACTCGATGGCCTCGGTGTGGCACCGTTGACTGCGGACGGCGCCGCTGCGGCTGCCGGACATGAGGGGGACCGATGAACACCGCTCGGCTTGTCGCGTGGCTGCTCCTGCCGATCGCCGGCCTCGTGCTGGTGGGGGCGTTGGCGCTGTGGGTGTTCCACGCGCTGCTCAGCCTGGTGCTCTATCTGGTCGTCGGCGCGCTTGTGGTGGGCGGCGGCGTGTACCTCTACGGCCGCGCCCGCCGGGCGATCGGGCCCGGCACGCGCAACCGGCGCCGCATCGAGGCCGCCGCGCAGACCTACCGCATGCGCAAGGGGCGGTGACGCGCCGGCCTGCGCGATCGTGAATTCACGGGGTCGAAACAGGCGCGACCACGGCCGGTGACGTGACGGCCATTCAATTCTCTACGACTCACACGGTGAGGCGCGCCTAGGGTTCCGTCGGCGCAAGCCCGCAAGGGCCTGCGCCGAGACTGGTCCGAGAGGCGAGGCGGCTGCTGAGGCGGTCGTTCCACGGCGGGAAAAAAGCCCGGGAGGTCAGCCGAGACTTGGCTGTACCTGGCCGGGTCGCTGTATTTCTGGAGCCGCCCGGTGGACTACAGACGGTGACCGCCGCATCCCAGCAATGGGCGAACCGCCCAGCCCAGCCCTCCGCCCAGCCCTCAGCCCGCCCGACCCCTTAGGAGGCGGCGTGTCCCACGGCACCTCTCCCCCGTCGACCACCCTCGCGCCCGCGGCGGCGAGCGCCACGGAGGCGACCGGCGGCGTCGCCCTGCTGGACCGGCTCGCCGTGACGTTCCGCCGGCGCGGCCGGCGGATCCAGGCCGTGCGCGGGGTCAGCCTCGACATCCGGCCCGGCGAGATCCTCGGCCTGGTCGGCGAGTCCGGCTCGGGCAAGAGCGTGCTGGGCATGTCGCTGCTCGGCCTGCTCCCGCCCGACGCGCAGACCGCCGGTCGGGTCGCGGTCTGCGGCGAGGACATGCTGCGCTCGCCGGCCGAGGTGCGCCGGAAGGTGCGGCGGGACCGGCTCGGCGCGGTGTTCCAGGATCCGATGACGTCGCTCAACCCGACGATGCGGGTCGGGCGGCAGGTCGCCGAGGCGGCCGGCTCGGACGCCGAGGCGCAGCGGCTGCTGTGCGCGGTGGGGATCCCCGACGCGGGGCGGCGGATGCGCAGCTTCCCGCACGAACTGTCCGGCGGGCTGCGCCAGCGCGTGATGATCGCCATGGCCGTGGCCGGCCGGCCCTCGCTCGTGGTCGCCGACGAGCCGACCACCGCCCTGGACGTCACGATCCAGGCGCAGATCCTCACGCTGCTGCGCTCGCTGCGCGACGAGACCGGCTGCAGCTTCCTGCTCATCACCCACGACCTCGCGGTGGCGGCACAGGTGGCCGACCGGATCGCCGTGATGTACGGCGGCCGCCTGGCCGAACTCGGCCCGACCGGCACCGTGCTGCGCGACGCGGCGCACCCGTACAGCCTGGGGCTGATGCGGCTGCGGCTGTCGCTGCGCTCCGAGCGCGATCGTCCACTCGCGACACTCCCCGGCGAGGTACCTGATCCGGCCGAGCCGCCGCCCGGCTGCCCGTTCGCGCCGCGGTGCGCCGCGGTGACGCCTGACTGTTCGGTCAGCCCGCCGGAGGCGGAGGAGGTGGCACCGGGGCACCGCAGCGCGTGCCTGGTGCCGATCGCGCAGGTGCGCGCGCGGTACGCGGAAATCGGGGAGCCGGCCCAGGCCGCCGTCGCCGGCGCGGTCGCGGTGGGGCCCGCGGCCGTGACGGTGCGCGGGGTGGGCAAGACGTTCCGGGTACGCAAGGGTGTGTTCGGCAGCCAGCGCCTCGCCGCGCTGCGCGACGTCGACCTGACCGTGGCCGAGGGCGAGGCGGTCGCGATCGTGGGGGAGAGCGGCTCGGGCAAGTCCACGCTGCTGCGCGCGATCGCGGGTCTCGGGCCGGCGGACAAGGGGGAGCTCACCTTCGGCGCGGACAAGCTGGCCGGGCCGCAGATGGTGTTCCAGGACGCGGGGGCCTCGCTGACGCCGTGGATGACCGTCGGCGAACTGGTCGGGGAACGGCTGCGGGGCCAGGGGTTGAGCCGTTCGGCGCGGGCCGGGCGGGTGCTGGCGGCGCTGGCCAAGGTCGGGCTGCCCGAGCAGGTCGCCGGTGCCCGTGCCGGCCAGCTCTCCGGCGGGCAGCGCCAGCGGGTCGCGCTGGCCCGGGCCACCGTCATCCCGCCCGAGGTGCTGCTGTGCGACGAGCCGACCAGCGCGCTGGACGTCTCGCTGGCCGCGTCGGTCATCAACCTGATCGGCGCGCTGCGCAAGGAGCTGCGCATGGCCGTGCTGTTCGTGACGCACGACCTGGCCGTGGCGCGGATCGTGGCGGACCGCATCGCGGTGATGTACCTGGGCCGCATCGTGGAGCTGGGTACCGCGCACGATCTGGTGCACCAGCCGCGGCACCCGTACACCAGGGCGCTCATCGGCGCGGTGCCCGACTTCGGCGTCGAACCGGCCACGCTGGCGGGCGAGCCGGCCAGCCCGCTGGACCCGCCGCCCGGCTGCGCGTTCCACCCGCGCTGCCCGATCGCGATGCCGATCTGTGCCGACCCCGATCTGGTGCCCCGGCTGGCCGGCCACGCCGGTCGTTCGCTGGCCGCCTGCATCCACCCGGAGGTGAACGAGCATGGCAGCAGCTGAGGCGTTCGAACGGTGGGCCGGCATCCGTACCCGTATCCTGCCGGGCAGCACGGGCCGGACGCTGAACATCGCCGCGGCCTCGCTGCTCGCGCTCGCCACCCTGGTGGCGCTGCTGGCTCCGGTACTGTCCACACACGACCCACTCACGCCGGCCGGGCAGCCACAGCTCGGCCCGGGGCAGCAGGGGTTCCTGCTGGGCACGGACAGCATCGGCCGCGACATCCTCAGCCGCGTGCTGTACGGGTGGCGCTCCAGCTGGTTCGCCGCCCTCGTCGTCATCGCGTCCGGCGTGCTCATCGGCGGGCTGATCGGCCTGGTCGCCGGCGCGTTCGGCGGCTTCGTGGACAACATGCTGATGCGTCTGACCGACACGTTCCTCGCGTTGCCCGCGCCGCTGCTGGCCATCGCCGTGGTGGCCACGCTCGGGCCGGGGTTCGTGCACACCCTGCTCGCGGTCGCGATCGTCTGGTGGCCCTTCTACGCGCGGATCGTGCGCGGCGAGATCCGCACGCTCGCCGCCCGGCCGCACGTGGAGGCGGCCCGGCTGGCGGGTGCGGGCTGGCTGCGGATCGCCCTGCGCCACCTGCTGCCCGGCGCGGTACCCGCCGTCATCGTCACCGCGAGCCTGGACGTGGGCAACCTGGTGCTGACGCTGGCCGGCCTGTCGTTCCTCGGCCTCGGCCAGCCGCAGCCCACGCCGGAGCTGGGCGCCGACACCGCGCGCACGCTGTCCTTCCTCCTGCAGGACTGGTGGATCCCGGTGATGCCGGGGCTGGCCGTCATGCTCATGGCCCTGATCGGCAACCTCGCCGGCGACGGGGTCCGCAACCTGCTCGGCGACCGGTGAGGAGAGGCCCGACGTGACGCTCGTCATCGGCAAGCGGTTGGCCGCCATGGTGGTCATCATGGTCGTGCTGCTCGCCATCGTCTTCGGCCTGCAGAAGGCCTCGCCGCTCGATCCGGTGCACGCGATGCTGGGCGCGCAGGCGTCGGCGGACGCGGTGGCCCAGCAACGCCACGCGATGGGCCTGGACCAGCCGGTACCGGCGCAGTTCTGGCACTACGCGACCGGCCTGCTGCACGGCGACTTCGGCACCTCGTACCGGACCCGCCGGCCGGTCGGCTCCGACCTGGCCGCGCGGCTGCCGGCCACGGGCGAGCTCGCCACCGTGGCGCTCATCTTCGCCCTCGTGCTGGCGGTGGTGCTGGCGACCGCCACCACGCTGCGCTGGCCCGGCGCCGGGCTGTTCCGCCTGGTGCTGATCCTCGGCGCGTCCACCCCGGCGTTCCTGCTCGCCCTGGCCGCGATCCTCCTGTTCTACAAGCGGTTGGGCTGGCTGCCGGCCACCGGGCGCACCGATGTGGTGGACGCGCCCACCGGGCCCACCGGCTTCCTCACCATCGACGGGCTGATCGCCGGGCGACCCGGGGTGAGCCTGGACGCGCTGCGGCACCTGATCCTGCCCGCGCTCGCGATCGCGGCCGGGCCGGCTGTGTCGGTCGGGCGGGTCCTTCGTTCCAGCCTGGTGAGCAACCAGAGCAGCGACTACGTGCGCACCGCCCGCGCCAAGGGCCTCACCGAGCGCGCGGTGCTGCGCGCGCACCTGCTGCGCAACTCGATCGGGCCGGCGCTGTCCATGACCGGCCTGCAGATCGGCCTGATGTTCGCCGGCGTGCTCGTCATCGAGCAGGTCTTCGCCTGGCCGGGCATCGGGCAGTACACGGCGCAGAGCATCGGCGTCGCCGACTTCCCCGCCATCACCGGCGTGACCCTCGTCCTGGGTGTGGGTTACGTCGTGATCAACGCCATCGTCGACATCGTCCAGAGCATCGCGGATCCGAGGATCAATGTCTGAACCCGTCTCCCCCCGCCAGCCCGGCCCCATCACCGTCAACCGACCCGGCGAGCTGTCCTACGCCGGTGTGCAGACCTTCATGAAGCTGCCGGTCTGCCTCACTCCCGAAGACCTGCGGGCGGGTGGCGTGGACGTGGCCGTCGCCGGCGTGCCCTGGGACGGCACGGCCAGCACGCGCAGCGGTACCCAGTTGGGGCCCAAGGCGATCCGCGCCTGCGACCACCTCGGCGGCTGGCCGATGGCGCGGGCGCACCTGGACGTACGGGTCGACCCGTTCAAGGAACTGACCGTGGTGGACTACGGCGACTCGCCGATCGTGCTGGGCAACAGCGACCTCACGTTCCAGGGCGTCCGGGCCTTCGTCGCGGAGATCCTGGCGGGCGGGGCGATCCCGGTCATCCTCGGCGGGGACCACGGCATCACCTGGCCGGTGGCGACCGCGGTGGCCGACGCGTACGGGTACGGCACCGTGGGCATCGTCCACTTCGACGCGCACGCGGACACCGCGCCGGACAGCCCCGGCTCGCTGGGCGGGCACGGCACGCCGATGCGGCACCTCATCGAGAGCGGCGCGGTGCCCGGGCGCAACTTCGTCCAGATAGGACTGCGCGGGTACTGGCCCGAGGCGCCGGTGCTGGAGTGGATGGAGGAGCACGAACTGCGTACCCACTTCATGGCCGAGATCCGCCGGGACGGGTTCGACACGGTGCTGGAGCGCGCGCTGGACGAGGCGCTGGACTCCGCGGACCACCTCTACATCTCGGTGGACGTCGACGTGGCCGACCCGGCGTACGCGCCCGGTACCGGTTCGCCGGAGCCGGGCGGGCTGACCAGTGCCGAGGTGCTGCGCACGGTGCGCCGGCTGGCCGCCGAGGTGGGCATGGTCGGCATGGACGTCGTCGAGGTGGCCCCGACCCTGGACGGCCCGAACAACATCACCGCGCTGTTCGCGCACCGCTGCGTGACCGAGGCGCTGACCGGGACAGCCATGCGGCGCCTCGGCCTGACCGAACCCGACTACGTCGATCCCCGCTCCGCCGGCACCGGTGGCGCCCGCACCTATCGAGAACACTAGGAGAGAGTCTTGCCTCGACAACCCCTCTTCGTCGGGAAACCGGCGCTCATCGTCGTCGACATCCAACGCGGCTCGACGCTGCCCGCGGACATCGTGGGCATCGCGCACATGGACGGTGCCGCGCGGCGCATCGAGCGCGCCGAGCGGCTGGCCGCCGCGGCCCGCGCGGCGGGTGTGCCGATCGTGTTCTTCCAGGAGGTGCACCGGCGCGACGGCTGCGACTTCGGTCGGGAGCTCGACGGCGCCGAGGGTGTGCACTGCGTCGAGGGGGAGGAGGCCACCGAGCTGTGGCCGACGCTCACCCCGGCCGAGGGCGAGTACCACATCGTGAAGCGGCGCTACTCGGGCTTCATCGGTACCGACTTCGAGCTGCTGCTGCGCGGGCTCGGCGTCTCGACGCTGGTTCTCATCGGCGGCCTGACCGACGTCTGCGTGCACTACACGTTCGCCGACGCGCACCAGCGCGACTTCTACGTGCGCGTGGTCGGCGACTGCGTCGGCGGCTCCTCGCTGGCCCGCCACGAGGCGTCGCTGGACGCGATGGAGTACCTGCAGGCCGGTGCCTGCCGCAGCACCGACGACATCATCGAAGCGTTCGCCGCGATGCGGGAGGTTGTGCCGGTATGAGGATGACGAAGGCAGCCGCCGCGGTCGTCGCGACGCTCGCGCTCGCCGCGTGTGGCGGCAAGTCCACGACGACGAGCACGCCCAACCCGGCGCCGGGCGACAAGGTGCTGCACCTGAGCTTCATGGACGACCCGGGCCAGCCGCCGGACCCGGACGTGTACTACGCCGGGCAGGGCCTGCTGCTGACCACCAACCTCTACGAGGGACTGCTGCACTACGCGCCGGGCACCGCGGAGCCGAAGGTGGCGCCGCTGCTGGCGACGAGCTGGACGGCGGCCAAGGACAGCAAGACCTTCACCTTCCAGCTGCGCAAGGATGTCGTCTTCCACGACGGAACGCCGTTCACGGCCGCCGCGGTCAAGCCGTCCTTCGACCGGCGCCTGTCGGTCAACCAGGGACCGGCGTACATGGTGGCCGACGTGGCATCGGTGACCACCTCCGGCGACTACCAGGTCACGATCACACTGAAGAACCCCAACCCGTTCTTCCTGGACTACCTCGCCTCGCCGTACGGGCCGCGGATGATGAACCCGGCCCTGCTGAAGGCCAACGCCGGCAAGGACTTCGGGCAGACGTACCTGCAGACGCACGACGTCGGCACCGGGCCGTTCACGCTGACCGACGCGAAGGTGGGCTCGCACTACGCGATGGCGGCCTTCGACAAGTACTGGGGCACCAAGTCGTACTTCACCACTGTGGACATTCCTGTTGAGACAGACATGTCAACGACCGAGCTGCTGCTGAACAAGGGGCAGCTGGCCGTGATCCTGCACGAGCTGCCCCAGTCGGCGGTGCGCTCGTACCTCAACGACAAGAGCCTCAGGTCGTACTCGCTGCCGACGATGATGTCGAACTTCCTGTACGTCAACCCGGCCCTCAGCTTCCTGAAGACGGCGGAGAACCGGGTCGCGCTGGAGAAGGCGATCGACATCGACCAGATCTTCCAGCAGGCGTACCTCGGCCGTGGCAAGAAGGCGGACCAGGCGTACCCGGCGCACATGATGGCGGAGGGCATGGCCACGCAGAGCGTCGCGCACGATCCGTCGGCGCTGCAGAAGCTGGTCACCTCGCTGCCCGCGGACCAGAAGACCATCACCGTCGGGTACGACTCGCAGTCGGTCGACAACCAGCTGGTGGCCAACCTCATCTCGGCGCAGCTCGCCCCGTACGGGCTGACCGTGAAGGTGCAGTCCTACCCGACCTCGCAGATCTTCGGCTGGGTCGGCAACCCCAAGGGCGCACCGGAGCTGCTGCTGGCCCTGGGCTGGCCGGACGCGGCGCCGCCGTACACGTGGGCGCACATCAGCTTCGACCCCACCGGCGGGCTGAACTACCTGCACTGCTCCGATCCCACCATCACCAGGATGCTCACGGAGGGGGCGACCACCGGCTCCGCCGACACCTTCTCCCAGATCGGCGTGGCGTCGGTGGCCACCGGCTGCTGGTACAACCTCGTGGACCAGGACGACTTCATGGTGGCCCAGCCGTGGCTGAAGGGCGTCGAGGCGGCACACGTGGTGGCCGCACCCAACACGCTGAGCCTCAACCTGCTGTCCGTGGGCTGACGCCGTGGGCGTGCGGGCGATCGTGCCGCTCACCCTGGGATGGGAGGAACTACCCAAATCCATATCGGTGTACGGGGCGGACGACGCGGAGCGCATGCGCGAGCCCGTTCCCGGGCTCCTGTTGCAGGTGGACGGTGGCTGGCTGCTGCTGGACACCGGCTTCAACACCGCGCTGATCCGCGACCCGGCGCTGGCCGCGAGGTTCCACGGCCGGCCCGGGTACCACGCGGTGCTACCGGGGCCGGGCGAGCCGATCGAGGAGGCGCTGGCCGATGCCGGCATCGACGTCGACGACATCCACGCGGTCGCGGTCAGCCACCTGCACCTGGACCACGCCGGCGGGCTCAAGCTGTTCGCCGGCAAGGTACCGGCGCACGCGCAGCGCGCCGAGTACGAGTACGGCATGGCCAACCACCCCGAACCCGAGCGGCACGCCATCTACCGGGTCGACTTCGACGACCCGCGCATCGACTGGCGGCTCGCCGACGGGGACACGGAGATCGCACCCGGGGTGACCGCCGTGCTCACCGCCGGGCACACCCCGGGACACCAGAGCTTCATCGTGGAGCTGGACGAGTCGGTCGGGGGTGGTGGCTTCGTCTTCGCCTTCGACGCGGCGGACCTGTCCGAGAACATCGAGCAGGAGCTGCCGATCGGCGGGTTCATCGGAGTGTCCCCTGAGGACACCGTCGAGCCGATCCGGCGGCTGAAGAGCATCGCGGCGCAGCGCGGGTACCGGCTGGTGCCCGGGCACGACCCGGTCGTCTGGCCCGCGCTGACCACCGAGATGGCCAAGCGTTTCGGCCCGCCGTGACCGTGCTGCGGTGAGCCCGGCGCTGGATACCGTGCTGCGGGCGGCACGGGCGGTGATCGGCGGCCGGGAACGCCCGGCCGCCATCGGCGTGCGGGACGGGACCATCGCCGTGGTCGGCCCGCCGGACGCGGCGCTCGCGGCTCGCGAGGAGATCCGCGTCGGCGACGACGCGGTGGTGCTCCCCGGTCTCGTGGACACCCACGTGCACCTGCAGGACCCGGGCGCCACGCGGTGGGAGGGCTTCCCCTCCGGCACCCGCGCCGCCGCGGCCGGTGGCGTCACCACGCTGCTGGACATGCCGCTGGACAGCCAGCCGGCAACGGTCGACCTGCCGTCGCTGCGGGCGAAGCGGGCCGCCGCCGCGGGCCGCTGCCACGTGGACGTCGGGTTCTGGGCCGGGGTCACCCCGCAGAACCTCGGCGCGCTGCGGGACCTGCACCGCGCCGGAGTCTTCGGCTTCAAGTGCTTCCTCGTCGACACCGGCCTCGCCGACCTGCCCCCGGTCACCGTCGACCAACTGCGCGCCGCGCTGGCGCAGACCGCGGCGTTCGGCGGCTTCGTCGCGGTACACGCGGAGGACCCGGCCGGACTCGCCGCTCTGCCGCGCGGCGCCACCCCCGTCTACCGCGACTTCCTCGGCGGGTACCCCGTGGCGGTCGAGACCGTGGCGGTGGCCGCCGTCATCGAGGCCACCCGGGCCACCGGTGGGCGCAGCCACCTGGTGCACCTGTCCGGCGCCCAGTCCGCGTGGCTCGTCGCCGCCGCGCGGCGCGAGGGCCTGCCGGTCTCCGCGGAGACCTGCCCGCACTACCTGACCCTCACCGCCGAGCAGGTACCCGACGGCGACACCTCGTTCAAGGCGTGCCCGCCGATCCGCGACGAGGGCAACGCCGACCTGCTGTGGCGCTGCCTCGGCACCGGCGGGCTGGAGATGGTGGTGTCCGATCACTCGCCCTGCGGGCCGGGACACAAAGGCCCGGACTTCACCGGCGCGCTGGGCGGCATCGCCTCCCTGCAGCTGAGCCTCCCCGTCATGTGGACGGCGGCCCGGGCGCGGGGCACGCCGCTCGCGCGGCTGGTGGACTGGATGGCGGCCCGGCCGGCCGCGCTCGCGGGCCTGCGGCGCAAGGGCCGGATCGCACAGGGGTACGACGCGGACCTGTGCGTGCTGGCGCCGGACGAGTCGTTCGTCGTCGACCCGCGCGCGCTGCACCACCGGGTGCCGCTCACGCCATACGCGGGGCGCACCCTGACCGGAGTGGTGCGCGAGACGTGGCTGCGCGGCCAGCGGATCGACCCCGCCCGGCCGCGCGGCCGGCTGCTGTCGCGCACGTAGGTCGCGCACGTAGGTCGCGCACGTAGAAGGAAGAGGCGCATGCGCATGAGGGATGTCGACCTGGCCTCCCGGCTGCTGGGCGGCAGCGTGCTGGCGGCCAGCGACGAGTCCTTCGGGGAGAAGGAGAACCTCATCGTCCCCGGCGCGCCGGGCATCCCGCCCGGCACGTACGGGCACAAGGGCGAGATCGTCGACGGGTGGGAGACGCGCCGCCGGCGGGGTGCCGGGCCCGGCTTCGACTGGGCGCTGGTGCGGCTGGGCGCGTCCGGCGTCATCACCTCGGTCGACGTGGACACCACCTCGTTCACCGGCAACTACCCGGCACAGGCGAGCGTGCACGCGTGCACTGTCGACGGGTACCCGTCGCCGGACGAACTGGAGGCGCCCGAGGTGGCCTGGGCGGAACTGGTGCCGCCCAGCCCGTTGCGCGGCGACGCGCACAACGTGTTCCCCGTGCACGCCTGCGCCCGGTACACCCATGTGCGCCTGTGTGCCTATCCTGACGGCGGCATCGCGCGGCTGCGGGTGGCCGGCGTGGTCCGCGCCGACCCGGGGCGGTTCGCCGGCCTGACGCGCGACCTCGCCGCGGTGGAGCACGGCGGCCTGGTGGTGGAAAGCAGCGACGACTTCTACTCCGCGCCGTCCGCGTTGATCCTGCCCGGCCCGGCGCGGCACATGGGCGAGGGGTGGGAGACGCGGCGGCGGCGCGGCGGCGGCCACGACTGGGTGGTGCTCCG
>JBBWZQ010000202.1:0-21904 GCA_039649115.1 Micromonosporaceae bacterium | reverse complement strand
TACCGGTCGGGAACGGGTTGAACACGACGAGGCGATTGCCGTTGCACGGCACCACCATGTCTGTGGGGATCTGGGCGGACAGATTGCAGGCACCGAGAACGATCGGTGGCTTGGTCAGCCCGCTGGGCCGAAGCCCACCGCGACCGCCCGGCCCGCGCTGCCGGTGAACCCGACCGGGGGTAGCGGCGAATCGACCGGCGGGGGTGATGGGTCGGTGGCGATGCGGGCGACGCTGACCGTCTGCCCGGCCACGGGGTGGCCGGTCGTCGGCACGACACCGGTCTGCGCAAAGCACCGCACGGCGATCGGTGCCTGGACGTTGCTTCCGTTCACCAGGCCGATGAATGCCTGATCGGGTTGGGTGGGGAGCGGGTCGAGGACGGGGTCGGCCATCGCCGTACGGCAGTGGCCAACACGGCATCGGTTACAGGTGACAGCGCTGTTCCGGTGCGCTTCGTGACAGGTCCGCGTCGTCGTCGCTGGGGTATCGAGACCGAGGCTCAGCGTCAAGGTGACTGCAGAAGGCCATCGGAACCCTGGCCCTACTACGAGAAAGGGAGTCATGAGTGAGGTTGAGGGGGAACTGGCGGAGTTGATCGAGGCGTTCTTCCGATCGGTGTCCTTCGAGCGCGGAGAACGTCCGCGGTACGAGGCGATTCGGGCGTTGTTCGTCGACGGAGGCATGCTGATTCGCAACACCGGTGACGCACCGGATTTCGCGTCCGTTGAGGAGTTCATCGAGTCGCGGCAGGCGATCTTCGCGTCCGGCGAGATGGAGATGTTCTGCGAGACCGAGGCGTCGGCTATTACCGAGTTGCACGGCGGGGTCGCCCACCGATGGAGCACGTACGACAAGGCTGGCGTGCGCGGTGGGGTGGCGTTCGAGGCACGTGGCCTCATCTCAACCCAGTTCCTACGAACTGCGGATGGCTGGAGGATGACGTCCATGGCGTGGGACGACGAACGCCCCGACAACCCGATCCCGCCTCGCTATCTGTGAACCATCCGCGATCTTGAGGTGACCTGGACAGGTTGCTGTCGTGGATGCGATGTAGGGCCTGGCCGGCACGATCGCCGACTCGCCTGGTAGCGGCGCGCGCCGCTACCAGGCGCGGCCCGGCGCGCACCATCTGCCGCGTTCTACTCTTCTGGCTCTTCCGGGTCGAACATCGTGGCGAACTTGCCGGCGATCCCGTACCGCCCGCTGACCGTCATGGTGCCGGCCATGGTGGCCTTGATCGGGTCGAGTTCGCCGCGGCGGATGCGCACGTAGTCCCGGGCGGTGGCCCGCAGCACGACGTCGGGCCGGTCGACCGGTCCGGTGCCGGTGGTGCAGGCGCCGTCGGCGATGCGCACCCACCACACGCCGCCGCCCTCGCCGGTCAGTTCGAGCTGTACCGTCGCCTTGGTCCGGCCGGCGACCTCGGGCCGGAACCGGTCGGGCAGCCCACGGATGATCTCCTCGACGTCACTCATCGGGCCGCCTCCGCCCGCAACGCCGTCGCCGCGCGCTGTTCCGCCTCGGCGAGATCGGGCAACAATCCGGCCAGGTCGGCGGGCGTCGCGTCGGTCCGGCGCGCCACCCTGGCCAGTTCGCTCCACTGTGCATCGAGCCCGCGGTACGCCTCGCCCAGCGCACCGAGGCCCGGCCGGCCAACCAGGTGGGCGGCCTGCTCGAGGAACGCCGCGTACCGGCGGCGCGTCGACCCGCTCAGCCCGCGGGCGACCGCGTCGAGCGCCTCGCGAACCGCCGCCGCGTCGGTGAACCGGCGCGGCCAGCCGCCGCGGTCGCGCTCGTCGACGAGGAGCCGGGCGAACCGGCGCATTCCCGGTACCCCGAAGCTGCCGTCGTAGTTCGTCCCCCGGTTGGGCTCCAGCAGACATTCGGCGGTCCGGCCGATCGCGGCGAGGGTCGCCGCGCCGACGTCGGGCGGCGACGTCGGCGGCCCGAACACGTACAGCCCGCCGTACTTCCGGCCGTGCGTCCACCGCGCGTCGACCAACTCGTCCCACGCCATCGTGACCCGGCCGCGCGGCAGGCCGTGCACGGTGACCTGGGTGTCGCCGTCCCCGTCGCCGCCGGCGTACGCGACGGCCACCAGGCGGGGCAGCGTGGCGTCCTCCAGCGTCACCGCGACCTCGGCCGCGGTGGCCAGCGCCTGGCGTAGCTGCCGGTCGAAGCGTTCCCGGTTCTCGGTCGGCCGGATCTGCACCGGGACCCCGAGTCGGGCACCCGCCGTCTGCACGGCGTTGCGCCGTTCGAAGTACAGGGCGTTGAATCGCTGCTCGACGCTGACCGTGGTGATCTCGGGGTAGGCGAACACCAGGTACTGGAAGCCGATGCCCCCGGCAACACCGAACAGCAACTCGGCGCTCAATGCCAGGCCCGTCACCGACAGCGCCCCGGACATGGCCCGGGCCAGAGCGACGGCCTCCGGATCGGATGCGGCTGCGGAGGCCGGTGCGGCATCCACCACCATGGACCGCGCGGCGGTGTATGACTCGCCGGTCTTCGCCATCCGGCCACGGACGAGCCGCTTGAGATTCTTCTGACGTGGCACGTTCGATCCTCGCTCGGCGATCGTCGGACCGCTCCCCAGCAGCAGACCGGCGAGCGCCGGACTGGATACGTCGTGACCACACCGATCCGGGAGTCTTTCCCCCTTTGCCCCTGATCGGCTCGGCTGGGGCGAGCGAGACGGGGTTGGGCGATAGACCGTCGCCGTCCGGCGAGCGTACCAGCCCGGCCGGCGGCCCCGAAACCGCAGTGCGCCGCGGTCGGCCACCTTCTACGTGCGATGCCTTGCGTTCCCGGGCCGCAGCGGACGACGGGACGCCGTTGGGACCGCGTAGTTGTCCTGCCAGAACGAGCACCAGGCCCCAAGAAAGGGCGGCCGGGAGCCATCGATTGGGTGACGGCCAACGCGGTGCACCCGACGGTGGCCAGCGTGAGCTTCCCAAGGTGCCCGGGACCCGGCGATCGACGCGGTGGTCCAGCAGTCCATCGACGCGGGCATCACGTACGTGGTGGCCGCTGGCAACACCGAGGACGACGCGTGCAATTGCCCGCCCGCTCACCTCGACGCCGTCATCGCGGTGGAGGCGACCGAGGTGTGACCCTCTTGACGTGCGCGTGTGTGGTTCAGCAGCCGAGTTTGACACGGACGCGGCCGGCGTCGGGGTGGTTGAGCTGATCCAGGACGTCCAGGGCGCATTTCCAGGCGGCGTGGGCGGCAGCGGAATGGCCGGCGGCTTGGTAGGCGTCGCCAAGATTGACTTGACTGTCCGCTTCGTTGTGGCGGTCGCCCACGTTGTGGTACAGCTCGATCGCGCGCTGGTAGCAGGTGATGGACTGCTCGTAGTTGGCCAGACCCCGATGGGCGTAGCCGAGACTGTCCCAGACAGCTGCTTCGGCCGGGCCGTTTCCGAGTTTTTGGAGCAGGGACAGGGCCTTTGTGCAGTAGGCCAGGGCTTGCCGGTGGTTTCCGAGCAGAGCGTGGATCCAGCCAAGATTGTTGAGCACCCTGGCATATTCGCCCCGGTCGTCCGCGGCGCGGAGCAGGTCGAGCGCTTGCTGGGCGTGTGTCAGCGCGTCGGCGTACCGGCCCTGGTCGGCGGCGGTGCCAGCAAGGCCGGAGTGGGTCTCTGCTCGGTCGGCCAGGTCGCCGAGTTCGGTGTAGAGGTCCAGGGCTTGCCGGTAGTAGGCGTCGGCCTGGTCGAGACGCCCCGACCGCAGGTAGCTGGTGGCCAGCCCGAAGCAGGAGCGGGCCTGTGCGAACCGGTCACCCAGCCGGCGTGCGGCGGCCTGTGCGGTGTGGTCGGTGGCGATCTGCTCCTGCCACAGGCCCTGCCGGTTGGAGAAGGTTCGCAGGGCCCAGGCGAGCTGCCAGGCGTGGTTGTCGAACCCGGACGCGGCGGCTTGTTCGGTCGCGGCCAGCAGGACGTGGTACTCGATGGTGAACCAGCCCAGGGCGTGGTCGCGGTCGGTGGGGTGTTCCGGGGTGACCCCGGGCTGGTGTGCCGCGGGAGTGATCGGCTGGCGGTGCGGGTTGAGCAGCATGCGACCTCGGTGCGCGGTGTGCAGGTAGTGGTCCAGGAGGCGGTGCCGGGCGGCGTGCCGGTCCTGGGCGCTGTCGTGCCTGTGGGCCTGTTCGATGGCGTAGGCGCGGAGCAGGTCATGACTGGTAAAGCGGTCGGGGCTGTGTTCGGTGGCCAGGTGCACGCCGGCCAGTTCGGTCAGCAGTCGGCTGGCCCGGTCGGGAGCGATGGCGGCGAGGCTCGCCGCGGCTGCTGTGCTGATGTCGGGGCCGGCGTGCAGGCCGAGTAGCCGGAACAGTCGCCCGGCGTCGGGGCTGAGGGTTTGGTAGGACCAGGAGAACACCGCGCGCAGGTCGGTGGCTGGGTCGTGGCCCCGCAGGCCGTCGAGGGCAGCCGCGGCGTCGCCCAGTTCGGCGGCGAGCGTGGCCAGCGGAAAAGTGGGGCGTACGGCGGCGCGGGCGGCGGTGATGACCAGCGCCAGAGGTAGCCCGGCGCAGCGTGCGATGATCTCGCCGACGGCGTCGGGTTCAGCGGTGAGGCGACGGGCGCCGAGGCGACGGGCGAGCAGCTGGTAGGCATCCACTGTGGACAGTAGATTCAGGACGACGGGTTGGGCGTTGTCGAGGGCGGTCAGGCTGGTGAGTTCGTGGCGGCTGGTGATGACGGCGACGCACCCGGGTGCGGCAGGTAGCAGGGGCCGGACCTGTTCGGAGTCGCGGGCGTTGTCCAGCACCACCAGGATGCGCTTGCCGGCCAGCAGGCTGCGGTACCGGCCGACCTGGGCGTCGAGGTCGGGTGGCATGCGGTCGGCGGGTACGCCGAGGGCGTCGAGGAACCCGCGCAGCGCGGTACCGGTATCGAGGGCCTGCCCGCTGGGATCGAAGCCACGGAGATTGACGTAGAGCTGACCGTCCGGGAACAGGTGGGACACCTGGTGCGCCCAGTGCACGGCCAGGGCGGTCTTGCCGACACCGGCGGTGCCGGAGATCGCGCAGATGAGCACCGCGACCGCAGGTGCCGCGCCGCCGCGCACGGCGGGCAGCAGGCTGTGGAGGTGGGCCAGCTCCCGGCTGCGCCCGGTGAAGCCGCCCGGGGCGGTGGGCAGGTGCGCGGGCGTAGTCATCGACATGGCCGCCGGCCGGCCCGCTGCCAGGGGCGCGGACGCCGGCGGGTCCAGCGTGGGGTCTTGGCGAAGGATGGCGGTGTGACGGTCCCGCAGGTGCGGGCTCGGGTCGATGCCGAGCTGGTCCTGAAGGGCCTGCTGCAGCCGTTGGAAGGCGGCGAGCGCTTCACTCTGCCGGCCGGTGCGGTAGAGGGCGAGCATCAGCTGGCCGTGGATCTGTTCGTTGAACGAGTGCTGCCCCGCGAGTTCCTGCAGCTCGGCGACGAGCCGGCTGTGTTGGCCCAGCGCCAGCTGGGTGTCGATGAGGTCCAGCCGGGCTTGCAACCATAGTTGCTCCAGCCGCCGCGCGTGGTCGTCGAACCAGACCAGTGCGGCGAGGTCGGCCAGTGGCGGGCCCCGCCACAACGCCACGGCGGCCCGCAGCCGATCCTCCCGCTCGTGCAGGTCGCCGGCTGCGGTGGCCTGCTGGATCATGCCTCGCGCGGCCTGAACGTCGGTGGCGTTCTCGCCCAGGTCCAGCAGGTAGCCGGGCGCACGGCCGACGATCGCCGCCCGTCGGCCGAGGATGGTCCGCAACCGCGACACGTGGTTGTGCAGGGTCGCCAGCGTGTTGGCCGGCGGGTTGTCCCCCCAGACGACATCGGCCAACCGATCGGTGCTGACGATCTCGCCGGGCTGCAACGCCAACGCGGCCAGCACCGCCTTGCGGCGCAGCCCAGGCACCTCCCGCGCGGTGGCCTCGACGAGTACGTCGACCGTTCCCAGCAGCCGTACCCGCATTCCCACCTCCCTTCTTGTGCGCCGAATGGAACCCGACGAAAGCGGCGTAGCCACTGCGGTGTCACGGCTGGACCGGGCATCGCCCGTCATTGCTGTTCCTCACGACCCGACGATGAGCAGGCCGGTCTGCGCAGCGGTCTGCGTGGCCGACCCGCCGCCGACGGCGCTCAGCGCCAGCGCGATCGCGCTCACCAGGAGCCCGCGGATTCCGTCGGGTACCTCCGGTCATTGGTTTCCGCCTATCGCGTCGGCGTTCCATCCCGTTCCATACAGGGTGCCGCCTTGGGCGCGGCAGCACCTCGTACCGGCGTTGGCGCTTTACGTCGACCGACACACTGGCCCAACCTCTCCTTCGGGTGCGTCGGACGGAACCGACAGCGGCCGGGGGCGCCGATGCATGGGATGGTCGAACCGCCTACCGACTGGCTGGCTGCCTCTCCAGCGCCGTGGTGGACGCGTGACAGGACCGCGTTAGGCCCTGCTGCCACCCTGACTTCAGCAAGTGGCAGTGCCTCGATGGGACCGCCAGCGGCGGTGTCAGCCGAATCAGTGATCGAAGGAGAAGTCGACGATGAACAGACGGTTCCGGTCAATGCGGCGCGATTCAGCAGGTGTGCCCATGGCAAGGTCGGCGGTGCTGGTGGTCGCGGCGCTGGCGTCGGTCTCGTTGGCCGCGCCGGCAGCGGCCGGGCCGCCGGCCGCGGCGGAGGTCGGATCCGTCGTACACATCGACCCGCCACCGGGGGACCCGCAGGGCGGTCCGAGCTGACCCGGGCGGTGCTCCATCACCTGGTTGGCCGTCCTTGTGCCAGATGACTTCAGACAGCTACCAACGCTGGGGTTCCTTGTGTTCCGGGTGTTGTGGTTCTGGCTACGTGAGGGTGATCGGGATGGCCGTGGCGAGGAGTTCGAAGGCGCGGCGTTGGGTGGGGGTGGGTTCGGTGAGTTGGTCGAATTCGATGTTGGTGATGTGGATGCGGTTGCGGGTCAGGGTCGCGAGGTGGGTGAGCAGGGCGCGGAAGGACCGGACGGGTTGGTTGGTCTCGTCGTGGTGGCGGGATGCCTTGCGGGCCGCTGCTGGTGAGCGACGGCTGGTATGGCGCCCGATCGGGCACGATGCGTTGCCCTTGTGGTCTCCCTGCGGGTCTCCCGCGCGGGCCGGCACCGGCGGACACTGGTCCGATGGCGGGAGGTGGCCAGGGAGTCGAAGGCCGTGCGCCGCAGCACCGGCGCCCGCAGGAGCGGGCGGGCCGGGGGCCCGCGACGGATGCTCAGCCGCGTGACTGGTCCGACGCCCAGGCGGGCGTACTCCGGCTGCAACACGCGGCGGGCAACAAGGCCGTCTCGCGATTGCTGCGTGCCAGGGCCGTACAGCGGCAGCCAGCCAAGAACCAGCCGCCGAACGCGGGCGCATCGGCCGCCAAGGACCTGGACAACGCGTCGATGCAGGCGCTGGCCACGATGGGCCTGGCCCTGTCCGCCGACGATCTGAGCACGCTCGCGCAGGACTTTCCCGCTGGCATCAAGCTGATCCAGGGCCAACCGTTGGTTCTCGGGATGCGCTTCGGCGACCGGCTCGACGGGTACCGCCTGACTGGTTTCCGCGTCACCACTCAGGCAGCTGTACCCGGCCAGGGGGTGGAGGCGTGGATATTCCAGGTGGGCAAGGGACGGGCGATCCTGGTCTCCTCGATCGGCGGGCGCAGCGTGCAGTTCGACGCCGGTGTCGGGCAATCGGTCGACCCGAACTCGCCCGCCGCCCAGCGGCTGGCCGCTTCGGTAGGTGCGGTCGTCAGCAGCGGCACCGCCGCACCCGAGTCGATAAGGATCTCGCACGCGGACACCGACCACTACAACGCGGTGCGCGCGTTGCTGACTCAGGCGGCCTTCAGCAACACCGCCATCGAGGTCACCGCGCAACAACTGCAGGGCCAGGCGGCGAGCGCGTGGTCGCGGATGTCGGTCACCGTGCAGCCGACACAGCGGATCGTGCAGATCAATGTCGGTGCCGCCGGCGCGGTCCAGGTCAACCGCGCGGTCATCGACAACATGGAAATCACCGAGTACCGGTCGGTGGCGGCGCACCAGGCCGCGGCCAGTGGCGGGACGTACAACCGGAACCGGACGAGCCCGGTGGTGGTTGTCCGGGATCTGGTCAACGGGCAGCGCATGCTGTTCTCCGCGGACGCGCAGGGCCGCCAGTTCGACGAGATCGTCAATGCCGTCGGCGACACCGGGCTGCGGCGCATCCTCGGCGCGGAAGGCCACAACCTCAAGCTCATGGAGATGCCGCACCACTTCGGCAAGCAGGCAGCCGGTCCTGACGCCCGGGGCATGCTCAACATGCTGCAAATGGCGTACGAGTCGGGCGAAGGATCCATGCGGCTGGTCGCGCAGACGACGCAGGCGTTCGCGGCCAAGCCGTCCTCCACCTTCAACTTCCTCGATGCCTCCGCCGCGGCGCCGGAACGGATCGAGGAGGACCGGGCGGCCGCGGGGCAGACCCAGGCGACCCGGGCGCAGGGCAGCCAGCTGAGCCAGGTCACCCTCGACCTGCAGGGCATCCAGCGCGCCGTACAGGTCCTCCAGGCCAACGACACGGCGCTGCGCCAGGCGTACGGGCGCCTCGCCGCCCTCGACGCCATGCGGGCGGACCTCACCGCCACCGCCGAGGCCCTGCGGACGGCAGGCTCCCCAGCGGCCCTGAATCAGTCGGTGGCCCAGACCGACGCGATGCTGGTACGGATCCAGGGCGACCTGCGCACGGCGGCGGACGGGGTGTGGGACCAGATGCGCGTGGCCGCCGCCAACGACGGAATGCGGTCCAGCGCGGACATGACCCAGGTGCAGGCCGCGGTGAGCGCGCTGGCCGCGCGCGCCACCGCGGTGGAGGCCGACATGACCCGGGCGGGCAACGCGGTGGAGACGCACCGCGCCGGATTGTCGCTGTACGCGCGGCTGTCCCAGAACGCGGTACGGATGATCAACGCGCTGATGGCCGACGACATCGAGACGCTGTACCGGTGCCGGGCCGAACACACGGACCTGGTGCAGGCCGCTCGGGCCGCCCTCGGCCCGGCCGACGTGGAGGCGCACGTGACGTCGGCCTGGACGGCCGCCCGGGCGGAATGGAGCCCCGAACGGTTCCAGGCCCGCACGGCGGAGCTGTCCGCGACGGTGGCGTTCCGCGAGATGGGCGCCGACTTCCGCGCCATGCTGTCCGACTCGCTGTCGCGGCAGATGCGGCTCAACGAGATCGTGGCACAGGCCGAGCACGCCGGCCGCACCGTGTACGGTCCGGGCGGGACCATCGTGACACCGGTGTCCACAAGGGTCGGTGCCGGCATCCTCGCCGCGATCGAGGTGGTCCGCATCGGGCTGGACTGCGTCGCGCAGTACAAGGCGGGTGCCGCGGCCGCCGACCTGTGGGCCGCGTCCCACGCGCGGCTGGGGATCGCCACCATGAACTGGTGGCTGCGCCTGAACGTCCAGCCACGGATCGCGCTGGCCGCCAACAGCGCGTGGGACCTTAGCTCATACAAGATCGTGTACGAGGAGAACCAGGACCTCGCGCGCAAGGCGCTGAAGGAGGACACCCTCCCGAACGGGGTGCCCAAGTTCGACATGGTGGTCGTCACCGGCGTGCCGGGCTCCGACCTGAAGCGCCTCGTGCACCGGGCGGTCGCCGAACTGGCCAACCTGAACGATTGGTTCAGCTTCAACGGCAGCCAGCCCGGTGGACCGGCCTTCAAGAAGTTCGACGGGGGCTGGGGGGTGCGGCTCTGGTCCCACGAGGACAACAAGTACGAGTACACGACCGTCGACGACCTCGAGCCCGGCCTGAGCGCGGAGCTCGACCGCCTGCAGGTCGAGCTGGAGAAGTCGCAGCAGGACCAGTTCAACCAGGCGGCCGCCGACCCGAAGTCCGGCGGGGTGCTGTCCGTGAAGGACAGCGCCTGGGTCTTCGGCCAGGACCGGCGGGTCACCGTGTACGGGCCCAGCGGGCGCTGGAAGGTCATCGACTTCGACTCGGTACATCCGCGCTTCGTGCGCGTCGAGACGGTGACCTTCCCCCTGGGCGGCGTCGAAGGCCCCGTGGTCAAAGTCAAGGCCACCGACATCACGACATATCGGGAGCTCGCCGAACAGTACTGGGTCGAGCCCGCCGGCGAGTCGATCGACGAGTCGGGCACCCATCAGCAGGTGACCGTCCACCCCAACGTCGACGGGTACGCCTACGTGCGCGCGGGCCAGCTGATACCCGCGGACTGAGCCGGGCCCGGCGCGGCCGGGAGGCCCGCGGGCGCGCGCGGCCAGGTCTTCGCGTTCCTCGGTCAACTCGCGCAGAGCCTGTGGCACCAACAATCTGGGCCTTCGCGCGGACGCGGAACTGGTCGACGAGGTCCCGGTGGTCTCCGTAGATGACATCTCGGCGCAGCCCAGACTCGACGATCAGCTCACGGAAGATGGGTTCTACTTCGCCCCCCAGCAGCTGTGGTACCTGACGTACCAGACCGGCCGTCGTCGGCCCCGCCGTCCAGCCCGCCCGCCGGGCAGAACGGCACCTGCACGGCCAGCTACCGCGTGGTGAACGGCTGGACCGGCGGCCTCCAGGCTGAGGTCAGCGTCACCAACAACGGCACCACCACCCTGTCCGGCTGGACCGTCCACATGACACTCGCCAGCGGGCAGACCATCAGCAGCCTCTCTGGAACGGTGTCAACACCGGCACCAGCGGTGCCAGCACCGTCCGCAACGCCTCGTACAACGGCACCCTCGTGGCCAACGCCGCGACCACCTTCGGCTACGTCGCCAATGGCGACGGCGCGAACACTCCCACGGGATTCAGCTGTACCAGCCCCTGATCCTCACGCGACTGTGCAGGCGAGGGGCCCAGGTCCAGTGACCTTCAGGCCCCTCGCCGAGCCCGCGTATCCACCCAGCGCGGTGTTACAGTCCCAAACTCATGACAAACGTCAGAATCTAGCGACCAGAGGATCGCTAGGGGTTGGCCGGCTTGCGTGCCCGTGCGTAGACGACGTTCGTCTGCAGCTCACGCACCTGATGCTTACGTAGCCACGCGATGCTGGCAGCACGTACACGCTGCGCCGCCGCTGGGTCCAGCTGCAGGACGGTAGCTCGATATCCGGTACCCCGCACAATGGTCCACCAGTCCTCGGGATCGGCCAGCGGATGGATGCCCGGCTCTGCCTCCACGGTCGGGGCCGCCGCGCCGCCCTGATGGAAGAGCTGTGATAGCGCAGCCGTGTCAGTGACGCGGGTCCATGGATGGAAGCCGCCCACCAAGTCCGGGCGTTCTGCGCCGACCGCGGCCCAGAACGCGGTGGTTGCCGGTTCGAGGAATCCAGGTCCCCACACCGTGATAGCCAGCACGCCGCCAGGGCGCACCAGCCGCCACAACTCGGCCACGGCAGCGGCCATGTCAGGCAGGAAGAAGATGCCGAAGACGCAGACGACGGCGTCGAACGACTCCGACGGCAAGCCGGTATGCTCGACATCAACCGCCCGGAATTCGAGGTTGGTCAGGCCCTGAGCCTGCGCCTTGGCTCGGGCCAGGACGAGCGCCGGCTCGGCGAGGTCGAAACCGAGTACCTGTCCTGCGGCACCAACCACGTGCGCCGCAGGGAGCGCGGAGGCGCCTGTACCGCAACATGCGTCAAGGACACGGTGTCCCGGGCGAAGACCGATCCGGGCCACGGTTTGACGACCAAACCGGTCCCAGAACGACAGCGCCCGGTCGTCGAAGTGGTCGGCGGCGGCCGCATAGGTAGCCGTCGACACCGCCTTGATGCCGGTGCCGTCCGCGGCCGGCTCACCGTTTCGCATGGGCCCCATTGGGTTCTCCGATCGACACTACTAAATCTTCAGCAACCGGTGATGCGGTACGCCTGTGGGGTTGAAGCCTAGCGGGTATAGGCCGGTACCCGCCGGCCGCTGACACACCCGGACGATCGGGTGACGCTCCTGAGCCTGGACGTCACCAGCACGGCGCAGATTCAGGCCGCTGCTGGCCGGGTCGGGCCATTCCGCTTTCTCCCCGGGGGTTGGACGAGACTCATACAGTGAGGATGTGGATCCGCTCACCGATGACCCGGACTTCGCTGAGTTCCTGGCGCTGCTGTCATCCCCGGAGGGACAGACGTTCCTCCGACGGGTGGACTCCGACCGCGAGGAGGATCTTGCCTGGCTGCGAATGCTGGAGTCCGGGGAAGCCCGCGCAGTGATAGCAAGAAACCGCTGGCAGGCCAGTCTTTACGACACCGTCGGAGCGATCGAGGACGTCGAGCACATCGCCAACTGGATTCTTGCCGCAGGCGCCTCGGGGATCGCGGGCCAGGTCGCATATGACCTGATCAAGAATACCTTGATGACGACGATCGGGCGCTTGCGGTCGCGGCGACAGCGTGAGCCAACGGCGCGGGAGATTGTCGAAGCCACCGCGATTCTCGCTGTTCTGGAGCGTTGCCGGACGCTCGATATTACCTGGCTTGAGGCCCACGACTTTTCGTCGAGCACTGAGATTACTCGTGACGGTTGCCTCGTTGAGCTTGAAGCCGAATCTCTCGACTACTCTGTACGGGCACATGTCGTTGTCCCGGTTTCCGACCTGGATCGCCGCAAGCTTGAGGTTCGGCTCTGGATAGCCAAGCGCGACTGGCCCTAGTGTCTTGTCCTCACGCATGACCTCGCGGTGGTGGCCACCATCGCCGACCCGGTCTCTTCGCCCGTCTCCCCGATCATCCGGCGAGGCGGGGCCGCGACGGAGCAGCCGGGGTCTCAGGGGTGGTTCGCGCGGGCGCCGTTCGCAGGTCGGGAAGTGGTCAAGTGCGTTGGCGTTCATGCATGACCAGGGCCGGGGATGTCTGTTTCGGTCTGCTATCAGTCAGGCCTTCAGTTTGTTGACGACAATGTCGTATCTCGTTTGCGGGGCGATGAAGGCGGACAGCTGTGCGGCCTCGGTCAGCAGTGCGTCGCGGTCGGCCTTGGGCAGCTTGGTGAACGGCTGGATGTGTAGTGTCTGGTCGCGTACCTGCCAGGTGCCCCGCCACATGCCGTCGATCAGGAAGGTCCCGGTGGTGGCGCCGTTGCCCGGGGGCAGGGGCACTGGTCGGTTATCCGGACTCACGCGGGTGCGGTCCCGGTATGACAGCAACAGGTTGTCGTATTCGGGCAGGAATCGCGGCGGGGCGGGTGTGTCCTCGCCGGGCCTGGGCGCGTCAGGTATGTCGTGCAGTGGCTGCCCCGTTTCGGTACGGAACCGCCGCAGAGGCAGCCGCTCGACCACCTCGCTCAGTCGGGTCAGCCCGGACCACAGCTGGATGTCGGCGACGCTTGCTGGACCGAACGCGCCAAGATAGCGAAGTACCAGCGCGTCCACCGGTGTTGAGCGTAGGGGCGTGCCTAGCCAGTTCTCGACGGGCGCCCAGGCGGCAGGACCGGTCTTGCCCCAGATGCCCCGCGGCGGCACCTGGCACAGCGCGATGTGATACGTCGCCGCGTAGGCCAGGGCGTTGGGATCGGCGTGCGGCCAGTGTTGCGCGAGCAGCTTGCCGAGTTCGGCGCGGGTGCGCGGCTGCTGCTCCAGCAGCGGCGTCGCCTGGTTGAGCAGCTGGTCGTTGTCGACTCCCTCGATGTGGCGGAAA
This sequence comes from Micromonosporaceae bacterium, assembly GCA_039649115.1. Taxonomy (GTDB): domain Bacteria; phylum Actinomycetota; class Actinomycetes; order Mycobacteriales; family Micromonosporaceae; genus DATEJJ01. Next base: position 8,299 of record JBBWZQ010000202.1, on the reverse strand, counting down.
TGTGCGGCGAACCCGGCGGCGTGCAGCGGGGAGAACAGCATGCGCCAGTCAAGTGCGTCACGGGCGCTGACCAGATGCACCGTGGTGCGCATCAGGTGCAGCCGTACTACTTGACGTTGCTCGGTCAGCGCGGACAGTTCGTCCGGTGCGAAGTTCCGCAGCCGGGTCCACAGCCCGACGTACGGGGCGCGTGGTGCCTGGGACTGCATGCCCGCCAGGTGTTCGATCGTGTCGATTGCCGGGGCGGGCACGCGTTCCAGGAGGTACTGGCGGGCGAGCGTGGCGCGGTTGAGGCGACGTCGGCTCAGGATCTCGGTCACGACAGCGGCCCGAAGAACCGTTGCAGGTCCGCGGCGAGCTGGGCAGGGGCTTCCATCGCCGGGAAGTGCTTGCCGCGCTCGAACTCGGTCCAGTGCGCGTCGGTCGGGGCGGGGACAAGCCTGCGGACGGTCTCGTCGGCTCCGAAGACCGCGAAGCCCTGTGGTACGGCCGGCGGCGTGCCCCAGTCCGACGAGTGCGCCTGCTCGTACAGGGTGTGTGCGGCGGTCGCGCCGCAGCCGGTGAACCAGTACAGGCTCACCGTGGTCAGTAGCTGATCGCGGTCGACCGGCAGGTCGGTCCACTCGTGAACCTTCTCCGCGATCCATGCCAGTTGCAGCAGCGGCGAATCCACCAGGCCGTACCCGATGGTCTGCGGCCGGCTGTTCTGGATCGCCAGGTAGCCGGAGCCTTCGGTCTTGAATGCGTCCATCCGGTCAAGGATCAGCTTGTCGACCGGGTCGTTGCGGTCCAGCTGGTCGGCCATCCCGGGCAGGAACGTTGCGGTGGCCGCGGCCGTCAGCGGGTCGGTCACCACGTGCATCCCCATCACGTGCTCGCCGTCGATGCCGGCAACCGCGCCGGACACGCCGGCGCCGACATCGCCGCCATGCACGCCGTAGCGCTCATAGCCGAGCCGGCGTATGAGTTCGACCCAGGCGCGTGCGGTCCGGGACATGGACCAGCCGGTGCCGCCGAGCGGGGTGGAGAACGCGTATCCGGGCAGGGACGGCGCGATCACGTGGAACGCCTGACCGGTCGCCGGGTTGATGAGCGGTTCGATCAGGTGCAGGAACTCGGCGACGGAACTCGGGAAGCCGTGTGTGATCAGCAGCGGCGTGGCGTCCGGCTGGTCGGATCGGATGTGCAGGAAGTGGATGCGCTGCCCGTCGATCTCCGTGGTGAACTGCGGGTACCGGTTCAGCCGCGCCTCCTGTGCGCGCCAGTCGTAGCCGGTACGCCAGTACTCGGCGAGCTCTCGCAGGTGGCCCAGCGCCATCCCCCGGGTCCACCCCACCCCGGGCAGCTCTCCGGACCAGCGCGCGGTGGCCAGCCGGTCGTGCAGATAGCGGAGGTCGGCCTCCGGGATGTCGATGCGGAAGGGCCGGACGTCCTCGCTCATCGCGCTTCTCCTTGTCAACGGGCTGCTGTTCACAAGAAGGACGGTAGGCACAATAGCGGAAAGATCCGTTCCTAGATTGTCGACAGGACCGGAGAATGTTGGAAACATCGGCGCGGCTGTTGCGCCTGCTGTCGCTGTTGCAGCAGGCTCGGCCCCGCTGGAAAGGCTGCGCACACTGGGATACCCGGGCGCGCGCGGACAGCAAGGGTCGGGTCCTGCGCGTAGCCGGGGCCGGAGTCGCGGAGACTAGCCATTTCCGTACCACTGGCCAAGGCTCTGCCTCCCGGCCGGAATACTCGACCGGCCAGTCGTCCCGATGAGCGGGCATCAGTGGGGTCCTGCCGGCTTGTGCGCCAGAATCAGCTGGCACCGTGGGCTGCCGTCCCGGTGTCGGCCCAGGGCGGTCAAGGCGACAGCCCGCACGGTGAAGCCAGCCGCGGTCAGGTCGTCGCGGACTGCGGGCAGCGGGCTGGTCCGGTAGTACATGACGAACGGTGGGCGCCACACGGCATTGCGGACCCGCATGGCCAGGTCGAATCCGAGCGTGGCCCAGTGCGAGAGCGAGGTGAGGGGCGGCGGCGTGCCGATCGGGAAGGTGAAGAGCCCGCCGGGCCGCAGTGCGCGGTACACCCCCTCGAAGACTGCGCGCCGCTCGGTGGGTAGGAAGTGCCCGAGCGCCCCGAAGGTGACCGCGAGGTCGAAGTCCTCGGCGAAAGTGAGGCCCCGGGCGTCGGCCCGTACCCAGGTGGCGTCCGGGTGCGCGCTGCGCGCCTGCGCGAGCATGCCGGCGCTGAAGTCGACGCCGGTGATCCGTCCCTGGCACAGGGGCCTGAGAACCAGCATGCCCGCGCCGGTACCGCAGCACACGTCCAGTCCCTGGCTGAACGGCCCGAGTTCGGACAGCGCGTGGACGGTCGCGCCGAGAATGCTCTGCGGGGTGCGAAAGGGCGTGTGGTCGAACTTCGGTGCTAGCAGGTCGTAGCCGCGCTCGACCGAGGACAGCGCCTGGACGCACAGTTCACGCAGAGACGGGCCTTGAGGCGAGAACACCGGCCGAGGGTACCTGCCGGACGGCAGCTCTGCCGGCCCGGGCGAAGCAGTAGGCGGCGAGGCGGGGCAACGCTACTTTGAGCCGGGCAGACATGTGTCCAGTAGGACAAGTAGCCGAGATGAGTGACGGGTGCCCGAGGACGGCCGTGACGATGAGGACCGCCGTCACCGCTGCTTGTCAACGGTCCCGCGTTGGGCGGTTCGCGTGGGTGGTGGAGCGTACGGCTCGAAGGCAGTAACTGCCGTCGGCCTGCAAGTGCTTTGTCGCGGATGTCAGCGGAAGCTGACGTTGATGTCCAGGCCGCCTTCGGGCCGGGCGTTGGCGGTGAGTTCGGCGCCGTGGACGGTGACGATGGCGCGGACGACGGCCAGGCCGAGTCCGTGCCCGTCGGGTCGGCGGACTCGTGGGGTGCCCAGCCGCTGGAACGGCTGGAAGAGGCGCTCGACCTCGTCTGGCGGGACCAGCGGCCCGGTGTTGTGGACCTTGACGACCGCGTGCCCGTCGATGATCCCGGTGGTGACTTCGACCCGGCCGCCGTCCACGTTGTGTCGGATGGCGTTGCTCACCAGGTTCGCGATGAGGCTGTCGACCAGGGCTGGATCGCCGGTAGTCGGCGCGGCGGAAAGGTCGCTATCGATGCGCAACGGTGGCTGTCGACCTCGCCGTGACGTGCCTAGCCAATCCCACGCCGCTCGGCGCGGATTGGGCGCCGCGTCGTGGGTATCGCTGCCCTACGCCGGCTGCGCCAAGCGGGTCTACGCGGGCGTGTCACAGCTCACTTGCGCTTTAGACAGGTCAGTCTAATACTTCCTCTAGACAGGTTAACCTAAGAACGGAAGGACGTCATGAACCAGCTCCATGGCCGGACCGCTCTGGTCACCGGCGCCACGGCAGGTATCGGGCGGGCCACCGCCATTGCCCTCGCGGCGCTCGGCGCGTCGGTGATCGTGCACGGGCGCAACGCCGAACGCGGTGAACTGGTTGTCAAGGACATCGAGGCGGCCGGTGGGCGGGCACGCTTCGTCGCCGCCGATGTGACCAACCCGGCGCAGATCGCCCGGCTGGTCGAGCAGGCCGGCGAGGTCGACATCTTGATCAACAACGCGGGTCGGTCCTGGTTCGGACCCACCGCCGACCTCGACATCGCCACCTACGACGCGATATTCGACAGCAACGTGCGGTCGGCGTACCTGCTGACCGCCGCTATCGCGCCCGCGATGGCGGCCCGCCGCACCGGCAGCATCGTCAACATCGCCAGCATGGCCGGCACGGTCGGGCTGGTCGGCGGCGCGGCGTACAGCGCCACCAAGGCGTCGCTGTCGGCCATGACCCGTGCCTGGGCGGCCGAGTTCAGCCCGGCCGGCGTGCGCGTGAACGCGGTCGCGCCCGGCCCGGTGTACTCCGACGGCGCGTCCACGGAGGTGATCGACGCCCTGGCGGCCACGACACTGATCGGGCGGGGCGCCCAGCCCGACGAAATCGCCGGCGTTATCGCGTTCCTCGCCACCGACGCCGCCCGCTACATCACCGGCGCCACCATCGCGGTCGACGGCGGCCGCACCGCAGTCTGACCACCGTGCGACCCAAGGAGCCACCATGTCCAGTACCGTGTTCGGGCTTTCTTACGACGCCCGCGACGCCAAGGCGGCGGCCAGCTTTTGGGCGGCCGCTCTCGGTCGAGCCGTCGCTGAGGGCGCCGACGGCGACAACGCCGTCGTGGAAGTCGGTGACGTCGCCACCTCGGGGCCCCGCATCGCTTTCCACACCGTGCCCGAGGGCAAGACGGTGAAGAACCGGCTGCACCTCGACCTGATCACCACCGACTTCGCCGCCGAACTCGCCCGCCTGAAAGCAATGGGCGCCGAGCAGCTTCACGACATCCACGCCGGTGGACACTGGGCCACGCTCGCCGACCCGGAGGGCAACGAATTCGACCTCATCGAGGGTTGACACCCCGCCGCGGCCGGAAGCCGAGCCGGCCGCGGCTGTCTCGACCGTTACTAAGGAAGTAGCTATGAAGCGTTCCGCCCGCGACCGCCTGCTCGAGGCCGCCGACCGCCTCTTCTACAACGAGGGCGTACGCAGCGTCGGCATCGACCGGGTCCTGCAAGCGGCCGGCGTCGCCAAGGGATCGCTGTACTACAACTTCGGCGGCAAAGATGAGCTGGTCCGCACCTACCTACACAATCGGCACACGAAATTCGCCGAGCGCATCGCCCAGTACCAGGCCGACGCCGAAACACCCGAGCAGAAGATCTTCGCCATCTTCGACGCCCTGGCCGACCTGTTCGCCGAGCCCGACTTCCGCGGCTGCGCCTTCATGAACGCCGCGGCCGAGGCACAGCCAGGCAGCACCGAAGCACTCGCCACCAAAGACTTCCGCACCTGGCTACACGAACTGTTCACCCTCCTCGTCGCTGCCGCCGGCTACCAAAACGTCCCCACTCTCTCGCTCCAGCTGGTGCTGCTCTACGACGGCTCCAACATCGCCGCCCAGCTGGACGCCAACCCCCAGGCCGCGCAAGCCGCCCGCACCGCCGCCGAAGCACTCCTATCCACCGCGCCGCGCGCCTGAAAAGGACAGACCCATGGCAACAAGGGAACCCAGGATCCCCGGTCCCGACCACTCGATTGCGATCGAAAAGACCGGGCTGCGTGTGGTAGCCCGGATCGGCGCGCACGTCGTGGCCGACACCACCCGGGCCCTGACGCTGCATGAGTCGGGCTATCCGCCCGTGCAGTACATCCCCCTCGACGATGTGGACCAGACGCTGCTGGCGTCGAGCGACACCCAGACCTACTGCCCATACAAAGGCGACGCGTCCTACTACAGCATCACGCTTCCTGACGGCCAGGACGGCGAGGGCCGGCTGGCCGACGCGGTGTGGTCCTACCTCGCGCCGTACGACTCAGTCGCGCCCATCGCCAACCACGTCGCCTTCTACACCGACCGAGTGGAGGTCGTGGTCGGGGCAGCCTCACCGCAGCGCTGACAACAGTCGAGAGGCCCGCCACCGACCTGCGGCCGCCTCGCCGCACGTCTTGCGGCAGACAGGGCGGCCACATTGAGCATGTGGCAGCGGCGGACTGACCGGTTGTGAGGGGGCGACCCGTCTGGCTAGGAGGTGGACCTGTGGGGCTGGTACTGGCATTGGTGATCGGCGCGACGGCGGTGTCGGCGTTGTCCCGCAAGGTCGGCGTCCCGCCGCCGATCGCGCTGGTGGCCGCCGGCATCCTGGCCAGCCTGATCCCAGGCTTGCCGAACTACCAACTGGACCCGGAACTCGTGCTGGTCGGGTTCCTGCCGCCGCTGCTCTACGCCGCAGCGATCGACACCAGCCTGCGGGACCTGCGCGCCAACCTGCGCCCGATCGCGCTGCTGTCGGTCGGCCTGGTGCTGGCCACCACCGTGGCCGTCGGCTACACCGCGCACCTGCTGATCCCGGGGCTACCACTGGCCGCCGGGTTCGTCCTCGGCGCGATCGTCGCACCGCCGGACGCCGTCGCCGCGACCGCGATCGCGCACCGGGTCGGCCTGCCCCGACGGGTGATCTCCATCCTGGAGGGCGAGAGCCTACTCAACGACGCCACCGCCCTGGTCGCCTACCGCATCGCGGTCGCCGCAGTGGTCACCGGTGCATTCTCCTTCGGGGAGGCGGTGCTCCGGTTCGTGTTGGTCAGCGCGGTGGGCGTGGCCGTCGGCCTCGGCGTCGGGTTCCTCGTGGTGACCGTGCGCCGACGCATCGACGACCCGCTGACCGAGAACACCGTGTCGCTGATCACCCCGTTCGCCGCGTACCTGCCCGCCGAGGCGTTGCACGGCTCCGGGGTCCTGGCCGTCGTGGTCGCCGGGCTGGTCGTGGCCAGGGCCGCGCCGTTGATCGTGTCCAGCACCACCCGGCTGCAGGGCCAGGCGGTGTGGGAAGTCATCGCGTTCGTGCTGCAGGGCATCGTGTTCGCCCTCATCGGCCTGCAACTGCGGCAGATCCTCGCCGGCCTACACAGCTACCAACCCGCCGACCTCGCGTGGTACGCCGGCCTGATCACCGTGGTCGTGATCGTGATCCGCATCCTGTGGGTCTTCCCGGCCGCCTACCTGCCCCGGCTGCTGTTCCCGCACATCCGCACCCGCGAGCCGTCCCTGCCCTGGCAGTCCCCGGCCATCGTGTCCTGGGCCGGCATCCGCGGGGTCGTATCCCTGGCCGCCGCCTTCGCCATACCGCTCACCGCCGGCACCGGCCCATTCCCCGACCGCGACCTGATCCTGTTCCTCACCTTCACGGTGATCGTCGCGACGCTGGTCCTGCAAGGACTGACCCTGCCCTGGGTCGGCCGGCGGCTACGGATCACCGGCCTGCCCGACGACACCTCCGCCCTGCAACAGGCCGCCGCCGAACACACCACCGCCCGCCTCGCCCTCGTCCGCCTCGACCAGATCGTCACCCGCGGCGCGCTGCCCGCCGACGTGGAACAGCGGCTCCGCCGCGATCTGGAGGAACGCGCCCGCCGCGCACACGCCATCCTCGGCCCCGACGCCGACGACGAACACCTCCCCGAACTCGTCGACGGCGCGGTCATCGCCGCCGCGAGCTACACCGAAGCCCGCCAGGAACTGCTCCGCCTGGAACGCGCCGAAGCGATCCGCATGTGGAACCGCGGCGAGATCGGCGACCAAGCCATCGCCGCCCTGCAACGGCGATTCGACCTCGAGGAACAACAGATCATCTGATACGAAAGTCGGACGGGCAATCCAAGTCGCCGTCCGGGGCCACAGAAAGGCTCAGTACCTGCGCTCTGACTCCAGCGGATCAGAACCCGCAGATGCGCGAGCGCCTGGACGGCGGTTACCTCGCCGCCTGAGGCACATCGCCAGCGCGAACTATCACCACTTTCAGGAGAACCATCACATGACACAGCAATCAAACGAGCTTTCACCAACAGTCACCATCGGCGGCGACCTCACCGTCGGCCGCATCGGCTACGGCGCGATGCAACTGACCGGACCGAAGGTCTGGGGCGCCTACCCCGACCACGACAAAGGCATCGCGCTGCTGCGCGATGTCGTCAAGGCCGGTGTCACGTTCATCGACACCGCCGACGTCTACGGCCCCCACTCCAACGAGGAACTCATCAAGCAGGCGCTGCACCCGTACCCGGAGAACCTGGTCATCGCCACCAAGGGCGGCAACCTGCGCGGCGGCCCGGAATACAGCGACATGACCGCGCTCGGCAACAAGTGGTACCTGCGTCAGGCCGCTTACATGAGCATGCGCCGCCTCGGCGTCGAGCAGATCGACCTGTACTACCTGCACACGGCGGCGTTCACCGACGTCCCGTTCGAGGAGGCGATCGAGACCCTAGCCGGCATGAAGGCCGACGGACTGATCCGGCATATCGGCCTGTCCAACCTCGGCGCCGAGCAGCTCCGCACCGCGATGAGCATCACCGACATCGCCGCCGTCACCGTTCATTACAACGTCGCTGTCCGCATCGGCGCCGCCGTACGGCAGGTGGCCGAGGAGGCCGGGATCGTGTTCTCACCCTGGCACCCCGCCGCTGTCCCCAGCGGACCGGAAGGCGAACCGTTCCACGCCGTGATCGACCCCATCGCCCAGCGGCACGGCGCCACCGCGCAGCAGATCGCCCTGGCCTGGCAACTGCACCGCACCAAGAACGCGCTGCCGATCCCCGGCACCACCAGCGTCGAGCACCTGCACGAGAATCTCGCCGCCGCCAACATCCACCTCGCATCCGCTGAGGTCGAGGCCATCACCGCACTGGCCGCCGAAGAGGACTAGAGGATCTAC
>JBBWZQ010000190.1:0-8782 GCA_039649115.1 Micromonosporaceae bacterium | reverse complement strand
CTGAGCTGATGGTCAGCGACATGACTGTGGAGTCTCCCTCCGGGTCCGGCCCGTACCGCTGGCGGCGCCGACCGCTGGTACGGCCTGTGTCGATCGTATGCGCCGCGCGCCGTCCCGCCATGCAGGGCGGCGTGCGAGCCGTTGGCTTGCCAGTGGCGCACCTGCGTGATCTGCTCTGCGTGTACCTTCGCCAGAGCACCGAACCGGCCGCCACCCGACCGCGGCCTCCCACAGCCAGCCCCGAACCGGGTCGACCCGAGGAGGACCCCCGTGCCCGATCGCCTCGGCGCGGTCCTGCTCGTGGACACGGGCGGGGCCGGCGAGCGCGCCTTCGGCGGCTGGCTGGGCGAGGCGGGGTACGAGCTGATCGTGGCGCACGGCGGCGAGCAGGCGCTGCGCCTGGCCGCGGCCGATCAGTTCGACCTCATCGTGCTCGACGGCGAGCTGCCCGACCTCCACGGCGTCAGCGTCCGGGAGCAGATCAAGGCGCTGCCGCGGCACCGGGCGACCCCGGTCCTCCACCTCGGCTCGGCGCCGCCGCGCACCGCCAACCCCTACCCGGTTCCCGATGTCTACCTCTCCCCGGCCGTCGATCGGAACGAGGTGCTGGCCACCGTACGCGCGATGCTGAACCAGGCGCGCACGCACAGCGTGCTGGAACGGCTCGCGGGACGCCTGGGTGAGCTGGCCCAGGTGTCCGTCGAGCTGGGCGCCGCCACCACCATGGCGGACCTGCTGTCCAGCGCGGCCGCGTGGACGGCGCGGATCTTCCGGTGTCCCGCCGTCGTGTGCGCCGAGGACCTGAACGGCCGGCGGGTGGCGGTGAGCACCGACGGCCCGCAGGCGGCACCGCGGCTGCTCGCGTGGTCGCGCGCGCCCGACGAACCGGCGATCGGATCCCGGTACCGGGACGAGGACGCCAGCCTGTGGCCGATGGTCGCGTGGCCGCCCGGCGACACGGTGCGCGTGGTGGTGCTCCGGCCCCGCCGGGACCGCCCGCCCGTGTCGCTGGCCATACCCACCAGCCTGGCCGACGAGGGCTCGCCGGTGCTGACCCAGCTCGGGTACGCGGTGGCGTCGGGCATCGAGACGGTGCGCGCGTACGACGAGGAGCGCACCCTGTCGCTGACCCTGCAGCGCAGCCTGCTGCCGACCCGGCTGCCCGAGGTGCCCGGCATCGACCTGGCGGTGCGCTACGTCGCGGCCAGCACCCAGGCGGAGATCGGCGGCGACTTCTACGAACTGTCCCAGATGGACGACCGGTTGGTGCTGGCCGTCGGCGACGTGGCCGGCCACTCGCTGCACGCGGCCACCGTCATGGCGGAGCTGCGCCACGCGCTGCGCGCGTACCTGGCCGAGGGGCACCCGCTGCGCGGCGTGATCGACCTGCTCAACCGGCTCATGTTGCGGCTGCTCCCGGACGAGATCGCGACGCTGTGCCTGGTCAGTCTCGACCCGGTCAGCGGTCTGCTGCGCCTGGCCAACGCCGGGCACCCGCCACCGGCGATCTGTTTCGAGGGCGAGGTGCGGTTCCTGCCCGACCGCTCGGCGCTGCTGGGCCTGCGGACCCGGCACGACGTCGAGGTGACCGCGCAGCTGCCCCTGGGCGCCACGCTCGTGCTCTACACCGACGGGCTGATCGAGCGGCGCGGCGAGAACCTGCAGGCGGGGCTGGCCCGGCTGGCGCGGGCGGCGGGGACCGTGGAAAAGGATCTGGAGGCCTTCTGCGACCGGCTGCTCAGCGAGGTCAATCCGGTCCCGGCCGACGACATCGCGGTGGTCGCGCTGCGCCGCCGCTGAGCGGTCGCTCAGTCGCCGCCGCTGAGCGGTCGCTCAGTCGCCGCCGAGGCCGTCGACGGCCAGGTCCGCCGACCTCTGCACCAGGGAGATGCCGCCGCTCATCGTGGCGTTGTAGTTGGACAGCACCACCACGATCCAGTTGTGCCCGGGCACCACGATGCGGCCGATGGTGTTGATGATCCACTTGTACCCGTCGGTGCTGCGCGCCAGCCACCCGTTCTTCACGTACACCGCGTTCGCGTCGTCGGACGCCGCGTGCGGCACCCCCCACCGCTGGCCGCCGACCACCTTGTTCATCAATCCCAGCACGTACGCCCGGCTGCTCGCCGACAGCGGACCGCTCGTGCTGAGCACGGTCAGCAGGCGCAGCTGGTCGGCCACGGTCGTGCGGGTCAGCCCCCACGAGCCGCCGGATCCCGGCGTCGTGTGCGCCAGTCCGAACGCCCGGTTGGCGGAGGCCAGGCCCTTGCCCCCGCCGATCTGCGACCACAGCGCGCTGGCCGCGCTGTTGTCGCTCTGCGTGATCATCGCGGTCGCCAGGCCGCGCTGCTGGCTGGTCAGGCGCCCGTTCTTGTTCTGCAGCTCCCACAGCAGGGTGGAGAGGATGTCCACCTTCACGATGCTCGCGGTCTCGAACTGCTGGCCGGAGTTGTACAGCACCCGGGCGCCGGTGGTCAGGTCGACGATGCCGGCGGCGGCGTGCCGGCCCCGGCTGGACAGGTAGGCGGCCAGGTGCGTGTAGGTCGCGCTGACGGTGTTGGGGACGACCGCGCTGGGACTCGGGCTGGGTGCCGCGCTGGACGGGGCGGGTGCGGACGGGCTGGCCGCGCCGGACGGGCCGGTGGCGGGCGGCGCCTGCGTCGTGACCTTCTTCTTGTGGTGGACCACACCGACCGCGACCGCGCTCGAGCCCAGCGTCACGATGAGGACGGCCAGGCCCAGGGCCCAGGGGTACCGGAAGGCGCGAGTCACGGCAAGGAGGATATCCGGACCGCGCCAGCGGCAGGTCAGGGTAACGTCAAAAGCAGGTTGTCGTGTTTGTGGGCAGTGGCGTGGTATTGACTGGCAGGGGGTTGCCGGCAACCTCGCAGCCGGTTCACAGGCGCTTCCCAGATGGTGCAGGTAGAACAAGCCGCATAGCCAAAAAACGCGAGCGGAGGTACCGGCATGGAGCGCACTGTCGACCAGGCCACTGACAGCGTGCGCCAGCGCTCGGAGTCCTCCGGTGCCCGCACTGACCAGATCCGCACCAAGGTGCTCGTGGTCGACGACGAACCCAACATCTCCGCGCTGCTGGCCGCGACGCTCCGGCTGATCGACTTCGAGGTGCGGTCGGCCGCGGGCGGTCAGGAGGCGCTGGCCGCCGCCGCCGACTTCGACCCTGATCTGGTGGTACTCGACGTGATGCTGCCTGACCTGTCCGGTTTCGAGGTGGCCCAGCGGCTGCGGTCGGGCGGCCGGCCGGTGCCGGTGCTGTTCCTGACCGCCCGCGATTCGGTCGAGGATCGCATCTCCGGGCTGACCGTGGGCGGCGACGACTACGTCACCAAGCCGTTCAGCCTGGAGGAGGTGGTGCTGCGCATCCGGGCGATCCTGCGCCGCTGCCACGCCGAGCCGTTCCAGGCCGACGGCGCCGTGCTGCGCTACGCCGACCTGGAGCTCAACGAGGACGCGCACGAGGTGCGCCGGGCCGGCAAGCTGGTCGAGCTGTCCCCCACCGAGTTCAAGCTGCTGCGGTACCTGCTGGCCAACGCGGGCCGGGTGGTGAGCAAGGCGCAGATCCTCGACCGCGTCTGGAGCTACGACTTCGGCGGTGAGGGGCGGATCGTCGAGTCCTACGTCTACTACCTGCGCCGCAAGATCGACAAGCTCGGCCCGGCGCTGATCCACACCGTACGCGGCGTCGGGTACTCGCTGCGGCTGCCGAGGACGAACGAGGAGTGAGGCGACCCCGGCTGCGGTGGACACTGCGCGCGCGCATGGTCGTCGCGATCGCCACCCTGGCCGGGATCGCGCTGGTCGTCGCGGACGTGGCCGGGCTGAGCCTGCTCCGCTCGTACCTGCTCAACCGCCTGGACCACCAGCTGACGACGAGCGCCTACGGATTCGCCAGGCCGCACGGCGGCCCGCCCCCGCCGCTGCCCGGGCCGCGCCCCGCCTTCATGCGCAACCCCGACACCGACCTGCGGGTGTACGTCTACGACGGCACCGGCACGCTGACCGGCACCGGCGGCGACGCCACCGGTACGGGCAAGCCGGCGACGCTCGGCCCGTACCCGTCGATCCGGGCACACGCCGGTGCCGCACCATACACAGTGGACATCTCCGGGCAGGGCTCCTGGCGCGTGGTCGTGGCCCAGCGGCCGGACGGCGACACGGTCGCGGTCGCGCTGTCCCTCGGCCAGGTGACCGCGACCGCCGACCGGCTGCTCGCCATCGACGTCGCGGTGAGCCTGCTGGTCCTCCTGCTGCTCGCCTCGGCGGCCGCCTCCGTGGTGCGGATGGGCCTCGCGCCGCTGACCGAGATGGAGACCACCGCGCAGCAGATCGCGGCGGGCGACCTGTCCCGGCGCATCACCGACGTGGACCCGCACACCGAGGCGGGCCGGCTGGGGCTGGCGCTGAACGGGATGCTGGCCCGCATCCAGGGCGCGCTGCACGACCGCACCGCCTCCGAGCAGCGGCTGCGCCAGTTCCTCGCGGACGCCTCGCACGAACTGCGCACCCCGCTGACCTCGATCCAGGGTTTCGCCGAGCTGTACCGGCGGGGCGGCGCGCGGCCCGGCCCGGAACTGGACGAGGCGATGGGGCGCATCGAGGCGGAGGCCGCCCGGATGGCCGTCCTCGTCGCCGACCTGCTGATGCTGGCCCGGCTGGACGAGGAGCGACCGCTGGAGCGCCACGAGGTGGACCTGTTCGCGGTCGCCGCGGACACCGTGCGCGACGCCGGGGTACGCGCACCGCTGCGGCACGTGTGCCTGGAGGAGCTGGCCCCCGCCGCACCGCAGGCGGGACCGCCCGCGGTGCACGGTGACGAGGCCCGGCTGCGCCAGGTCGCGGCGAACCTGGTGTCCAACGCGCTGGCGCACACCCCGCCGGGTACCCGGATCGTGGTGCGGGTCGGCCGGTGCGCGGCCGGCCAGCTGGACGGTGCCGTCGAGCCGGTCGCGGTGGGCCCGCTGCCGACCGCGCACGCGCCGGTGGCCGTGCTGGAGGTGACCGACTCCGGTCCGGGCATGGCGCCGGAGCAGGCCGCCCGGGTGTTCGAGCGGCTCTTCCGGGCCGACCCGTCCCGCCAGCGGGGTACCGGCGGGGCCGGGCTGGGGCTGTCCATCGTCGCGGCCATCGTCACCGCGCACGGCGGACGGGTGGAACTGCGCACGGCGCCGGGCGCCGGTACCGCCTTCCGGGTGCTGCTGCCCGCGGTCCCGGTAGAGGTCGAGTTCATTACGGCGCGGGAAATCCTGGCTACCAAGGCCGAGGCGTCCCTTGCCACAAACCCGACAGGTACGAAATAGTGACGCCGTGTCCTGGTGGCCCATAGGCACCGCCATCGATCGCCGGTACGTCCTCTTAGGACCGATCGGCTACGGCGGCGTGTCCGTGGTGTACCAGGCCATCGACGCGCTGTACGGGCGCACCGCGGCGCTCAAGCTGCTCACCCCGAACTTCGCCGACGATCCCGGCGCGCGCTGGAAGGTGCACCGCGAAGCGCTGATCACCGACCGGCTGCGCAACCCGAGCGTGCCGCGCATCTACGACTACGGTGACGCGCGCCTGCCCGACGGCGGGAGCGTGCCCTACGTGTCGATGGAGCTGCTGCGCGGCGCGGTGCTGGCCGGCCGGCTGGCCGGTGGCCCGCTGTCCTGGCCCGAGGCGGTCAAGGTGGGCGCCACCATCGCCGACGTGCTGGCGATCGCGCACCGGCGCGGGGTGGTGCACCGGGACCTGACCCCCGACAACGTCATGATGACCGCCTCCGGCGCGAAGATCGTGGATTTCGGCGAGGCGACCACGGTGGCGGGCACGTCACTGGTCGCGTTCGGGCAGCCGCTGCCTGACCGGCGGGTCAGTAGCGGAGGCAGCCCCGCGGACGACGTGTACGCGCTGGGCGTCCTGCTGTACCAGATGCTCACCGGCTGCTCCCCCTACCGCGGCGCCGGCCCGCGCTGCGACCTGGCCGCGGCCCGCCGCCACCGGGCGGCGCCGACGCCCGTGCTGCTGGTCCCCGGCCTGCCCCGGCAGGTCGCGGAGATCTGCCGCGGCTGCATGGCCAAGCAGGTGGGGGCGCGGCCCACCAGCGCGCAGGTGGCGATCGCCCTGTGGGAGGTGCTGATCCCGCACACGCACGCGGCGCCGGACATCCCGCCCGCGCGCTCCGCCGTTCTCGCCGGCGGCCCGAGCGCGTTGCGCGCCGAGGAGTTCAGGACGTGGTGGCTGCCGGCGCGGGCTCCCCGGCCCGCTCCCGCGGCGGCGCGGGCGGCCGTGGCCGTCCGATCAGCGCCTTACTCCAGCGCGTTCTGCTGATCAGCCAGGACACCGCGACCGCCAGCCCGAAGTCCAGCACGCCGATGAGCGTGGTGGCCAGCACCGGATGCCAGGCCATCCCGCCGGGCAGCCGGCGCTGCAGGTACAGCAGGCCGGTGAGGATCGCCGGGTGGGTGAGGTAGATGCCGAAGGACAGGTAGGTGCCGCCCACCAGCGTCCGGCGCACCCACGGCCGGCGTGTCCCGGCGATCCACGCCGACACCAGGTAGCCCGCACCGATCGCGGCGATGCTCAGCGGCACCGTCACCGGCTGCAGCGAACGCCCGGCGAATTCGGGCAGCTCGCCGTGGGCCACGTCGGCGAGGAACAGCGCGGTGGCCACCAGCGCGGTGCCCAGCAGCGACAGGGCCACCAGGGCGCGGTGCCGGGACAGCCAGCGGTCGAACCGGTCCAGGTGCAGCGCGGCCACCCCGCCGGCGACGAGCCAGAACTGGTACGCGGTGAGGCTGGACTCGCCGGCCACCGGGCGCCACCACCAGTCCGGCTGGTACACGTAGTGGAAGACCGCCATGGTCGCCAGCTCCACCGCACCGGACCCGAGGAGCAGGGCGAGATGGTGGCCGCGGGTGGCGTGCAGCAGCTTGACGAACAGCGGGAAGACGACCGCGAACTCCACGCTGACCAGGAGGAAGTACATGTGGTACCCGTCGGTGCCCTGGACCAGCCCGACGAACCAGGTCCACGGCAGGCGCTCGGCCGCCCACAGCGAGTACGCGGTGGCCAGGCCGAGCACCGCGTAGAACACGCTCCACAACACGTAGGGCACGCCGAGGACGGACACCCGCCGGCGCATCTGGCCGGGCGCGTGGCCCAGCCAGCCGCCGGCGCCCACCCGGGGACCGGACACGTGCACGAGGACCAGCGCGCTGATGAAGAAGAATGCCTGGCGGGTGTAGTGCAGTGCGTTGACCACCGCGTTGGGCGGCACGCTCTGCAGCGGGTTGGCGTTGGACACCACATGGGTCGCCACGACCGACGCGCAGATGAGCAGCCGCATGACGTCGATCTGCGGCAACCGGGGCGGCCGGGCGGGCGGCGGGGTCTGTCGGGCCGGGATGACGGGGGCGGCGCAGGCGTCCGCCGTACGGTTGAGCAGGCGCATTGACAGCCAGCTTGCCGCAGTCCGGCGGGGATGCAAACCGGTCGAGGGTCGGATCACAGTATCGGAAGGGTGAACCCGACGACCGTCCCCTGTGGATGAGAGTCGGACACGCGTCGTACCGCTGCTCCGGGCACCCCGGAAGGGCGAGTTAGTGCATACTGCTCTGGCACATCTGCACTGTGGTACCCCCTCACACCGCATCTCGTACAGGAGTCAATATGCAGCCACCACCACCAGGACCGTACCCGGGCGCGGCGCCGGCCAACGACCGCACGACCCTCTTCGGCGTGCTGGGCATCATCATTGGCCTGATCTGCTGCTGGCCGGCCGGCATCGTCCTCGGCGTGCTGTCGATCCAGCGCGCCAAGCAGAGTGGCCAGGCGCCCACTCTCGGCTACCTCGCGATCGGCGCGAGCGTCCTGGGCGTGATCTGGAACATCCTCTACTTCACCGTGATCCGGAAGTAGACATCGACCGTCGCATGGTGCGCGGCGGGGTGCGGGTCTGGCACAGTCAAGGAATGCTGGCACTGCCCGCCCTCGCCGCGACCCATGGTGCGCAGTCGCTGACCGGCGTCCGGCTGCTCGGCCTGGTCCTCGGCCTGCTGCTGCTCGTCGCCGCGATCCGTGCCATGTTCGGCGGCAAGAAGGGCGGCGGCAAGCGCAAGGGCAAGTGACGGCGCCGGCGTGCCGGTCCGGGCGAGGGGGTCCGGACGTACGGCCGGCTAGCCGCACCGGCCTGGACCATGCCCGGGACTCATCCGGATGGGGCCCGAATCCGACCGTTCGCGGATGAGCCAGGATGCCACCCGGTGCCGTAATAGTAGAAACCAGAGGGACGCTCACTCATCGACGAGTCCCCGGAACGTCGACGCGCCCCGGGGCCGACCGGCGCCCCGCCGTCCCCTGGTACCGCAATCCCAGAAGGAAGGCCTGATGACCGACGTCGCATCGCGCCCCTCGTACCCGCGGCACGCCCGGCGGATGCCGGTCGAGCCGCAGTGGTACCGGCGGGCGGTCTTCTACGAGATGCTCGTCCAGGCCGGTTACGACTCCAACGGCGACGGGTACGGCGACCTGCCCGGGCTCATCTCCAAGCTGGACTACTACCAGTGGCTGGGCGTGGACTGCCTCTGGCTGCCGCCGTTCTACGACTCCCCCCGGCGCGACGGCGGCTACGACATCCGGGACTTCTACAAGATCGCTCCGGACTACGGCACCATCGACGACTTCGTGGCCCTGGTCGACGCGGCGCACGCCCGCGGCATCCGGGTCATCACCGACCTCGTGCTCAACCACACCTCGGACAGCCACGACTGGTTCCAGCAGTCGC
>JBBWZQ010000171.1:0-16310 GCA_039649115.1 Micromonosporaceae bacterium | reverse complement strand
CGCGTTGGTCAGGGGTAGAACATCTTGATGCGGCCGGCCTGCGGGCTGGTGTGGATGGTCCGTTCGCGCGGGTGGCGGGTGTCAACGACACGCGAGAGGACGTTGTGGGTGATCAGCCCTGTGCGGTCTCTTGCGCGAGCGCCACCTCGCGTTCGAGCGAGATGTCCCGCAGAAGCGCGGAGTCCTGGTAGAACGAACGCTTCTTGGCGATCTTGCCGTTCACCACGTCGACCAATTCGAGGACGGTCATCGTCCACGGGGTTCCGTGGGCGTCGGTGCCGCTGTTGGTGGCCACGACCACGACACGGGTCGGGCCTTCGGCGATCAGCTCGTCGATGCTGATCGCTGCGACGTCCAGCCCGGTCAGCTGGTGCATCCGCTGCCGCGCCGGTCCGATAGCGGCTCCCTTGTGGATGCCGCTGTCGGGGTGGCCCCAGTTGAGTTCGACTTCCTGCTCGTCGGCCAGCTCCTTGATGGTGGCGAAGTCCGGGCCGCCGGGCACGCGAAGGACGGCCTCGTAGAAGCGGCGGACCACGTCCTTGTTCAGCTCGGCCTGGGTGGGATGTTCACTTGGCATGACAGAGTTTCCTTTCCTGCGAAGGTCTCAGGGATCGGTGCGGACCCGGAACGTCGGGTCTGGCGGTACGCCGGGTGTCGGTCGGTCCGGGGTCCGGTCAGGAGGCGGGTTCGCCGAACCAGCGGTTCGCGGCGCGCCCGAGGGCCTCGGAGTCGGGGTCGTGGTCGCCGGTCCAGGCGACGACGCCGTCGGGCCGGATCAGCAGGGCGCCGAATCCGAGGTCGTTGCTCACCTGTCCGGCCGCGTAGCGCAGGCCCTTCCAGGCCGTGGCCGTGCCGCGCAGGCGCCGGTCGACGGTGAAGTCGAGCGCGACGCCCTGTCCGTCCCGCAGCAGGTCGCCGAGGCGGGTGCCGTCGCGGAAGCGGAAGTCCGGGGCGGTGCAGCCGACGAGCGGCTGGTCGCTGCCCAGGTCGTAGCGGTGGGACAGTCCGGAGGTGTTGCGGAAGACGTGGGTGGTGCCGTCGCGGGTGTCGAGGAGGTCGTGGACCAGCCGCCGCAAGGCCGGTGCGTTGGGTCCGGGGTTCATCGTGGCCACCTGCGCGCGTGACCAGTCCAGGATCGCCGCGCCGATGGGGTGGCGCTCGGCGGTGTAGGTGTCGAGCAGATTCTCGGGCGCGGTCTGGTGGATGGCGGCGGCCAGTTTCCAGCCGAGGTTCATGGCGTCGCCGATGCCGAGGTTGAGTCCCTGGCCGCCGAGCGGGGAGTGGATGTGGGCTGCGTCACCGGCGAGCAGGACGCGGCCGTTGCGGTAGGTGGTGGTCTGCATCGCGCGGTCGGTGAAGCTGGAGGCGAGATGGACCTTGCTGAGCGTTGCGTCGGTGCCGGAGACCCGGCGCAGGACCGTCTGGAGATGTTCGCGCGTCAAGGGCTGCGAGCGGTCGAAGGCGCCCCCGTCGAAGTCCATCATGCCCAGGTGGCCTTCGAAGGGCGTCCGCAGGTACATGCCGGTCGGCGTCAGGTTGAAGCCCAGGTCCAGCTGCTGCGGGTCGGCGAAGGTGACGCGGGCGACGTAGCCGGTGAACAGCGGCTCGGTGCCCACGAAGTCGAAGCCCGCGAGTTGGCGTACCGTGCTGCGTCCGCCGTCGCATCCCACGAGCCAGCGCGCCTGGTGGTCGTGCCCGCCGGCCCGCACGAGGACGGTGTCGCCGTACTGGGTCACGGCCTCGACGGGAGCTCCCCGCAGGATCTGCGCGCCGAGGGCGGCCGCCCGCTCCTCCAATACCGTCCCGACCGCTTCGAGGCTGGTCATGATGCCCTCCATCGCCGGGCCGGGCAGCCGGGGCTCGACAGCGGAGGAGTCGATGTTGGCCGCGTTGAGCCGCATGCCGGCGAAGTGGCTCACGTCACGGGGTGCGGGGGGCTCGTATGCGTCGGATTCGGCGCCGACCTGCTCCTTGTCGACGCCGGATGCCTTCAGCAGCCCTTCCAGCATCCCCCGGCGATAGAACGCCTCGGCCGATCCGGCGTTCAGGCCCCGTATGCCCAGTGGTAGCGCCTTCAACGGCGAGGTCGGCTCTCGGTCCCGCTCGAGTACCAGGACCGAGCAGTCCGCCAGCGCGAGGTCACCGGCCAAGAACAGGCCCACCGGGCCGCCCCCGGCGATCACGACGTCGAACATGTTCGAACCTCCTTCAGTCTCGCACCCCGGTGTGTTCCCGGGGGCGCTTTCGAATCGGGACCTCCGTCGTCGGAGACCCCGACGGAGGCATTGGTGCACTGCTCCAATATTGGAACGCTACTCCAAGTCGGAGCATTGTTCCAATCTGGCAGAATGGGGGCGTGGCCCCACCGACCCGTCAGTCACAGCGGCGCAGGCAGGTGCTCTCCCGCGAGCGCATCGTCGAGGCAGCCATCGAGCTGCTGGACACGGCAGGAGAGGGCGCGCTGACGGTCCGGACGCTGACCGAGCGCCTTTCCACCGGATCCGGCGCGATCTACCACCATGTCGGCAACCGGAACGAGCTGCTGCAGGCCGCGATCGACACCGTCATCGCCGACGCCCTGGCCGCGCCGCCCACCGAGCCGGCCGCGCCCGCAACGGGCCCTGGGGCCGCGGGCACGCCCGAGGACGAGATTCGCGCCGTTGCGCTCGGCCTGTTCGACGCGGTCACCGAACATCCCTGGCTCGCCGCCCAGCTCGCCGTGCAGATCACCCGCAGCCCCTGGGGACCGGTGACACTACGGGTTTTCGAGAGCATCGGCCGACCGATGCGCGTGCTGGGCGTGCCGCAACGCGACTGGTTCGCCACGACCTCGACCCTGGTCCACTACATCCTCGGCGCCACCACCCAGAACGCCCAGAACCCCCATGGCGCCGGCGACGGCGGGACGCCTGGGGGCGGAGCCGAACGCGCCGAGTTCCTCGACGCCGCGTTCAGGGCATGGCAGGACCTCGACCCCGACGACTACCCGTTCATCAGGGCCATCGCCGACCAGATGCGCGAACACGACGACCGTCGGCAGTTCCTCACCGGCATCGACCTCGTCCTCAAGGGCATCATCACGTCCCACCCACCCGCCACGAGATCGCCCGGTACGCAACGAGTCACCTGAGGCGGCGGTCCATGTCCATCTCGCCATCCAGCCACACAACGCGGGCCGGGCCGCCGGCACAGGTGGGCTCCACGTGTGCATCCGTGCTATTCGTTACGCGACCGAGTCGTGCGGCGCAGCCCGGGCGTGCGGCGGCGGGAGCCGGCGGGTAGGCCGACCACCTCGGGCGTGAGCCGCTTACGCCAGATGCGCACGGTGGCTGCGAAGTCAGGTGTGGATTGGCGCTCGCGACGCCGAGCGTGGGCCGGGCGGCGGCCGACCGGCTCGGCGGCCGGTTCGTGCAGCTGGACGTCACCGACGACGACTCGGTGGCGGCCGTGGCGGCCACCGTCGGCGCCCTCGATGTACTGGTAAACAACGCCGGCATCTCGGGCGGCTCGCCCGCGCCGGGAGGCTCACACCGACGCCCCGTGGGTGCTGTTGTATGTGAAGCGGTGGCTGCAGGCCCCGCTGCAACAGCCCGGCGGGACGTTGCTGGAACGGGACCGGGGAACCCCACAAGGATCTCCGGTCTCACCGGTGCTGGCGAACCTGTTCATGCACTACGCATTCGACGTCTGGCTGGCGCGGGAATTCCCGATGGTGGAGTTCGAGCGCCTGCGCCGATGACGCGGTCGTGCACTGCGCGACCGAACGCCAGGCCCGTCAGGTCCTGGCGGCGCTGGTGGACAGGATGGAACAGGTCGGGTTGTGTTTGCATCCGGCCAAGACCAAGATCGTGTACTGCAAGGACGGTCGACGGCGCGGAAAGTATCCGCACACCTCGTTCACCTTCTTGGGGTTCACGTTCGGTCCGCGCGGGGCTCGCAACCCCGCGACCGGCCAGATGTTCTTGTCGTTGGTGCCCGCGATCAGCAAGGACGCCCTGAACAAGATCAGCCGACAAGTCCGCCGCTGGCGGCTTCATCGTCGGATCGGGTTCACCTTCGCCCAGCTCGCCAAGGCGATCAATCCGATCCTGGCGGGCTGGATGCAGTACTACGGCCGGTTCTACCGATCGGCGCTGTATCCCCTCCTGATGCGCATCAACGCCTACCTGGTGCGCTGGATCCGCGACAAGTACGAACGGCTGAGGAGGAGACGAAAAGCCCTCGCGTGCATGTGGGGGATCGCCGAGAGGTATCCCCGGATGTTCGCGCACTGGAAATGGGTGACAACAGCCTCCTTGGTCTGACGACCAAGATGACAACGCACCGATCGTGTTCTCGTGCGGCACAAGCCGGCCGGAGTTGCACACCGAGATCGTCGGTACGAGCAACCGCCCCACTGAAAGTCCAGATACGCGATGTCGTCCGGACTCTCGATGATCTCCATGTTCGCACCCCGTAGATCGACGCCTGCCAACCGCGCGTAGTGCTCGACGCTTTCGGCGTCCGGGTGTGCAGTGGCGCCTCTGGGTCAGGTCCGTCCCACGGCACCGGGCCAGCCGCGTTGGATGACGTCGAATCCGAGGTCGACCGTCTTCGCCGGGTCGTCGCTCGCCAGGGCCGAGGCAAAGGTATGCAGCGCGAACAACGCTACGAGACCAGAGCTCAGGTCGTCTGCAGGGCGGTCGCCGGCGTCCGCTATCGCGGCTGCGAGAGCAGCTTGATGACGCACCCACATGTCGCGCTGGTAGTCGATTAGGGAAGGCGTCGACCGCACCAGGGCGCGGAACTGAGCGGCGCCCTGCGCCGTGCCGGCGCGTACAGCCCTTTCCTTGAGGTGGGCGCGTAGGGCATCCAATGGGGAGGTCAGGGGAGCCCTCTCGGCGACGGCATTGACCAGCGACGCTTCGACGTCTGCGTCTCGGTCGAAGACAAGGGACTCCTTTGACGGGAAGTAGTTGAGGAGCGTCGTGGCCGAGACGTCGGCCCGCTCGGCCACTTCGCGTACGGTCACCGCGTCGTAGCCGCGTTCGAGGAAAAGTTGAAGGGCGGCATCAGCGATCGCCTTGCGAGTAGCGGCCTTCTTCCGTTCCCTGCGTCCCGTCGTTGCCCCTGGCATCGTCGTCACCTGCTCAGCATAACTTAAAGTTTGACAGTACCAAACTTGGCATGGTCCCATGTTTTGAATGATGCCGAACCCGCTGCCCCATGGGCACCCGCAGGAGGAGAACCACATGCCCGCCCATTCGAGTGCCCGCGAGGTGTTTCAGCGCGCCGTCGACCTCATGCGGGCCGACGACATCGACGCATGGCTCGACCTGTGCCATGACGACATCGTGATGGAGTTCCCGTTCGCGCCATCACCCGCCCCGCGGCGGATCGACGGCAAGGAGTCCCTCGGCACTCATCTCAAGGGCCGGGCCGCCCGACGGCTGTCCGCGCCCAAGGTCGAGAACGTCGTCGTCCACGAGTGCAGCGATCCGGCGACGGTGATCGCTGAGATGACCATCCGCGGTGAAGGTAGTCCGGACCGGCCCGCCATCGCGGTCATCCAGGTCCGCGACGGCCTCATGAGCTTGTACCGCGACTACTACAACCCGATGGATCTCATGGCCAGTGGGCCCGACACGGCCGCGGAAGTCTTTCGCGAAGCCTCTCAGAGACTTCAAGCAGGCGACATCGGCGCCTATCTCGGCCTCTGTTCCGACGATGTGCGCTTCGAAATGCCCTTCGCCGAGAATCACGCAGCTCGCCTCATCGAGAGCAAGGCCGCGCTTGAGGTGCACATGCGGGATCGAGGCGGCATCTCCCGAGCGCCTCGGGTTGTGGCGCAGGAGACCTACCTCACCGATCACACCGGAACTGTCATCTCCGAGTACAAGTTCCTGGACACCCAGGGAGCCACCCACGCCGCCGTGAGCGTAATAGTGGTGAGAGACGGATTGATCACGTCTTGGCGCGACTACCTGAAGCCCCGGCCACCCAACGTCCCCGCACCCGCGGCGGGGCCAGCCGCCGGGCTGGGAAAGCCCTCGCCCGCCGTGCCGGACACCAGCGCACGTGGTGCTTGATCACACTGCTACAACCCCGTGCGTGCGCCGCACCGATGAGCAGCGGCATCATCGCTGATGAGATCTGGGGCACGAGCGGTGAAGGATGTCGAGAATGCGGTGCCGGCTCCGTCCTAGGTACACCAGTGGCCACGACGGGCCGCGCGACCAAGAAGGAGGACCACCATGACGATCCAGCGGATGGACAACGTCGGCATCGTCGTTGATGACCTCGAGGCTGCAATTGCGTTCTTCGTAGAACTCGGCATGGAGCTGGAAGGCAAGGCGCGGATCGAAGGCCTTTCGGCGGACCGCACCGTCGGACTCGACGGCGTCCGGAGCGACATCGCGATGATGCGGACCCCGGACGGCCACAGCAAGCTGGAGCTGACGAAGTACCACACCCCCGCGGCGGTCGGCGCCGAGTCGGAGAACCCGCCGCCCAACACGCTGGGCCTGCATCGTGTCATGTTCGCCGTCGAGGACATCGACGACACCATCGCCCGCCTGCGCGCCCACGGCGCCGAACTCCTCGGCGAGGTGGCGCAGTACGAGAGCATCCTCCGGCTCTGCTACCTCCGCGGCCCCGCGGGCATCATCGTCGCCCTGGCCGAACAGATCAGCTGACGCGAGCCCGCGGCAAGGAACGACGCGGCCATGTCCCGTGCGCTGGAAGGCGAGTGGTCGTCCGATGCGGCTTTGACTGGAGCCGGTGGGGCCAGAACCGGTTGGGCCAGTGGGGACTGAACAAGTTCGCAGGATCACGCCGTTGAGTTGAACCACGAACGGGCGCCCGGTGGCCTGGTTCGGCTCGCGCGACGAGGCCCTCGCCCGGCACCTGCGGGTGTCCGGATTGGCTGGTCTCCTTGCTGGGCACGCGGATCCAGCGGTGCGGGCGATCGGCCCGGAGGCGGGTTGCCCGCACCGCTGGGGACGGCGCTAGCTGCGGTAGCGGAAGACGATCCGGCCTCGGGTCAGGTCGTAGGGGCTCAGCTCTACGAGCACCCGGTCGTACGGAAGGATCTTGATGTAGTTCTTACGGATTTTCCCGCTGATGTGGGCCAGCACCTTGTGGCCGTTCTGCAGCTCCACCCTGAAGGTTGCGTTGCGCAAGCATTCGAGGACGGTGCCCTCAAGTTCGATGCCGTTTGAACTTCTTGACATGGTCAGTGCCTCCTCTCGTTCGCGGTCAGCGGAGGACCAGTTCGAGGTTCCTGCCGATGTGCCGGGCGCCGATGCCCTCGAACAGCGCCGTGGCGGCCACGTTGGATTCGGTCACCTCGGCCGAGGCCGTTTCCTTGCCGATGTGGTGCAACGCGCCCAGTGCGTGGGCCAGCAGCGCCCGGGCGATGCCGCGGCGTTGGTGGCCGGCCCGCACGGCGATCAGCCCTATCCGCGGCAGCCGGGTCACCATCGCGACCCGCAGCAGACCCACGTATTGGCCGCAGTGTGCCGCCACGGCGTATTTCGACGGGTCCAGCACGGGAAGAACCAGGACTTCGGCCGGCATGTCCTGCCATCCAGGGCCGGCCGCCACCTCGTCGCGGATCGTGCTGTCCAGAGCGCGTAGCGGGGCCTCCTCCGCGCTGCCGAAGGCCTTGATCGTCACACCGGGCGGCGGCACAGCGGAGTCGAGTCCGGTGGCGCGCGGGTCGGTGGGCACGGCGTACTCCCACTCCCGGCGCCGTGTCGTGAAGCCGGCTCGCCGCCACTGGACGGTCAGATCGAGGTCGGCCTCGTCGACCACCGTGTGCAGCGGCCTCGGCAGGGCCGCCAGCATGGCCCCGGCCAACCGGTCGAAGGCCGCGCCGTGCCAGGCGTCGATGCTGACGAACACCCGCCCGTCTGGCCGCCGCGACGCCTCGCCGCGGCCGACCACGAGGTCGTCCTCCAGCGCATGCCACTGACCGGACGCGACGCGCGAAATCAGCACGGCGTGGCTGAATTCCACAGGATTCATAGCTTGGTGCCTTTCGGGATCGCCTTGTCGGGGGCGCTCCCGGCGACACCTACGTCAGTGGCCGGTCCGTGACGACGAGGGAGCACCCACATCGATACAAACGTTCACGGGTCTCACCTCCTCAGACAGTGTCACGGTGCGACGGAAGCTACCAGCCGGCCCGTCGCACCGTCAAACCATTTGCAACGAGTGCGCGATGCCGATCCCACAGCGCGACTGCCCGAGTGGAGCGGGGATCCGGGCTCAGATGAGCCATCATGGGCTGGTACAGCTGAGCCTGGTGGGAGTGCTCGTGCCGTTGCCGGTGGCGACGTACCCGTAGGTGGTGGCGGGCGGCGCATGCAAAACTTCTCCACGCGGCCTGGCAGTCTCGGGCCTCTGTCAGTCGTCGATCGCCTGGTAGACAGTGGTCCAGAAGTCCTTCCGCATCAGCAGCCGTTGGTCGCCCGCGCCCGCCCGCTGCACGATGAGGATCGCCGTCATGTCCTCGGCGGGATCGTTGTACCAGGCGGTGCCGTACAAGCCGGTCCATCCGTAGCTTCCGGCCGAGGGGCCGAGGTCGGTGCGGCGGGTGACGACCCCCATTCCGAAACCCCAGCTCGTTGAGTCGAAATACCCCGGCCAGAAGCCTGAGACCGCCCTCTGAGCCGGGGTCAGGTGGTCGCTGGTCATCAGCGTCACCGACGGCCGCGAGAGCACCCGCTCGCCCCGATAGGTGCCACCCGCGAGCAGCGCCGACGCGAACGCGAGATAGTCGTCGGCGGTCGAGACGAGTCCGCCGCCACCCCCTTCGAACGCCGGCGGCACGCTCCACAGCCCGTCGGGCGCGTCTGCAACGATCGCCTCACCAGTGGGGGCTTTGCCGGCCTCGTACGCTGTCGCGAACCGGTCGAGGCGGTCCGCACTCACGCTGAAGGCGGTGTCCGTCATCCCGAGCGGCTCGAAGATCCGCGCACGCAGGGCCTCCCCGAACGACATGCCGGTGGCCCGTGCGATGAGCGCACCCGTCACGTCGGCGCCAGTCTCGTACATCCAGCGCTCACCCGGCTGATGAACCAGCGGAAGCACACCGAGCCGGCCCACCCACTCCTCCAGCGGCGGCTCGCCCAGCATGTCCAGTGCATCGCCGATCGGGACGGTTCCCGGCTCGGCGGGGACCATGCCGGTGCCGAGGGTGAAGGTCAGCAGATCCCGCAAGGTGATCGCCCGTGCTGCCGGAACGGTGTCCTCCAGGGGCCCGCCTGGATCGGCGAGCACCCTCATGTCCGCCAGCTCCGGCAGGAGGTTGTCCACCGGGTCATCGAGGCGCAGCGTGCAGTCCTCAACCAGCGTCATCGCACACGCAGCCACGATCGGCTTCGTCATCGATGCCATGCGAACGATCGTGTCGCCCGCCATCGGGATCCTCGCCCCTGCGCCCTCGAACGCGAGACTGCCCGTCGCCTCAACGTGCACCTCGCCGTGGCGGGCGAGAACAGCCAGCATGCCTGGGACGAAACCGGATTCGACGTGACGCTCGAGCAGCACCCGCAACCGAGCCAGCCGCCTGGGCGAAAATCCGCCAGCAGCCATCCCTCGCCTCCTCATCTCGTACGCGCGCAGCGCAGCGTACATGCTGCGCGACAACGCACGTCCACCGAGTCGCTCAACGCCCCGTTCCTCAGGCACGCTGACTCCGGGACCAGGATCAAAGGGCCACCGAGGGAACTCACCCACGCCTGCGTCATCGTCCTCCCGCCTGTTCGATCTCGGCGAGATGCTATGCCATTCCATACCGAGACCGGCCAGATCCCCACAAGGTCGGAAGGAACCCCTCCGCCGACTCGCGGACGGCGGGCAGCCCAGCGCGACCAGGGGCCTATCGCAAGTCGCCGAGCAGGTCGCCGAGCTCGGCGGCGACTTCGGTGGCGTCGGCGGCGCCGATGTGGCGGAAGATGTCCAGTGCCCGCTGGAGGTGGGCGGTGGCGTTGCCCGGTTGACCGGTGAGGGTGGCGCACCGGCCGAGCCCGGCCAGGGCGTGGGCCTGGTCCCACGGGCTGTCGACGAGCCGGCCCAGGTGGAGCGCGTCGTGGTGGCAGGTGCTGGCCGCCTCGAGCCGACCAGCGAGGCGGTGCAGCGCGCCGATCTCGTTGAGTGCGGTGGCTTCGCCGCTGCGGTTGCCGAGGTCGCGGTAGAGGGTCAGGGCCTCGTGCAGGGTCTGGTCGGCCGCCGGCAGGTCGCCGGCCCGGCGTAGCGCGCCGCCGAGATACTCGAGCGCGACGGCCTGCCCCATGGGGTGGGCGAGCTGGCGGTGCATGGCCAGCGCCTGCCGCAGGTACTGCGCGGCCTTGACCCGGTGGCCGGTTTCGGAGCAGGCGTGCCCGATGTCGGTGAGGGTGAGCGCTTGTCCGCTCCGGTTGCCCAGGGCGGTGTACAGGTCCAGCGCCGTCTGCAGCGCCGGCAGCGCTTCGCCGTACCGGCCCCGCCGGCTGTGCAGTTGGCCGACCAGGCGCAGGCTGTATGCCTGCCCGGGCAGGTGACCGAGTTGCCGGTAGAGGCGCAACGCGGGGTGTACGACCCGTTGGGCACCTTGGTAGTCGGCGGTCATGCCGCGCACGACGGCCAGTTCGACGAGGGCTCCGGCCTGCCCGAGCCGGTCGCCGAGTTTCCGGTGCCGGTCCAGCGCCTGTGCTATGACGTGCATGGCGTCGACGTGGTTGCCGGTACGGGACAGTGTCTTGGCCAGATCGGTCAGCGCGTTGGCTTCCCCGAGCCGGTCGCCGGTGTCGCGGTAGCGGGCGAGAGCCTGGCGGATCGCGTCCTGCGCGCCCGGGTAGTCCCCGGTCAGCCGGCGCACCGTGGCCAGGTCGGTCAGCGCGTTCGCGTGCTCGCGCCGGTCGCCCAGGCGCATCGCGGCGTGGGCGGCGGCTGCGTGCAGGCTGATGGCCTGGGTCCACGGGCCGTCGCGGCGCAGCAGTTCGGTCAGCCCGGCCGTCAGCGACACCACCCGGCGCAGGTCCGCGGTGTGCGCCAGGCAGGCCAGCAGGTTGGCGCGTTCGGTGCGCAGCCACGCCAGCGCCCGTTCGGGATCGGCCAGGTCGGGCAGGTCGGTCGTTGGCGCGGCCGCGGTGGTCGGTGACCCGGTCGGGCGGGTGACGCGGGTCAGCTGCGCGTTGGCGCCGGCCGCGGCCCGCTGGTAGAGGCCCAGCAGCCGGTCCAGCGCCCCGTCGCGCCGCTCGGCGGGGCAGGTCGCGGCGAGCGCATCGGCGTACGAGCGGATCAGGTCGTGCATGGTGTACCGGCGGCAGCCGATCTCGGTGAGCAGGTTGTCGGCGTGCAGCGCGTCCAGGTGCTCGGCCGCCTCGGCAACCGTGGTGCCGCTCAGGGCGGCCGCGGCGTACGGTTCGATCTCGGTACCGGGGTGTACGGCCAGGGTGTGGAACAGCCGTTGCCGGTCGGGTGGCAGGTGCCGGTAAGACAGGTCGAACGCGGCGGCCACGGTGGCGTGTTCGGCGCTGACGTCCAGCAGCCTGGACTCGGTCTGCGCCAGCAGATCCCCCACTGTCCACATGGGATGGCGGGCGAGCAGCCGGGCCAGCAGGCAGATCGCCAACGGCAGGAAGCCGCACTTGGCGACCAGCTTGGCGACCATCTCCTCGTCGTGGCCGGCGTGCGGGGCCAGTCGCCGGAACATGTGTGCGGCCTCGTCCGGGGCGAGCACGTCGAGCGACACGGGTACCAGGTGGGCTGGCAGGTCGCCGAGGAAACGCCGGCTGGTGACCAGCACCAGGCACTCCGCCGAGGCGGGCAGCAGCGGTGCCACCTGGGCGCTGCTGGCGGCGTTGTCCAGCACCACCAGGGTGCGCCGGCCGGCTAGCCGCTGCCGCCACGCCGCCGCGCGGGCATCCAGGCCGTCGGGCAACTGGTCCGGGTGGATCCCGTCCGCCGACAGCAGCGTCGCCAGCACATCCGCCGGGTCGGCCGGCGATCGCCCCGCGGTGTGTCCGTGCAGGTCCACGAAGAGCTGCCCGTCCGGGAACCGTCCGGCCAGCCGGTGCGCCACGTGCACGGCGAGCGCGGTCTTGCCGACCCCGGGCATGCCCGCGATCGCGTGGATGACCGGTACCTGCCCCTGCCCGGCGCGGATGACCTGCTGCACCTCGTGGACTCGCCCGGTGAACGCCCCGATGTCCACGGGCAGCGAGCCCATGCCCGGCGGGTCGCCTGACGGTCGCGCGGCCACCGTACCCACCCGTGCCGTGGTCGGCGCGACCTCGTCCGTACCGGACAGGATCGTCCGGTGGATCTGTTGCAGCGCGGCACCGGGTTCGACGCCGACCTCGCCGACGAGTACCGCCCGTACCTCCCGGTAGACGTCCAGCGCCTCGGCCCGCCGCTGCGCCCGGTACAGCGCCAGCATGAGCTGCCCCCACAGGCGCTCCCGCAGCGGATGGTCCCGGACCAGCACCCGCAACTCGGCGACGAGGTCCGCGTGCGACCCCAGCCGCAGGTCGATGTCGACGCGTTTCTCGATGGCGGCCAGCCGGCGCTCCGCCAGCCGGGCCGCCTCGGCCCGGCACGCGTCGAGGTCGACGCCGTCGAACGCCGGCCCGCGCCACAGTGCGAGCGCCTCGCCCAGCACGGCGGCGGCCTGCTCCAGGGCGGGCCGGGAACCCGTGCCGGCCAGCCGGTCCGCGGTATCCGCGAGATCCTCGAACCGGCCCAGGTCCAGCGCCCCCGGCTGGGCTCGCAGCAGGTACCCGGGCGCCCGGGTCACCAGCAGGTCGTCCAGCCCGCTGCGCAGCCCGCGGCGCAGCCCCGCGACGCAACCCTGCACCAGGCTGCGCGCGGCCGCCGGCGCCCGCTCACCCCACAGGTGCTCGACGATCCGTTCGGTCGACACCACCTGGTTGACCTGGATCAGCAAGAGTGCCAGCACCGCCCGCTGCTGGGGTCCGCCCAGGGCCACCCGCCGCTCGCCGTCCCACACTTCGAGCGGTCCGAGCACATGAAACCGCACGCTGCACGCTAACCCGCCGCACGGGCCGGCGTCTGTCAACTATCCGAACTGCCCATCGCGTCCGCGAACGCAACCCATTGAACGCCCACCGGCTGCCCATCGCGGCGGGGCACGCTCGTCCGGCCAGTAACCCATCCAGGATCGGGAGCGTCCATGAACCTGACCGAAACTCGAACACGCCTCGTTCGAACCGGCATCGCCGTGACGGTCGCGGCCGTGGGGGTGTTCGTCGTCGCGCCGGCGTCGCCGGCCCGGGCCGAGGTGATCCCGCCCAGCCCGCTGGTGCAGGTGCGAAAGCAGGTCTCCGGACCCGTCAACACCTCCATCGGCAGCAACGTCGGCTGCCCCACCGGCACGAAGGTGGTCGCGGCCGGCGTGGGGAACAACCCCGGCCTCCACCCAGGGGACGCCGAGATCACGGCCCTCTACCCGGCCGGCAACTTCCAGAGCGTCATCGCGTTCGGAACCATCCGCGTCAGTGGCGGATCCTTCACCATCGTGGCCACCTGCGCGGCGACGAGCCGGATGTCCGGCTACATTGCCCTGGAGCAGACGTACCCGTACACCGGAAGAGTCCGCCGCCAGGCCACCCTGCGCTGCCCGGCAGGGATGTACGCCGTCGGCGGGGGCGGCGCCGTCTTCACCGCCACGGGTGGCGTCCGCGAGGGCGCCGCCGGAATGGTCGCCAACACGCCCACCTCGAACGGGACCGGCTGGATCGTCGCGATCAGCGACGCGGTCCCCAGCGACTCGCTCACCATCCGCACGTGGTGCGCGCCGAACGACGGGTCGACCACCGTGGCGGTGAGCAACCCGTTCCGCCCCGGGCGCTTAGAGCTGGTCGACGCGATCTGCCCATCCGCCCTGCCGTACGCGCTCACCGGCGGGGTGTACTTCGCCGATCCTGCCGGCGACCCGGCCGAAGGTACCCTCAACATCTCGATGCAGGACGGAGAATCCGGCTGGGTCGTCGGTGGCACGTCGCCCACGCCCGGCGCGAGGATCTTCGCCCTGGTCCGGTGTTTCGCCACCTGAGCCACGCCAAGCCAACGCAATAGACCCATGCGGCCCGGCGCGGGATGCCTCGCGCCGGGCGGGGACGGAACCCGACTGAAACGAGCGAGCGATGAGACGGACCCGTGAACTGCAGGACCTGGTCGCCGCCGGCCCCCATGGCTCATCTGAGCACCATCAACGCCGACGGCGGCGGGCTCGACGGCCTGGGTCAGGGCGGCCAGGTGCCCGTAACCGGCAGCGGCAAGCCCACCCGGGTCGACCCGGGTGGACGCCTCTCGCAGGGTGCGTTCAGAGACCGACCGGCCGCACGGAGCTGTCGGCCAGGCTGGTCGCGGCGGCGATCTCCTCGCGATCATGCCGTTGGCTCGGCCTGTGCAGCTTCGAATCCTGCCGGGCACAAGTCGACTGCATACGAACCGTCGACACGTTGGTCGAGGGCCGTGTCCGGCCCCGGCTGCGTGGTGAAGAAGCACTGGCTGGCGCCCGGTCAGCAGGCGTGTCTCAGTCTGGCGCCACGGCTCTGCCCGCAACCAAGGTCGAGAGTGCTCGCGGAACGCGTTCCAACTCATCCCATCCATGCCGCCGCAGCCGGCCGCGCTGAGGTGATCCGCTCCCGGCGGTGCTGGAGGTATTCGCGCTCGGCGGGGTCGTGGGTGAGGTCGATCGCGCTGTCGTACGCGGCGGCCGCCGCCGCGTGGTGGCCGAGCCGTCCGAGCAGGTGCGCACGCGCGGCCCTGGCCGGCTGGAACCGTCGGGCCCAGTCGCTCGCGGCACTCAGCAGCTCGTCGAGCCGGGCCAGCCCGGCCGCTGGGCCCTCGACTTCGGCGGTGGCGACTGCGAAGGCGACCGCGCCGCCGAGCGACGGCGCGACCGCGTGTAGCGCGCGGTGCAGGTCCAGCAGCGCCGGCCAGTCGGTGGTGCCGGTCTGTCGCCGGGCGCAGTGCACCGCCTGGACCGCGGCCTCGAGTTGGAAGCGTCCGACCTGTCCGCGCGCATGCGCGGCGCGCAGGTGCTCGTGTGCCCGGTGGATCAGGCGGTCGTTCCAGCGCGACGGATCCTGCTCGGCCAGCGGTACGAACCGCCCGCATCCGTCGAGGCGCGCGGGCAGGCGCGCGGACGAGAGCTGGACGAGCGCGGCGAGCCCGTGCGCCTCGGGATCGTTGGGTACCAGCGTCGTGAGCACCTCGGCGAGGTGCAGGGCCTCGGTGGGCACCTGACGCGCCTGCGGCCCGGTCGTCGCCCAGTCGATGACGTACGCCCCGTAGACCGCCTCGAGTACCGCCGCCATCCGCCCCGGCAGGTCGCCGCGGTCAGGGATGTGGAACCGGATGCGCGCGGCCTTGATGCGCCGCTTCGCCCGTACCAGGCGGGTCGCCATCGTCGACGCTGGTACCGAGAAGGCCCGACCGACCTGGTCGGCCGTGAAGCCAAGCACGGTGTTGAGCATGAGGGGGGTGTGCACGGCGAGCTCGATCGCCGGGTGCGCGCACACGAGCATGAGCTCCAGCCGCTGGTCGGGGATGGCGTCGAGGTCGAGGCCGTCGAGGTGTACCGGGACGTCCCGCTCGACGTCGAGCGGTCCGGTGCGCTGCCACTCCGCCGACTTCCACCGGTCCCGTAGCCGGTTACGCGCAACGGTCAGCAGCCACCCGTCGGGAGTTCCCGGCACGCCCTGATCGGGCCAGGTCCGCAGGGCCTGCTCAAACGCGTCGGCCAAGGCGTCCTCGGCGGAGGCGAGGTCGCTGGTCGAGGCGGACAGCAGGGCGAGCAGCCGTCCATAACTGTCGCGAGCCGCGACGGCCGCGGCTGCCCGCCCTTCGTCGCTGGCGGTCAACTCGTCCATGCGCCGTCGACGAACGCCGTCGCGCTCGGGCGTACCTCAACCACGCCCCACTGCGCGGCCGGGCACTTCTCCGCCCAACCGATCGCGGCGTCGAGGTCAGGTACGTCGAGGAGGAACACCCCAGCCAGCGCCTCCTTGGTCTCCGCGAACGGTCCGTCCTGCACCCGCAGGTCACCGTCCTTGCGGGTGACGGTCGTCGTCGACGCGGTCGGCTGCAGCACGTCGGCCGACAGCAGTACCCCGGCCGCGCGCAGCGCCCGACCGTACGCGTCGAAGGCCGCCTTCGCCTCAGCGACCACCTCGTCGGTGAGCCCGCCCTCGCCAGGCTCGCGGTAGTGGATCAACAGCGCATAACGCATGGTCTTCTCCTTCGCTCCCAGTATGGCGCCGTGGCGCCTTCACCGAGATGACGAGCGACGGCAGCCGGAATCGCCACCCACCCCC
>JBBWZQ010000137.1:0-3630 GCA_039649115.1 Micromonosporaceae bacterium | reverse complement strand
CGGTCTCGCTGATGAACGAGGACACGAACGGCAGGATCGCGCCACGCGCGGTCAGCGGGGCGAACGACAGCAGCGAGTACAGCAGGGCGTCATCGGCGGCTGCGGGGCGAAGCGGGAGCGTGGCTGCGGCCTCACGCGCGACGAGATCGGTGAGGATACGCACGACGAGCCGGGCGACGAGGAACTCGCCGAAGGTCGCGTGGAGGAACTCGTAGGTCTGCAACCGCTGTGAGGTGGCCGTTGTGCGTGATGCACAGCCTCGTACGGCAGACGGACGTTCCCGAATTGGCGAGCGCGATGCACTGTGGGGCGACCCGGTCCGGTCCGCCGACCGTATGGTGTCCCCACACCGGACGGCGCCGCTCGCTTTGTGAACGAATCGCCACATCCAGCCGGGCCGGTGGCCGCCGGGTCACGGCGGTCTTGAGCGAACCAGTCAGCATCCGTGAAGGAGGCAAGGATCCATGAAACATGTCAAGCCGACCCGGAGTTCCACTCCACCCACCCGTGGAAGATTCCGTCGCCTACCGATCCTGATCGTTGCGCCGCTGTTGGCGGTGCTGTTCGCACCTCAGGCGGCTTCGGCGGCCATCCCGACCAAAGCCAGCGCGCACCGCCAGGTCGCGACCGCGCCGGCATCAGGGCACAGCGCGGCTCGTCAGGCACCCCTCGTCGAAGCTGGCTTCTCCACCTTCGGCACCATCTCCACCAGCGGAGCGGTCGTCGACCGCTTCGGCGTCGGCTTCAACTTCGACGCACAGACATTCGCCTCCCAGAACGTCGGCTACGGCACCAACCTGTTCTACTACCTACGGCACGACAGCAGCGGCTTCTCCACCTTCGGCACCATCTCCACCAGCGGAGCGGTCGTCGACCGCTTCGGCGTCGGCTTCAACTTCGACGCACTCACATTCGCCTCCCAGAACGTCGGCTACGGCACCAACCTGTTCTACTACCTACGGCACGCGTAGTCGGTGTCTCCTGCTCGATACCCGGCCCCTATGTGTGGCGAGGCCCGGGCCGGCGCACCCGAAGCCGGCCCGGGCACGATCAGGTGGTCCGCCTGTAGTACGCCTTGTCACCCAGCGTCGGAGCACGGAACCCGATACGCTCCAGTCCGGTGGCCCTGGCTGATCGGGGCCGCCTACACCAGTTGCGCCTCGTCCGTGGCTTGACACGGCCACGTTGCCACGAGGGGTTGCCTCGTCGACAACCCCTCGTGGCAGCTGGTCGATACACCGGCGTGGCCTCGGCCGGCGGCGTCGACGCCTGCTGATCAGTAGTCATCACGACAGTTCACTCGTTCCGGGCATAGCCGTAGGTAACTTCATAGCGTGCGCACTTCCCTTGGTCTCGAGGTCCACTGGAGACAGTGGAGAGAGGACGGACGCCGCTACGTGCGCCGCGCGTACGATGGCTTCCACGACACCGACAGTTGCAGGCCGCCGCATCCGCCATGCTGGTACCGCTGCGGGTCACGGCCGATCCAGACCCCGGGTTCGAGGTCCGGATCAGTCCCGCGCCGATCGGCCATGTGGTAGCCGCGCGCATCCAGGGCAGCGCGCACAGCGTCGTCCGGGAGCCGCGACAGATCACTTCGCGCGACCCTGACCTGTTGAAGGTCACGCTGCACCGGGGCGGGTCGGCGGTGGTCTGCCAGAACGACCGGCGGGAGCGGGTCAGGCCGGGAACCTCGTCGCGCTGGACACCGCCCGCCCGTACCAACTGATCATCTCCGGGCTCTGCGATGTGGTGGTCATCGGGCTGCCGCGCGGCATGCTCGGTCCGCACGCCGACCGGATCTCCGGCAATACCGCCACCGCAGTGGCCACCGACACCGCTACCCGCACCCTGATCGCTACGTTCCTGTCCGGCCCCGGCGAGCACATCGCCGACCTGCCGCGTGCGGACGCTCACCTCGCCGACGCGCTGGCCGGCCCGCTCATTGCCGCCTTCGCCGACACCACACCCGACCGCCTCGACCTTGCGTCCAGCCTGACCGACCGGATCCTCGCCTTCGCACTGGCGAACCTTGCCGACCCGACGCTGTGCGCGCACACGGTGGCCCGCCGGCACGGCATCTCAGCCCGCCACCTGCATCACCTGCTGCACCGGCGGGGACAGACGTTAGCCGCGTGGGTGCGCGAGCAGCGGCTGCACCACATCCGGCGCGACCTCGCCGATCCGGACCTCGCCGCCCGTACCACCGCGGCCATTGCGGCGCGGTGGGGCGTGCATGACGCCGGCCACCTGGCCTGGGCACTCAAGCAGCGCTATGGGCAGACCGCCGTGGAGATCCAGCGCAGCGGCCGATCAGGCTGACCGCACATGGTACGGGGCTGTGGTCCACATCGCCGCGGAACTTTACGTCGTAGCCGAGCACGCTGAGCAGGTTGGGACAGGTGGCCGCGCCGGCCGCGTCGGTGGTACGCACGCAGATGTCGGTTCCGCCGCTGCTGAAGGTGACGGTCCGGCCCGGTACCGGCCGGCCGGTCGCCGTGTCGGTCAGGACCCCACCCGCCAGGTCGGCGCCACCCAGGTACTGGACCGGTCGGGTACCGCGGCGGGGTTGGCGGTGCCGGAGAACGCGACGGCCAGCGTCGGTGGGCCGGGGTTGGCCCCGTTGTCCACGCTCACCACATCGCCGGTACCGGGCAGCGTCTGCTCCATGGCCACGGTGGGCTCGAACGGCCGGTACGGGATGCCTGTGCCGCGTGGCTGGACCACCGGACCGTCGTCGGCGCCGATCGCCGTGTCCCACAGGTACTGAATGCGCAGCCGGTGCGCTGGTGTTGAAGTCCTGCACGGTCGTGCGCACCGTCACCTGCGAGTCGGCGGAGCCCCGCAACGGCGGCAACCCCGCAGCGGCGCGCGGGTTCAAAGGAGCCCGCTGGGCCTTGCTGAAGAACCCGGCAACCTCACCGACGACCAGGCCGACACCCTGCGCAAGCTCAAACGCCGCGGCGGCGACGTCTGGCGCGCCTACACGTTGAAGGAAGCCTTCCGCGCCATCTTCGCCGGCGACCTGGACACCGACGCCGTCGCCGAGCTGATCGACCGGTGGATCTCCCGCGCCAGCCGCTCCCGCCTACCCGCGTTCGTCAAGACCGCCAAGACCATCCGCAAGCACCGCGACGGGATCCTCGCCGCGATCCGACTGGGCATCAACAACGCCCGCCGAGGGCCTCAACTCCGTCGTACGCCTCATCATCCGACGTGCCCGAGGCTTCCACAGCGGCGACGCGGCCCTCGCTCTGGTCATGCTCGCCTGCGGACCACTCGCCCCTCAACTACCCTACGAGCGCTCAAGCAATCGACGAGAATGACCCACACTCATGCCGGGAGCGCCCCAATTCACGCCCTCTCGTCCCTGTGGCGTGACACCAGTCCACAGTGGACCGCCGCGGTGTGTCGCTCCGCGAGCGTCACGTCCCGCTCGGTGGCCGTCGTCTTCTGTCCATCCCGGCACATTGCCGGATATCGGTCACTCCGACGGTTCGTAGGGGCCCTGCGAGGTGTATCTGGCGGCTCAGCCGCTCCTCTCGTCCCCGTGCACCACGGTGGACAGAGGAGGCTGGACCATGAACGCGACGGGCAGCGCCGTCGCCTATCGCGACATCGACGAGCTAC
>JBBWZQ010000113.1:0-12144 GCA_039649115.1 Micromonosporaceae bacterium | reverse complement strand
GCGAGCGCTCCTGGGAGCGCTGCCGAACCAACCCAACCGACAGGAGATCCTCCGTGGGCACCGAGCAGCGGGAGAACCTCGAAGCAATCCTGCGACAGTCAGCCTTCCCCGCCGGCCTCGATGTCAGCGAGCACCGGCGACTGCTCAAAGAGTTGATCTCGGCGCAGCCGCTGCCCGCCGATGTGACCGTCACCGCAGCCGCACTGGGCGACGTCCCAACTGCCGAGATCACAATTGACGGAATCGAACCTCGCCGCGTTGTCCTGTACTTCCATGGCGGCGTGTACGTATTGGGGGACGCCTTCCTCGCCGCTGGCCTGGCCTCGCAGGTCGGCCGGCGGACCCGCGCCAAGGTCATCTCCGTCGACTACCGGCTTGCCCCCGAGCATCCGTATCCAGCAGCGGTCGACGACGCTCTTGCAGCCTACGAAGCCCTCCTGCAAAACGGCGCTCGCCCGTCGGACATCGTCTTCGCGGGCGAGTCCGCCGGCGGCGGACTCGCCATCGCCACCTTGGTCAACGCCCGCGATCACGGGCTGCCCCTGCCAGCCGCCGCCTTCGTCATGTCGCCGTATGCCGATCTCACCCTGGGCGGGACGACCATGCGAACCAAGCACGAGGTCGACCCGCTGCTCAACCGGGAAAACCTGCAACCCCGGGTCACCGACTACACAGCCGGACAAGACGCCGCATCCGGGCTGATCAGCCCCGTATTCGCCGACCTGTCCGGCCTGCCGCCCCTGATCATCCAGGCCGGAACTCACGAGGTCCTCCTCGATGACGCGGTCCGCCTCGCGGGGCAGGCCGCCACCGCCGACGTCGAGGTGACGCTCGACATCACCCCCCGCGTGCCACACGTTTTCCAGGCCTACTACCCGATCCTCGACGAAGCGGCCGCCGCACTGGACAGAGCCGGACAGCGCCTGTCGGCGCACCTCGCCGCCGCACAACACGTCACCACGTAGCAACCGGCATGGTCATCTGACGGCCGCCCGCCTCGGCGTACGACCTGTTGACCCTGGAGGACTCGACGCAGTAGCTCTTCCTGTACGCGGGCAACGTCGCCCGCGGCCCCATCGACGCGGGTGTGCAGTCGGGTCCGGCCGGTGCTGCTTCGCGAGCCCGACTGCGGCGCGTTCCGGTGTCGTAGCAGCGCCAGCTCCTGCGGGGTCGGCCACTCGCCTGTTGACGGAACACGTCGCGCAGAGTAGCAATACAGGATATTACCTGGCCAACTATCTGATATCACGTAGGAATTTGACTAGCGAGGTACCGCATGACCAGCATGAATGACCAGATCATCGAGACCTTCCGGAGCAACGCCGGGATTGTCGGCGGGCACTTCGAGGGCAAGCGGCTGGTGTTGCTGCACTATGTCGGACGGCGCAGCGGCCAGGAACGGGTGACTCCTCTGGTGGCCGCGAGCGACGGCGACAGCTATCTGGTCTGCGGGTCGATGGGCGGCGCGGACGAGGACCCGCTGTGGGTCGCCAACATCGAAGCGGGGTCCGGCGAGACGACCATCGAGGTCGACGACCGCAGCCTGCGGGTAAAGACCACCGTCGTCCGCTCGACCTCGCCGCAGTGGCAACGGCTCTACGGCGTCTGGAAGGCATACTGGCCCGACGCCGCCCAATACGAGACCCGGACGTCGCGCAAGTTCCCCGTCGTCCGTCTCGACCCGGTCGGGTAGCCCGCGTTCGACAGCCAAGATCAAGGCTCAATCCGGCGCAACAGGTTCTTCCGCGCCACTATTAGACATGGTGTACGCGACCTGCACGAGCTGAGCTCCGCGGAGGCCGCCGAGCAGCTGCCGTCGCAGCCAACTGGTAGCCGGAGTGCCGCAGCGGCACCGAGCAATCTGGGTCCTGGCCGGCGACGGGGTCGTCACCGAATTCCAGTGATATGGGCGATGGGAAAGTGCCGGGTCAGCTCCGCGCGGGCCGCGTCGTCAAGCCGGATGTCGGCGGCGTCCAGGTTCTGGGTGAGGTGGGCGCGGGTGCGGGTACCCGGGATGAGCAGGATGTTGGGGGCGAGGTCCAGCAGCCAGGCGAGCGCGACCTGCGCGGGCGTCGCGTCCAGCCGTACGGCCAGCGCGGCGAGCACCGGGGCGGTGAGAAGCCGGTGCCGTACCTCGCCGGGCCAGCCCAGCGGGCAGAACGGCACGAACGCGATGTTGCGTGCCCCGCACTCGGCGAGGACGTCCAGCGACTGCTGGTCGGCCAGGTTGAACAGGTTCTGCACGCAGACGATCTCCGTCTGGGCGGCCGCTCGCAGCAGGTGCCGCCGGGAGACGTTGCTGATACCGATACCGTCGATCAGCCCTTCATCGCGGGCCTGGACCAGCGCCGCGAGCTGGGCGTCGAACCGCCTTGCGGGGGTCTGCGACGGGTCCATCACGCGCAGGTTCACGGCCGCCAGCCGGCCGGCGCCGAGCGTGGCGAGGTTGTCTTCGATGCCCTGGCGCAGCTCGTGCGGTTCGTCGAAGCGCAGCAGCGCGCCGCCGGCGTCGCGGCGGGCGGCCACCTTGCTCACGACCGCGAGGCCGTCTGGATAGGGGTACAGCGCCTCGCGGATGAGCTCGTTCACCGTGCCCGCCCCGTAATACTGCGCGGTGTCGATGTGGTCAACCCCGGCCGCGACGGCCGCGCGCAGCACCCGCAGCGCCTCGTCGCGGTCGCGTGGCGGCCCGAAGACCCCGTCGCCGGCGAGTTGCATCGCGCCGTATCCGGCCCGGCGCACTCGCCATCGGCCGAGCGGGAAGGACCCGCCGAGTTCCTGTCCCTGCCTGGTCACACCGCCTCCTACCGGTGAGGGCCGCGTCGGCCTCCGTCACGGGTGGATCTGCGAGCCGGCGCCGAGGTCGAGGCGGATCGACTCGAGGATGACGAACGCGGTGCTGGCCGTGTAGACGTCGGCAGCGGCGAGGACGCCGGTGTACTTCCTGATGACCGGCGCGACCGCGTAGTCGACCTGCGCGGCCTGGTACGTCTTGACCGCGGCCCAGGCGTTGTTCCCGTACCTGGTGAAGAACGGAGTCGGGTCGACC
This sequence comes from Micromonosporaceae bacterium, assembly GCA_039649115.1. Lineage (GTDB taxonomy): Bacteria > Actinomycetota > Actinomycetes > Mycobacteriales > Micromonosporaceae > DATEJJ01. The sequence goes on along the minus strand of JBBWZQ010000113.1, from coordinate 9,095 downwards.
GCCACCAGGGCCTTCTTGACGCCGTCGATGATGTCGGCCACGTACTGCTGGTAGACGACCATGTCCTGGCGGGTGCCCAGCCGGCCCATGTGGCCGCCGATGTAGTGCTTCCACGGGTACGCCATGGCCTTGGCCGGGGCGGCGATCGAGCCGGGCACGTCCTCGTTGAGGTTGAAGCCGTCGAACGGCGCCCAGCCGGGCAGGTTGATGTCCACCAGCATGAGCGTGTCGTGGTGCGGGAAGTGGATGTAGCTGTTGTCGGGGGTGTGGTTGGTGCCGAGCCACGCCAGGTCGATCCGCTCCCCGCCGACCCGCAACGTGTGGCGGGTCTCGAACGTCAGGTCCGGCACCGGCCGGGCCGGGTCGCTGTCCCGGGCCAGCAACCGCTCGGTCTCGATGTGGCCGACCCGGACCACGTTGCGGCCGAACAGCGACGAGCCGCCGAGGTGATCGGCGTGGTGGTGCGAGTAGACGATGTGAGTCACCTTGTTGGACACGCCGTTGGCGGACGCGATCTCGTCGATGGCGCGCTGCAGGTTGTGCCCGATGCTGGGGGGCGCGTCGAACAGCACCACCCCGTCCCTGGTGGTCAGGAACGCCGCCTGGTAGGTACCGTCGGTCACCCAGTACAGGTTCTTCTCCACCCGCCCGACGTAGTAGCCCTGCGCGTTGACGGCCGGGCCCAGGGCGGACGGCGGTATCGGCGCGTAGTCCGGCAGCGGGTCGGCGAACGCCGGTTCGGTGAGCGCTTCGCCGACCAGGGTGGCGACCGCGGGTACGGCCGCGAGCGCCGCGCCACGCTTGAGGAATGAGCGGCGGTTGGTCGCTGACGTGGATGGCATGCTCGTCCTTTCAGACGTACGACGGGAGGGATTGACGCTCATGGGCCGCAGGCCGGCACGACCGCGCCGCTCACCGGCGGCCACATGCCCGCGGTCGGCTCCAGCCCTGGGCGGGCGGCCACGCTCACGATGGCGCCGGAGCCACGTTCGCGCAGGTACGGCGCCACGGCCTGGGTCAGCCACAGCGCGGTGCCCACGTTGACGTCGATCATGAGCCGCAGGTCCTCGGGCGCCGCGGCGAGCGCCTCGCCCAGGTGATACGTGCCGACCCGGCGGCGGCCAGTTTCCGCACCGTCGCACGGCCCAGCTCGCCACCCGCGCCGACCACGATCGCCACACGCTCGCTCATACCACCGCCGCCGTCGCCGCGCCGAAATCGGACGCCATGCCGCTTCCCTTTCCGTCATGGGTGGACCTGCGACCCGGTGCCGGGGCGGATCGACTGGAGGACAGTGAAAGGTGGTACACCATTGGGGGCGTGTCCCAGGTTCGCCGCCGGCACAGTGAGCGGTCGTCACCGGATTCCGGTGATCTATCGGGGCGGTACGCTGACCGGGTGCCTCGAGGAGACGGCGCGCCGACCGGCAGGTCGACCGGGAGCCGCTCGGCGGGCGCGGTACGGGCGACGTTGATCGACCGTCACGAACTGCTCGCCACACTGGAGCGCGCGGCCGGCAAGCGGGTGACGATCATCTCGGCGCCCGCCGGCAGCGGGAAGACCTCGCTGCTGCGCACGTGGGCCGACCGGCCGGGCCAGGACCGGCGGATCGCCTTCCTGTCCGTAAAGCCGGGCCAGCACGATGCGCAGCTGTTCTGGCTCGCGCTGCTGGGCGCGGTCCGCGCCGCGACCGGCGGTGCCGAGCCCCCGCCCGCGGCGCCCGGATTCAACGGCCAGGCCATGGTGGACAAGGTGTTGTCCGAACTCGCCACGCCCGGCGGTCCCTTCGTCCTGATCATCGACGACCTGCACGAGCTGAGCTCCGCGGAGGCCGCCGAGCAGCTCACCGCGCTGTTGACGAACCTCCCCCCGGGCGTCCACGCGGTCGTGGCCACCCGCCGCGACCCGCCGCTGCGCCTGCACCGGCTGCGGCTGGCCGGGGAACTGGCCGAGATCCGCGCCGCACAGCTGCGCTTCACCGAGGACGAGACCCGCGAGTTGCTGACCGCCGCCGGGATCACGCTGGCCGACCCAGTGGTGGCCACGCTGCACCAGCGGACCGAAGGCTGGGCGGCCGGGCTGCGGCTGGCCGTCCTGTCCCTGGCCGGGCACCCCCAGCCCGAACGGTTCGTCGCCGAGTTCTCCGGCAGCGACCGTACGGTCGCCGAGTATCTGATGGCCGAGATGCTGGACCGGCAGCCACTACGGGTACAGCGCCTGCTGCTGCGCACCTGCCTGCTGGACCGGGTCAACGGCGAACTTGCCGACCTGCTCACCGGCGCCACCGGCTCGGAACGGATCCTGCTGGACCTCGAGGACACCAACGCATTCGTCGTGTCACTCGACCCCGGCCGTACCTGGTTCCGCTACCACCACCTGTTCAGCGGCCTGCTCCGGCTGGAGCTGCGCCGCACCCTCCCCGCGGACATCCCGGAACTGCACCGGCTCGCCGCGCGGTGGTTCGCCGACCACGCCCAGGCCGCCGACGCCATCCGCCACCTGCAGGCGGCCGGCGACTGGACCGAGGCGGCCCGGCTGCTCACCGACCACGCACTCAGCCTCACCCTCGACGGCCAAGCCGGAACCGTGGCCGCACTCCTGCGCGCCTTCCCGACCCGGACCGGCGAGGACTTCCCCGGGCTGGCCCTGGTGTACGCGATCGCCGACCTCGACCAGGTCCGCCTCGACCAGGCAGCCGCGCACCTGGACGTGGCCAGGGCGTACGCCGCCGCAACACCACCCGACCGGCCGTACACCCTACGGATGGCCATCGCGTCGCTGGACCTGCTGTCGGCGCGGCTGCGCGGACACTTCGACGGCGTGTTCGAGCAGGTGGGCGCGCTGCCCCGGCCGGCCGCCGGGCAGTCCAATGCCGACGTGGCCCTCGGCGGCGACCTGCGTGCGGTCGCACTGCTGAACCTCGGCGTCACCGAGGCGTGGTCGCTGCGGCTGGCCGACAGCGAGCGTCACCTGCGCGAAGGCGCCGCCCTCGCCCGCGACATCGGCCGACCGTACCTGGAAGTGGCCTGCCTGGCCCACCTGGGGTTCGCCGCAATCGGCCGCTCCTTCGCCCAGGCCCAGCAGCACTGCCAGGACGCCATAGCGCTGGCCGCGCGACACGGCTGGAACGCCGAACCGGTGATCGCCCCCGCACAGGCGACGCTCGCCGGGATCCTCATCTGGACGGGCGAGTTCGACCACGGCGAACAGTGGCTGGACCGCGCCAGGCGCGCCACCCGGGCCGGCGGTGAGCCGGGCATCCGGCTGCTCATCCACCTGATCTCCGCGCTGCTGCCGGCCGGACGCGGCCAGTACCGCGAGGCGCTGGCCGAACTCGTCGCCGCCGGACAGGTGCAGGCGGTCATGGTGGGGCAGCACGCGCTCACCCCGAGAGTCACCGCCTGGACGATCGCCACCCAGGCCCGCCTCGGCAACCTCAAGCAGGCGCGGGCCACCCTCACCGCCGTCGACGACCGGCTGGGCGCCACCGGCGAGATCCGCAACGCCGCCGCGGTGATCCGCCTCGCCGAACAGGACCCCGCCGGAGCCCGCCACGAACTGCGGGCCGTCCTCGACCGCGGCGCCCCCAGCAACCCCTACCTCACCCTGATTGAGGCCCACCTGCTGGACGCGCTCGCCTGCCGGAGCCAGGGCGACGAGCACGCGGCACGAGCAGCCATGGAACGGGCGCTGCACCTGGCCGAACCGGACCGGCTGATCCTGCCCTTCGCGATGACCGGCGCGTGGCAGCTGCTCACCGCCCTGCCACCGCAAGGGACGTCGCACGCCGCGCTGGTCGCCGACATCCTCGACACCGTCCACGGCGGCGCCCCCGGCCACACCATCGCTCCCGAACCGGCCGAACAGCTCAGCCCGAGCGAACTGCGCGTGCTGCGCTACCTGCCGACCAACCTCACCCGCCCCGAGATCGCCGGGCAGCTGTCAGTCTCGCTGAACACCGTCAACACCCACATCCGCCGCATCTACACCAAGCTCGGCGCCACCGACCGGTCCTCAGCCGTAGCGCGCGGCCGCGAACTGCGGCTGCTGTCAACGGGTCGCGCCTGAGCGCACCAATCGGATCGCCGGGAACTGGTTCGGACGCGGGCGGCCAACCCGCTCCGGCCCACCCGCCGCGGCGCCGCTCGACTCGAAGCGTTGGCCAGGACCGACAGCCAGCCCGGATTCGTACCTGTTCTGGATCAATGCCGGGCCGTTCTCGTTCTAGTACCAGCTGGTTTCCGTGGCCGGCGCGGATGCGACCCGGAAGCCGCGCGGGCAGGCTCGGCCGCATGCACGACATGCGAACCCGCCACCGTCCGGAGTTCGTCCACACCGGGGAGCCAAGCCTCCCACGCGAAGCCGGGCGCAAGCGCACACCACCCAGCGGCGACGGATACCCGCGCCCGGTAGTGCCGTCGGGCGGCGGTGGGGAGCAAGGCCGTCAGATGTGATGCAGGACTATGCCGCCCGGAACTGAAAGATCAGCTCCGCGTGCCCGTGCAGGTACAGCTCCCTGGCCTCGTCCGTGAGCTCCAGAAGCCCGAGGTCGGCCAGGGCGCGGTCCGCGGTGATCATCGGGTAGTTGGTGCCGAACAGGACCTTGTGGTGTTTGCCGCGCAGGTACGCGACGAGCTCGGGCGGGATGCGCTTGCTGGTGTAGGCGGAGGTGTCGATGTACACGTTCTCGTGCTTGCGCGCCACCGCGATCATTTCCTCGGTCCACGGGTAACCGATGTGGCCAGCGACGATCGTCAGCTCCGGGAAGTCCAAGGCGACGTTGTCCAGGTACGGGATGGGGCGACCGGTTTCCGAGGTGCGCAGCGGACCGGTGTGCCCGACCTGCGTGCAGAACGGGATGCCCAGCGCCACGCACTCGGCGTACAGCGGGTAGTAGTGGCGGTCGTCCGGCGGCCAGCCCCACAGCCAGGGCACCACGCGCAATCCTTTGAAGCCGAGTTCACGGACACAGCGACGCAACTCTCGAACCGCCGCGACGGGTTTGCGCAGGTCGACCGAGGCGAGCCCGGCGAGGCGGCCGGGGGCGCGTGCGACGAAGCCGGCGACTTCGTCGTTGGAGATGAGCGCCCCTTCAGGCCCGTACCACGCGCTGAGTAGGGAGATGTCCACACCGGCGGCGTCCATGGCGGCGATCGTCATCTCGACCGGAAGTTCGCCGGTCAGAGCGTCGGCGCCGGTCCAACGACGCAAGGAGTCGAACATCTCATGCTGGATAAAGCGCTGGGTGGGATGCTGCGCCCACACGTCGATCACGGTCATGGGACGGCGCCGTCCTTTCGTAGCGGATGATCACAGATCCATCGCGCGGTTGATTATCTCTCGCATGGTCTCCGAGGTACCTCCGTCGAGGCGTGGACGCGGTTTCGGCCGCTTCCGCCGGGGAGCGTCCTGCCGGCGGCGCGGGCAACTCACCCGACGCGGCTGCGACATCGGACAGGGCAACCTGCTCGGCCACCCCACCAACGCCGCCAGCATCACACCCCTGCTGGCCGACCAGGTAGGGCGCCGGCGGATCGTGACTCACGCCGCCGTGGGGCCGCTGCCGTACCGGAAGTCTTCCTTGCTCCCGTACGCGGCCAGCCCCATGGCGGGCAGGGACTTGTCTCTCGCTGTGCGCTCGGTGAACGCCTGGAAGAGGTCGTACGCCGGCTGCGGCAGGTACCTGCGGGCGTCCTCCAGGATCCGGGCGAGGCTGGTGCCCAGTCTCGTGGCGCTGTCATGCACCGCCGCGAGCACGATGACGCTGAAACGTGGATCGTCCAGTCTGGACAGTGCCATTCCCATCGCGACGACGCCGCGGTAGAGCGGAACCACCGAGTCGGTACGCACGGCCATGGCGGCCATCCGCTCGCCGTACGCGGTCAGCACTCCCGCCGCGTCCGGCCGCACCGCGTCCAGCGTCTCCTGTCGCGTGGCCGCCGGAGCGTCGAGGTACGCGACCACCACGGACTCCACCACCGCGTCCATATCGTGGGGCAGCCGGACCCCGCGGTACCCGTTGAACCGCCGCCCGAGCAGCGTCCTCACCGTGGCCATCGGCGCCGTCCGCCGGCCTCACAGGGGAGGCGGAACGAGATAGTCACCGACCCAGCGGTACCCGTCGTCCAGGAGCTGCTGGATCTCCCGCGCGAACGTCGACGGTTCCTTCTTGTCCTTGTTCCAGTAGTTGCCCTGGGTCGGCGAGCCCACGTAGACCGTCCCCCGCTGGTCTTTGATCGACTGGATCCACGCATCATTCTTCTCCGGTGTCCAGTCCTTCAACGGGAGATTGAAGAAGGTGTGGCCGGGCCATCGGCCCGGGAGGGTGACACCCGGCCACCGCCCGATGACGGGTATACCCTGACTCGGATCCCACCACAGCTCGCGGGGCAGCACATCCTTTGGCGCGGGGATCGGTGCCCAGTGGTAGTTGCCGCAGTCGTTGTGGACAAGTGCCGACGCGGTGCCGGCGGCCACGTAGAAGGTGTGGTACGTGGCGACGGTGAGGTTGTGGACGGTGGTGGTTTCGGTCCGGCGGTCGGTGCCGGTGATCTGGACCCAGGTACCGCTGCCGGTTCGCAGCCACTGCCCTGCCCGCAGGTTGCCCGCGGTGACCCAGTCCCCGGTGTCGGCGACCCAGAACGGGTGGTTGTCGGTCGCGGTCAACGTGGCCGTCGCGGAACCGGCCTGGCCGTCCGTGTCCACAGTGACGTCGACGAGATGCTTGACCCCGGTACCGGTGATGGTGCCGGTGACCGGTTCGGCGTCCGTGGCACCGGTGACCGGGTCGGTCGACAGCACCCGGTCTCCGGTGCGGAGGTCCTGGATCGGTCTACTGCTTCCGTCGGCAAGCAGCACCGGCGTACCCGCGGCGAAGCTGTTGTTGCGGCCGCACAGCTTGATGGCGGAGATCAGCCGGGCGAGGGCGGCGTCCTGTGCCTTGCCCTCGACCGCGGACCGCTCCAGTACGGCCGCGGTGCGCAGGCTGACGGTGGTTCCGGCGAGCAGCCCGAACCCCTCGACCGGCAGGCCGACGAGTTCCGGCGTGAGGAAGGGTGAGGCGATCTCCAGGATCGCCGCGCAGACACCGGCACAGGCGGCGATCCCGAATGCGACGATCACACCGAGATCGATGGTTGCCAGCGCGGTGAACACCGCAGTGGCCAGCGTGACGATCGCTTCCAGGACGAGCAGAGTCTGGTTCTGCTCGAAGTTGGGGTTCAGCACGTCGCCGAGGCAGGCCTGGTAGGCCGGGCTGCCCTGCTGGTACAGCGTCTCGCAGACGCCGGCGTTGATGTACGCGACCTTGGCCGGATTCTTGATGATCTTGTTGATGTTGTCCATGCACGTCTGGGTGTCGACACCTGGTGCCTGGCACTTCTGTGCCTCCAGGTACGCCCACCGGGCCACCTCGGCGGCGCTCTGCCGCCTGGCCGCGTTGAACGCCTCGGTGGCGGCGGCCACGGCGGCCCGCGCGTCCTTGCCGGCGGCGACCGCGGCGTTGTAGGCGTTCCTGGCCGCGGCGTACGCCTGCGTCGCGGAAGTCGCGGCGTGCTCGGCCGAGGCCTGCGCCCAGACCGCCGACCTGGCGGCTCTGCGCGCGGCGTTGTTGGCCGCGGCGGCCGCGGCCACCGCAGTGTTGGCCGAGGCGGCGGCGCGGGCGGCCGAGTCGCGCGCCTGCGCGGCCGATTGCTGCGCCTGCTGGGCGTACCCGGCGGCCTCGGCGGCCGAGTCGGCCGCCTGCTGCGCGTACCTGGCGGCGTCGCCCGCCGCGTTCCGGGCGGTGGCCGCGGCGGCCTGCGCCTCCATGGCGTTCTGCACGGCCACGGCTGCCGCCTCCGCGGCCTGCGCGAGCAGCGCGGAGACCACCGCGTCATGGGAGGCACTGTCCTGGTCGCGCTGGGCCGCCGCGAACCGGCCGACCGCGAGGAACTGGGTCAGGAACGCGGGTGGCCCGTCCAGGGCGATCTGGGCGGCGGCCGCCAGTTCCGGGCCGCTGTCCGGGTCGGCCAGGATCTGGTTGACCTTGACCCGCTGGTCGGCGGCCGCGGCGCCGTACTGGCCGATCTCCAGGAACTGCCGCAGCGCCTGACCGGTACCTGCGTCCAGGGCCCGCTGCGCCTGTTGCACGGTGACCGTGTCACCCGCCGCACGCGCGGCGGCCTGGATCTGGTTGACCGCCAGCCGGTCCTCGGCCAGCCGGCCGGGGTAGTCACGCGTCTGGAGGAAGGTGGCCACGTCCGCGTCCGAGCCGTCCATCGCCGCCTGCGCGGCGGTACGCATGGCATCGCTGCCGGTCCCCATGAGAGCGGACAGGGTCGCCCGGTCGTCCTGACCCGCGGCGTCGGCGATACCCGAATGCACGAACTCCAGCAGCATCGCGTCACTGCTGCCGAGAGCATCCATCGCCGCGGCACGGGTCCAACTGCCTTCGGCGCCGGCCAGTGCCAGGGCCACCTTGCGGGCGTCGTTCACCGCGGCTGGCTGGGGCGTGGCCGGGTCGGTGGCCTCGGCGATGAGCCGGTTGACCTCCGCCGAGCGCTTCGCCTGCTGCGCCGCGTCCCAGCCGGCCTGGTTCTGCAGCCGGGCGACCTCGGTCGAGGCGGCGAGCGCGGCCTCGTCACCCTGTTCGAAGGCGATCCGGATGCGTTGCGTGTCGGCCGCCCGCGCCGCGTCGTACACCACCCTGGCCGCAGTGGCGGCATCGACGGCGGCCTGCGCCGCCTGCACCGCGGCGTTGGCGTGCGCGGTGGCCAGGGCCGCCGCGTCAGCTGCCTGACCCGCATGGTCCGCCGCGTCGTCCGCGGCCGCCGCCGCGGCGTTGGCATCGGCCACCGCGCGGTTCGCCGCGTCGCGTGCGGTGAACGCCGCGTTCGCCGCGATGTTGGCGAACGAGACCGCCGCCTGCGCCGCGCGGGTGGCCCGGTCCGCGTTCGACTGGGCTCTGGCCGCGGCGGCCCGCACCGTCGCCGCGTCGGCCCCGGCGCTGGCCGCGTAGTCGCCAGCCTGTTTCGCCGCCTGCGCCGAGGCCGCCGCGTCGGTACCGGCCTGCGCCGCCGCCGTGGCCGCGACACCGGCCTGGTGTGCCGCGGTAC
>JBBWZQ010000095.1:0-12590 GCA_039649115.1 Micromonosporaceae bacterium | reverse complement strand
CTGCACGACGGGTTGCGCATCGAGACGATCGTCTCGGCGCGGCCGGCGGCGCTGTCCGCCCCGCTGCGCTTCGAGCTGCGCCGGATCGTCGAGCTGTGCCAGCACCCGCTGTCCGTCGCGGAGATCGCGGTCCGGCTCTCCGTACCGCTGGGCGTGGCGCGGGTCCTGGTCGCGGATCTCGTGACCGAGGGATACGTGTCATTCACCCAGCCCGCCGAACTCCCCATCGACGTGCTCGAAAGGATCAGGGACCGTGTTCGGGCGCTCTGACAGAACTGACCCGCCGATCTCCGTGAAGATCGTCGTCAGCGGCGGGTTCGGCGTCGGGAAGACCACCTTCGTCGGTGCCATCTCGGAGATCGAGCCGCTGGTCACCGAGGCGGCGATGACCGAGGCCTCGGTGGGCGTGGACGACCTGCGCGGTGTACTCGGGAAGACCACCACGACGGTCGCGCTGGACTTCGGGCGCATCACGCTCGACGAGTCGCTGTTGCTGTACCTGTTCGGCACGCCCGGCCAGGACCGGTTCTCCTTCCTCTGGGACGACCTCGTGGACGGCGCGCTGGGCGCGGTCATCCTGCTCGACACCCGGCGGATCGAGGACTGCTTCCCGGCGCTGGACTATTTCGAAGAGCGGGAGACGCCATTGCTGATCGCGGTGAACACCTTCGACTACTCGGACCGCTTCGATCTGGAGGAGATCCGTGAGGCGCTGGGGGTGGGACCCGAGGTGCCGATCGTGGAATGCGATGCCCGCATCCGCGGGTCGGTGAAGCAGGTCCTCGTCGCCCTCGTCGAGCAGGTGCTGGTCAAGCGGCTGGGCCGGGAGGCGGCGACCGCCTCGTGGTGAATTGTGGCCTTGACGGGCCAGTCGGTGGGCGACATCCTGTTCCCCATTGAGCACTCGTTTTCACATTACGCAACTCTTGGATGTTGAGGCGCCTCTTGGCAGATCTGTTCATCGACGGCGGGTGGCGGGCGTCCGCCGGGGGTGGGCGTCGGGGGATCCGGTGTCCTGCCGACAGTGCTCTGGTGGCCGCCGTCTGCGAGGTGGCGATCCCATGCCCATGAACACGAAGCCAGAGCCGAGCGCCCAGGCGGTGCAGGGCGGCACCGGTCGGGCCGCGCTCGACGTCCGGGGGCTGTGGAAGATCTTCGGTCCGGGCGCGGACAAGGTGCTGGGCACCCCGCTGGCCGAGCTGCACCGCGCCGAGCTCAAGGAGGAGACCGGCTGCGTGGCGGCGGTGCGGGACATCTGTTTCGCGGTCGCGCCCAACGAGGTCTTCGTGGTCATGGGCCTGTCCGGCTCGGGCAAGTCCACCCTGGTGCGCTGCCTGACCCGGCTCATCGAGCCGACCGCGGGCACGGTGCTCTTCGACGGCGACGACATCCGCGAGGCGGACGCGAAGCGGCTGCGGGAGCTGCGCCGGCATCGCTTCGCCATGGTCTTCCAGCACTTCGGGCTGCTGCCGCACCGGCGGGTGCTGGACAACGTCGCGTACGGGCTGGAGATCCGCGGGGTGAAGAAGGCGGAGCGGTACCGGCGGGCCGGTGAGGTGCTGGACCTGGTCGGCCTCGGCGGCTGCGCGGACCTGTTCCCCGACCAGCTCTCCGGCGGCATGCAGCAGCGCGTGGGGCTGGGCCGGGCGCTCGCGGTCGACCCGCAGATCCTCTTCTTCGACGAGCCGTTCTCCGCGCTCGATCCGCTGATCCGCCGGGACATGCAGAACGAGGTCGTGCGGCTGCACCACGAGGTGGGCAAGACGATGATCTTCATAACCCACGACCTCAACGAGGCGCTGCGCCTGGGTGACCGGATCCTCATCATGCGCGACGGGGAGATGGTGCAGGTGGGCCGGCCGGACGAGGTGGTCGGCGCGCCCGCCGACGAGTACGTGCGGGACTTCGTGTCCGACGTCCCCAAGTCGCACGTGCTGACCATCCGCTGGGTGATGCGCCCGGCGCTCCCGCAGGACGCCATGGACGGTCCGGAGCTGCCACCCGACGTGATCGTGCGGGACGCGGCGCGCGCGGTGCTGTCCGCCACGAGCCCGGTCCGCGTGGTACGCGACGGAGAACTGCTCGGGGTGGTGGACGACGACGCGATCCTGCGGGTGATCGTCGCCGAGGACACCGCGCGATGACCGGTACCTCGGCGGCGGTGACCCGGCGCGTGGCAGCCAACCTGAGCCGCGGCTGGCTCGCGCTCGGCGTGCTCGTCCTGTGGGTGCTGCTGTGGATCCCGCTGCACGGGCGGGACACGCTGACACTGTCCACGATGGACCTCAACCCGGTGCACCAGCGCCTGGACGACCTGCGCGACTACGTCGACGCGCACCGGTACAGCAACCCGCTGTTCGTCGGCGTCATCAACGTCGTCCGCACCGGCATCGACCACCTCGGCGGCTTCCTGCAGGCGCTGGTCAGCCAGCCGTGGGGGGACCGGCCGGTACCGCTGATCGGCTGGCTGGGCGTGGTGGCGCTGGCCGTCCTCGGCTCGTACGCGGTGGCGAACCTGCGGGTCGCGGTGCTGGCCGGTGCCGGCTTCGTCTCCTTCGGCCTGCTCGGCTACTGGCAGGAGAGCATGGACACCCTGGCGCTGACGCTGGCGGCGGTGCTCCTCTGCCTCGTCATCGGCATCCCGCTGGGCGTCTGGATCGGGCTGTCCCCGCGCGTCGCGCGGGTGGTCACGCCGGTACTCGACTTCATGCAGACCATGCCGACGATCGCCTACCTCGCTCCGCTGACGCTGTTGTTCCTCATCGGCCCGGCATCGGGCATCCTCGCCACGCTCATCTACGCGATGCCTCCCGCCATCCGCATCACCGCGCACGGCATCCAGGGCGTGGCCGGCGCCGCGCTGGAGTCGAGCACGTCGCTGGGCGCGACGAAGTGGCAGGTGCTGCGCCAGGTGCGGCTGCCGATGGCGAAGCGCACCATCGTGGTGGGCATCAACCAGACCACCATGTGCGCGTTGTCCATGGTGACGATCGCCGCACTGATCGACGCGCCCGGGCTCGGCCAGACCGTGGTGCAGGCGCTGCAGACGCTCGACGTGGGCACCGCGTTCAGCGCCGGGCTGGCCATCGTCATCATGGCGATCGTGCTGGACCGGGTCACCACCGCGGCGAGCGTGCGGGTGGAGAACCAGTACCGGGCCGGGGGGTCGCCGCGCACCCGGCGCATCGTGCTGGCCGCGCTCGGCGCCGCGACGCTCGTCGCGCTGTACCTGGCGTACACCTTCGTGTGGGCCGCGACGTTCCCCGGCCCGGGACTGGGCCGGCAGTTGGCGGACGCGGTCGGCAACGCCAGTTCCTGGACCCAGTCCCAGCTGGCCACGGTGACCGAGGGCATCCGCAACGCCGTCTCCTACGGGCTGCTCAACCCGTTGCAGGCGCTGCTCGCGCAGTCCCCCTGGTACCTCATGAGCGCCGTCATCCTCGCCCTCGCGTTCCTCGTCGGCGGCGTGCGGCCGGTGCTGGTCGGGGTGGTGTGCCTGGCCCTGCTGCTGGGCTCCGGGCTGTGGCAGGACGCCATGGTGACGCTCGCGGCGGCCCTCGTCGGCACGGTCATCGTCATGGTGCTGGGTGTCCTGTGTGGAGTGTGGGTGGGGCGCAGCGACCGGGCCGACCGGCTGATCCGTCCGACGCTCGACGCCGCGCAGGTGATGCCGGCGTTCGTCTACCTGGTGCCGTTCCTCGGCCTGTTCGGCACGTCGCGGTTCACCGCGATCGTGGCCGCGGTCGTCTTCGCCGCGCCGGTCGCCATCAAGGTGGTCGCCGACGGCATCCGCGGGCTGCCGGAGACCGTCGTCGAGGCGGCCGTCTCGTCCGGCTCCAGCACCTGGCAGGTCATCACGAAGGTCCAGCTGCCGCTGGCGCGGCGGTCGCTGGCGCTGGCGGCCAACCAGGGCCTCATCTACGTGCTGTCGATGGTCGCGGTCGGCGGTCTGGTCGGCGCCGGCGCGCTCGGCTACCTCGTCGTGGCCGGCTTCTCCCAGACCACCCTCTACGGCAAGGGCCTGGCCGCCGGTGTGGCCATCGTCCTGCTCGGCATCCTGCTGGACCGCATCACCCAGGCCGCGGCGCGGCGCACCGGAGAGAAATAGAAGGGGAGTACTGAGTGACTACGGCTAGGAGCTGGGTCCGCGTGGTGGCGCTGCTAGGCGCGGGTGCCCTCGCGCTCACCGGCTGCGGATCGAAAATCAAGAACAACACGACGACGGGTACCGGCACCAGAAAGCCCTGCGGCACGTTCAACCTGGCGGTCAACCCCTGGGTCGGCTACGAGGCCGACGCGGCGGTGGTGGCCTACCTGGCCAGGACGAAGCTGGGTTGCACGGTCAACCTGAAGAAGCTGACCGAGGAGGTGTCCTGGCAGGGCTTCCCCACCGGCACGGTGGACGCGATCCTGGAGAACTGGGGCCACAACGACCTGAAGAAGAAGTACATCGACCAGCAGAAGGTGGCGGTCGAGGACGGCGAGACCGGCAACAAGGGCATCATCGGCTGGTACGTGCCGCCGTGGCTGGCCAAGGCCTATCCCGACATCACCAACTGGCAGAACCTCAACAAGTACGCGGACAAGTTCAAGACGTCGGAGTCGGGCGGCAAGGGCCAGTTCCTGGACGGCGACCCCTCCTACGTGATCAACGACGCCGCACTGGTGAAGAACCTCAACCTCAACTTCAAGGTGGTGTACGCCGGCAGCGAGACCGCGCTGATCCAGGCGTTCAAGACCGCCGAGGAGCAGAAGAAGTTCGTCCTCGGGTACTTCTACGAACCGCAGTGGTTCCTGTCGGAGGTGCCGCTGGTGCACGTCAGCCTGCCGCCGTACACGCCGGGGTGTGACGCGGACGCGAAGAAGGTGAAGTGCGACTACCAGCCGTACGACCTCGACAAGATCGTGAGCAAGAAGTTCGCGGACTCGGGGAGCCCGGCGGCGAATCTGGTGAAGAACTTCCACTGGAGCAACGATGACCAGAACGCGATCGCCCGGGACATCGCGCAGAACAAGCTGAGCGACGACGACGCGGCCAAGAAGTGGGTGGACGCCCACCCGGACGTCTGGCAGCCCTGGCTCGCCGGTTGAGTGCCGCGCCGGGTGGCCGGTCGTCCGGCCACCCGGTTCAGTCCCGTTCCAGTTCCCTCTTGAGATCGGCCAGCGCCGCCGCCGGCCCCTCGGTGTACTTGTCGATCCAGCGGTCGTGGATCAGCCGGATCGGAACCGGATTGAGGAAGTGCAGCTTCTCCCGTCCGGACCGGCGCGTGACGACCAGCCCCGCCTCCTCCAGCACGCGCAGGTGCTTCATCACGCCGAACCGGGTCATGGACAGTTCCGACTCGAGTTCGGTGAGGGTGCGTCCGTCCCGCTCGAAGAGCCTGTCCAGCAGGAGCCGGCGGGTCGGATCGGCGAGGGCCTTGAAGATGAGGTCGTCGTCATTCACTGCGCCCCACCATACGTGACCTTTTAGTCACACGTCAATTGCCGCGGTTGACACGCGCCGGGGAGCACGGGATTCTTGTTGCACATGACGCACCCCGTTGCATAAAACGCATTGCTGGAGGCGCGCGATGGTGGGACCCCGGGTAGTCATCATCGGGGCGGGTGTCGTCGGGGCGGCGCTGGCCGACGAGCTGTCCCTGCGCGGCTGGGACGGCATCACCGTGCTGGAACAGGGGCCGCTGCCCAGGCCGGGCGGCTCGTCGTCGCACGCGCCGGGGCTGGTGTTCCAGACCAACGCCAGCAAGACGATGACCCGACTGGCCCGGTACACCGTCGACAAGCTCCACCGGCTCGGCTGCTTCAGCCAGGTCGGCGGCTTGGAGGTGGCGACGACGCCGCGGCGCCTCGCGGAGTTGCACCGCCGGCACGGCTGGGTGACCGCCTGGGGTGTGCCCGACGCGCGGGTGCTGCCGCCGGACGAGTGCGTGGACCGGTACCCGCTGCTCGACCGCGCCGCGATCCTCGGCGGCCTGTACGTGCCGACCGACGGGTTCGCCGACGCGGTGGCGGCGGTACAGGCGCAGCTCGACCTCGCCCGGGCGCGGGGGGTGAGCGTGCGCGACCGGCACCAGGTGCGCGACATCCGCACCGTCGACGGCCGCGTCAGCGCGGTGGTGACGGACCAGGGTGACCTGCCCGCCGACGTCGTGGTGTGCTGCGCCGGCATCTGGGGGCCGCGGGTGGCCCGGATGGTGGGCGCACCGCTGCCACTGACCCCGTTGGCGCACCAGCTGGCCTGGACGGGGCCGCTCGCCGCGCTGTCCGGCACCGGCGCGCCGGAGGGGTCCGGGCCGATCCTCCGGCACCAGGACGCCGATCTCTACCTGCGGGAGCAGTCCGACGGGCTGGCGGTGGGCTACTACGGCCACCAGCCGATGCCGGTCAGCGCGGACGACCTCGCATCCTATGACGTCGCACCTTACGACGTCGCGGAGCTGATGCCGTCGGTGCTGCCGTTCACCGAGCAGGACTTCGCGCCCGCCTGGGCCGCGACCCAGGCGTTGATCCCGGCCACCCGGGAGTCCAAAGTGGAGCGGGGGATCAACGGGCTGTTCTCCTTCACCACCGACAACATGCCGCTGCTCGGCGAGTCCACGGCGGCGCGGGGCTTCTGGTTCGCCGAGGCCGTGTGGGTCACCCATTCGGCCGGCGTGGCCCGGGCGGTCAGCGAGTGGCTCGTCGACGGGTACTGCTCCTCCTTCGACCTGCACGAGTGTGACGTCAACCGGTTCGAGGCGCACCAGCTGGCGCCCGCCTACGTGCTCGCCCGGGACTGCCAGAACTACGTCGAGGTCTACGACGTCATCCACCCGCTGCAGCCGATGGCGGCGCCGCGGCCGCTGCGCACCAGCCCGTTCTACCCCCGGCAGCAGGCGTTGGGCGGGTATTTCCTGGAGGCGACCGGCTGGGAGCGTCCACAGTGGTACGAGGCGAATGCGGACCTGCTCGGCGGGCGGGACATCCCGGTACCGGATGACTGGGCGGCCCGGTACTGGTCCCCGGTCGTGGGCGCCGAGGCGCAGGTCACCCGGGAGGCGGTCGCGCTGTACGACATGACGCCGCTCAAGCGCGTCGAGGTCAGCGGCCGGGGCGCCGCGGCCTTCCTGCAGCGGCTGACAACGGGTGATGTGGACAAGTCGGTGGGCTCGGTGACCTACTGCCTGCTGCTCGACGCGGACGGCGGGATCCGCAGCGACATCACCGTCGCCCGGCTCGCGCCCGACCTGTACCAGGTGGGGGTCAACGGCAATCTGGACCTCACCTGGTTCCAGCGGCACCTGCCCGAGGACGGGGTGGTGGTCCGGGACATCACCGCCGGCACCTGTTGCGTGGGCGTGTGGGGACCGCGGGCGCGGGACCTGGTCGCGCCGCTGGCCGACACCGACCTGTCCACCGGGGCCTTCCGCTACTTCCGGGCCCGGCGCGCACACGTCGGCATGGTACCGGTCACCGCGCTGCGACTGTCCTATGTGGGCGAATTGGGCTGGGAGCTCTACACGACCGCCGACATGGGCCTGAAGCTGTGGGACACGCTGTGGCAGGCCGGCCGGGACCTCGGCGTCATCGCCGGTGGCCGGGGCGCCTTCACGAGCCTGCGCCTGGAGAAGGGCTACCGGTCCTTCGGCGCCGACATGACCCACGAGCACGACCCGTACGAGGCGGGCCTGGGCTTCGCGGTCAAGCTGGACAAGGGCGACTTCGTGGGCCGCGAGGCCCTGCTGCGCCGCCGGGAACAGGTGCGGCGGCGGTTGACCTGCCTCACTCTCGACGAGGTCGTCATGGGCCGGGAGCCGGTGTACGAGGGCGACCGCTGCGTCGGGTACGTGACCAGCGCGGCGTACGGGTACACCATCGGCACGGGCATCGCGTACGCCTGGCTGCCCGAGTCCCTCGCGACGCCGGGCCAGACCGTCCACATCGGATACTTCGACCGGCGGGTGGCGGCGACGGTCGCCACCGAGCCGCTGTTCGACCCGCAGATGACCCGGTTGCGCTCATGACCGAGGTCCTCTGGCGGAACCCGGAGCCGAAGCGCCGGTACCAGACCGTGATCGTCGGCGGCGGCGGGCACGGCCTCGCGACCGCCTACTACCTGGCGCGCAACCACGGCATCACGGACGTGGCGGTGCTGGAGCGCGGCTGGCTGGGCGGCGGCAACATGGCCCGCAACACCACCATCATCCGCTCCAACTACCTCTGGGACGCCAGCGCCGGCATCTACGAGCACGCGCTGAAGCTGTGGGAAGGGCTGGAGGAGGACCTCGGCCACGAAATCCTGTTCAGCCAGCGCGGCGTGCTCAACCTCGCGCACAGCCCGCAGGACGTGCGCGACGGCGTCCGCAGGGTGTACGCGAACCAGCTCGCCGGCATCGACGCGCAGTGGCTGGATCCGGCGCAGGCCAGACAGGTCTGCCCCATCCTCAACGTCTCGCCCGACGTGCGCTACCCCGTCATGGGCGCCAGTTACCAGCCCCGCGCCGGGATCGCCAGGCACGACCACGTCGCGTGGGGCTTCGCCCGCGCCGCCGACACCCTCGGCGTGGACCTCGTCCAGCACTGCGAGGTCACCGGGATCGACGTCCACAATGGACGCGTGACCGGGCTGCGCACCACCCGGGGCGACATCGCGGCCGAGCGGGTGGCGCTGTGCGCCGCCGGGCACTCCTCCGTCCTCGGCGCGATGGTCGGGCTGGACCTGCCGATCCAGAGCCATCCCCTGCAGGCCCTCGTGTCCGAGCTGCTGGAGCCGGTGCACCCCACGGTCGTCATGTCCAACGCCGTGCACGTGTACGTCAGCCAGGCGCACAAGGGCGAGCTGGTGATGGGTGCCGGGATCGACACGTACAACTCCTACAGCCAGCGCGGCGCGCCGCACGTCATCGAGCGGCAGATGTCGGCGGCGCTGGAGCTGTTCCCCGTGTTCGCGCGGGCGCACGTGCTGCGCACCTGGGGCGGCATCGTGGACGTGACCCCGGACGCCTCGCCGATCGTCGGGCTGACCCCGGTGGAGAACCTGTTCCTCAACTGCGGCTGGGGTACCGGCGGCTTCAAGGCGACGCCCGGGGTGGGGTGGTGCTACGCGCACACCGTCGCCCGTGGCGAGCCGCACCCGCTCAACGCACCGTTCACATTGGACAGGTTCGTCACCGGTGCCCTCGTCGACGAGCACGGCGCCGCCGCCGTGGCACACTGAGAGGCGCGCATGTTGCTGATCCGGTGCCCGTGGTGCGGGCCGCGCGACGAGGCCGAGTACCACTACGGCGGCCAGGCGCACGTGGCCTACCCCGAGGACCCGTCCGCGCTCACCGACGAGGAGTGGGCGCGTTACCTGTTCGTCCGGGCCAACCCCGAGGGACCGTTCACCGAGCGCTGGTGCCACACCGCCGGCTGCCGCCGCTGGTTCACCGTGGTGCGCGACACCCGCACCAACGAGATCCTGGCGGTGTCGAGGTGACGCGCCACCCCACCGCCGGTCTCGTCGACCGCTCCGTGCCCGTCGGATTCCGCTTCGACGGCCAGGAATACCGCGGGTACCGGGGCGACACGCTCGCCTCCGCCCTGCTCGCCAACGGCGTGCGCCAGGTCGGCACCAGCGTGCGGCTGGGCCGGCCACGCGGGATCTACTCCGCCGGCAGCGAGGAGCCGACCGGGGTCGTCCAGATCGAGGAGCCCTTCCCGGAGCCGATGCTGACCGCGACCACCGTCGAGCTCCACGACGGCCTGGTCGCGAGTGGACTGTCCGGGCGCGGCCGGCTCGCCACCACGCCCGATCCGGCCCGGTACGACGCCGTGTACGCACACACCGACGTGCTCGTGGTCGGGGGTGGCCCGGCCGGGGTGGCCGCCGCCGAGGCCGCCGCGCGCACCGGGGCCCGGGTGATCCTCGCCGACGAGCACCCGGTGGCGGCCGGCCCCACCGGCGTGCGGCTGCTCGCGCGCACCACCGTCGTCGGGTACTACGACGACAACTACCTGGTCGCGGTGCAGCGGCGCACCAACCACCTCGGCGCCGCCGCGCCGCCGCACGTGGCGCGCGAGCGGCTCTGGCGCATCCGGGCCGGCCGGGTGGTCCTCGCGACCGGCGCGCACGAGCGGCCGATCGCCTTCGCCGGCAACGACCGGCCCGGCGTGATGCTGGCCGGTGCCGCCCGCACCTACCTGCACCGGTACGGCGTGCTCGCCGGCCGGCGCGCGGTCGTGTTCACCACCAACGACTCCGCGTACGCGGCGGCCCGGGAGCTGGCCGGCGCGGGCGTGGAGATCGCCGAGATCGTCGACACCCGGCAGGGCCAGGCCGTGGTGGGTGTCGAGGGGGACACCGGAGTGTCCACGGTGGAGGTGGCGCCGCTGGCGGGCGGCGCCACCCGCCGGTACGACGCGGACCTGCTGCTCGTCTCCGGTGGCTGGAACCCGGTGCTGCACCTGTACAGCCAGGCCGGCGGGCGGCTGCGCTTCGACGAGGAACTGGGCAGGTTCGTCCCGGACGGCTGCCGGCAGGCTGTCTCGTTCGTTCTTGATGAATCGCTGCCCGGCTCCACGTTCTTCGTGGTGCCCGCCGAGGACTACCGCACCCACTTCGTCGACCTGCAGCGCGACGTGACCGTGGCCGACGTGCTGGACGCCACCGGCGCCGGGCTGCGCTCGGTCGAGCACGTGAAGCGGTACACCACCGCGGGCACGGCGCACGACCAGGGGAAGACCTCCGGCGTGCTGACCAGCGCCGCCGTCCGGCAGGCACTCGGCGGGCACGCGCTGGGCCTCACCACCTTCCGCCCGCCGTACACCCCGGTCAGCTTCGCCACGCTCGCCGGCCGCGACCGGGGCCGGTGCTTCGACCCGGTGCGGGTGACCGCGATCCACGACTGGCACGTGGCGCACGGCGCGCTGTTCGAGAACGTCGGGCAGTGGCAGCGCGCCCGGTACTACCCGGTGGCGGCGGAGGACATGCCCGCCGCGGTGCGGCGCGAGTGCCGGGCCGCCCGGGAGGGCGTCGCGCTGATGGACGCGTCCACCCTCGGGAAGATCGAGGTACAGGGTGCCGACGCGGCCGCCTTCCTGGACCGCCTGTACACCAACGTGCTGTCCAGCCTGCGCCCCGGCGCGATCCGGTACGGCGTGCTGTGCCACGCCGACGGCATGCTCTTCGACGACGGCACCGTGGCCCGGCTGGCCGAGGACCGGTTCCTGCTGACCACGACCACCGGCAACGCCGCCGCCGTGCTGGAGTGGCTGGAGGAGTGGCTGCAGACCGAGTGGCCGCACCTGCGCGCGTACTGCACCTCGGTGACCGAGCAGTGGGCGACCGTGGCACTGGTCGGCCCGCGCTCCCGCGACGTGCTGCGGTCGCTCGCACCCGACCTGGCGGTGGACGCGGCCGCCTTCCCGTTCATGACGTGGCGCGACAGCACCGTGGCCGGGCTCGCCGCGCGGGTGTGCCGGATCAGCTTCTCGGGCGAGCTGGCCTACGAGATCAACGTGCCGTGGTGGTACGGGACCGCGCTGTGGGAGGCGGTGTACGCGGCCGGCCAGCCGTTCGGCATCACCCCCTACGGCACCGAGACCATGCATGTGCTGCGCGCCGAGAAGGGGTACCCGATCGTCGGGCAGGACACCGACGGCACCGTCACGCCGCATGATCTGGGCATGGCGTGGGTGGTGTCGAAGAAGAAGCCCGACTTCGTCGGCAAGCGATCGTTCTCCAGAGTGGACACTTCGCGGCCCGACCGCAGGCACCTCGTCGGGCTGCTCCCCGACGACCGGACCACGCTGCTGCCCGAGGGTGCCCACCTGATCGCCACGCGGGACGTGCCGCCGCCGCCGGTACCGGCGCTCGGCCATGTCACCTCCAGTTACCCCAGCGCCGCGCTCGGCCGCACGTTCGCGCTCGCCCTCGTCAAGGGCGGTCGCGACCGGATCGGCCAGCGGCTGTACGCGCCGCTCGGCGACCGGGTGGTGCCGGTGACCGTCGCCGGCCCGGTGCTCTACGACCCCGAGGGGGCGCGCCGGGATGGATAGGTCGAGCCCGCTCGCCGGCTGGCCCGGCATCGCCGCTGCCCGGCTGCGCGTCGCCGAACTGCCGTTCCGCACGCAGATCAACGTGCGGGCCGCCGACCCGGCCGGCGCGGATCTCGGGGTACCGCTGCCCGCCGCGCCGGGCACCAGCCACCGCGCCGGCGACACGCTGGTGCTGTGGCTCGGCCCGGACGAGTGGCTGGTCACGGACGCGCCGGACGCGAAGCCATTGTCCGTTGTGGACGACGCGGTGTCTGTTGTGGACGTGTCGGCGCAGCGCACGACGGTGCTCGTCGAGGGGGAGTACGCGCGGGACGTGCTGGCCCACGGCTGCCCGCTGGACCTGCACCCGAGCGCCTTCCCGGTCGGCGGATGCGCGCAGAGCACGCTGGCCCGTACCCAGGTGGTGCTGGTACGGGTGGACGAGCACGCGTACTGGGTGCTGGTGCGCGCCTCGTTCGCCCGGTACCTCGCCGACTGGCTCGACGACGCCTCCGTCGAGTACAGGTGACACTGGCCCGGTCGCACTCGCCCCCCGCGTTCGCCGGCAACTGGTGATCCCCCTCGGCCCG
>JBBWZQ010000084.1:0-25522 GCA_039649115.1 Micromonosporaceae bacterium | reverse complement strand
GTGCAGGTGACGTCGGTGCGCCCGTCGAGGCACTGCGGGATCGGCGTGCTCCAGTACCAGATCTTCTCGGCATAGGCCGCGTCCCCGGCGTGGTAGGTCTCGCAGAAGCTCTTGTCGGTGGTCAGCGCGCACGCCTTCTGGTTGGCCGGGGCCTCCCCGAAGTACTCGGCGACCTGGGCGTTGGCGGTCGGGCCGACGATCCAGTTCATCCACTGGTACGCGCAGTTGGGGTGCGCCGCCTTGGCCGCGATCATCCAGGTGTCCGACCAGCCGGTCGCGCCCTCGCTGGGCAGCACCGCCTTGACCGGCGCCTTGTCCGCCTGCGCCAGGTTCACGATCACCTGCCAGGTGGTGCCCACCACCGAGTCGCCCGACTTGAAGGCCGACACCTCCTTGGTGTAGTCCGACCAGTACTCGCCGACGCTCTTGTTCTGCGCCTTGAGCAGGTCCACGGCCGCGGCGAACTGCTTGTCGTCCAGCGCGTACGGGTTCTTGATGCCCAGGTCCGGCTTGTGCGCCATCAGGTACACGGCCGCGTCGGCGAGGTAGATCGGCGAGTCGTACGCGGTGACCTTCCCGGCGTACGCGGACGCGTTGTCGAAGACCGCGCTCCACGACGTGGGCGCCGGCGTGACCTTGTCCGTCCGGTACATCAGCAGGTTGGCCCCCCAGCCGTGCGGGATGCCGTAGGCGACCCCGTTGACCGAGTTCCACGATTTGAGCTTGAGGAAGTCGAACACGTTCTGGTAGTTCGGGACCAGGTCGGTGTTGACCGGCGCGACCACGCCGCCGTACACCAGCCGCAGCGACGCGTCGCCGGACGCGGAGACCAGGTCGTAGTCGCCGCTCTTCATGAGCGTGACCATCTCGTCCGAGGTGCCGGCGACCTTCACGTTGACCTTGCAACCGGTCTGCTTCTGGAACGGCGTGACCCAGTCGACCTTGGGGTCGTCCGAGCCGTTCTCCACATACCCGGCCCAGGCCACGATGTTGACCTGGCCCTCGCCGGTGCCGAGCGAGGAGAGCTTGGCGATGTTGGGGGGCTTGACGCCGCCGGGACCCGAACCGGTGCTGGTGCTCTTGCCGCCGCCACAGGCGGCGAGAGCGAGCAGGCCGGCCGCGGCGAGCGCGGTGCAGGCGCGATGCATGATTTCTCCTATTCGGGTACGCGAATCAGGTGGTCCCGGCGCCACCGCAGGGTGACCGGAGTGTCCCGGTAGGACTGCATGTCCACCGACGTCGTTTCCAGGTTCTGCTGGAGGGCGACCAGCCGGCCGCCGGCGTCCAGGTCCACCACGAACCGGGTCGCCGCGCCCGCGTAGATGACCTCCGCGACGCGCCCGGAAGCGGCGACATCCCCCTGCCCACCGAGGGAGATCTTCTCCGGGCGGATGGCGAACGTGCCCTCCTCGCCGAGCACCGCCTTGGCGACGTCGCCGGTCAGCAGGTTGGACGTGCCGACGAACCCGGCGACGAACGCGCTCGCCGGGTGCTCGTACACCTCGGCGGGGGTACCGACCTGCTCGATGCGGCCGGCGTTGAACACGGCGATCCGGTCGCTCATGGTCAGCGCCTCCTGCTGGTCGTGGGTCACGAAGAGGAACGTGATGCCCACCTGGCGCTGGATCTCCTTCAGCTCGACCTGCATCTCCTCGCGGAGCTTGAGGTCCAGCGCGCCGAGCGGCTCGTCGAGCAGCAGCACCTTCGGCCGGTCGACGAGCGCGCGGGCCAGCGCGACCCGCTGGCGCTGCCCGCCGGAGAGCTGGCCCGGCCGGCGCTGCCCGTACCCGGCCAGCCGTACGGTCGCCAGCGCCTGCTCGGCCCGCTCCCGCCGCCCACGCCGCGCGATCCGGCGGATCCGCAGCGGGTACTCGACGTTCTCCGCGACCGTCATGTGCGGGAACAGCGCGTAGTCCTGGAACACGGTGTGCACGTCGCGCTCGAACGGGGCGCGCCGGGTGACGTCCACCCCGGCCAGCGCGACGGTACCGGCGGTGGGCAGCTCGAACCCGGCGACCAGCCGCAGCACGGTCGTCTTGCCGGAGCCGGACGGGCCGAGCATCGCGAAGAACTCGCCGTCGGCGACCTCCAGGTCGACCCCGGCCACCGCCTCGACGCTGCCGAACGACTTGCGCAGCCCGGTCAGCCGGATGGCTGGAGTTGCCACTGTCCCGCCTCCAACAGGTAGTGCCGCCAGGTCCCGGTTGCGGGCGGCGGTTGAGCGTGGACGCTATGGCCAGGAGCGGGACCGCCTCAATGGACAAGTGCACAGCCATTTCCATGATCCTTGGTCCTGGGTACAGTCAGATCATGCCGGTCCTGCTCGCCGACCTGCTCGCCGCGCCGGCGCTGAACCTGGTCGCGGTCACCGGCAGCGTGGCGGCGCTGCGCCGCCCGGTGCGCTGGTGTGCGGTGACCGAGCTGGCCGATCCGCGGCCGTGGCTGCAGGGCGGGGAGCTGGTGCTGACCACCGGGCTGCGGCAGCGCGCGGCGGCGGCGCAGCGGGAGTTCGTGGCCCGGGTCGCCGAGCGCGGCGTGGCCGGGGTCGGCTTCGGCACCGGCCTGTCCCACGAGCGGGTACCCCGGGCCACCCTGGCCGCCGCGCGGGACGCGGACCTGCCGGTCCTCGAGGTGCCGTACGAGACCCCGTTCCTCGCGGTGGACCGGTTCGTGGCCGACCAGATCTCGGCCGAGCGCAACCGGAGCCAGCGGGACCTGCTGGGGATGCACGACGCGCTGGCCCGGGCCCTGCTGTCCGGCGGCGGGCTGGACAGCCTGCTGCACGTGCTGCGGCAGGTGGTGGGCGCGCCGGTCGCGGTGGTCGACGCGGGCGGCACGGTGCTGGCAGCGGACGGGCCGGACCCCGGACCGCCGGCGGTGCCGGTCGAGCTGTCCGGGGCCGTGGTCGGGCAGCTGTGCACGGCGGCGAGCCACGACGTGCTGCCGTACGCCGCCAGCCTGGTCGGGCTGGAGCTGGCCCGCCGCCAGGCGGTGCTGGCCGGCCGGCGCGAGCTGGTCGGACAGGTGATCGAGGACATCGTGCGCGCCACCCTGTCCGAGGGGGAGGCGGCCCGGCGGCTGGCCACGTTCGGCGTCGACGTGGCCCGCCCGCACACG
This sequence comes from Micromonosporaceae bacterium, assembly GCA_039649115.1. GTDB lineage: Bacteria > Actinomycetota > Actinomycetes > Mycobacteriales > Micromonosporaceae > DATEJJ01. The sequence continues at coordinate 22,405 of JBBWZQ010000084.1, read as the reverse complement.
GTCCTGCTGGCCGCGGCCGGGCGGGGCACGGACCCGGGCGGGCAGCGGCTGCGCGGCCTGCCCGGCGGCGTGTACCCGCTGTCCGCGGGCGGCGCCGAGCCGGTGGTCACCGCGCACGCGGGGGAGCACCTGGTCGTGGTGGTGGGGGAGGAACCGCCGGCCGGTGCGGTGGCGAAGCAGACGCTGGCGTACGTCGCGCAGCTGGGCGGCGACGCGCGGGTCGGCATCGGCGGCGCGTACCCGGGCGTGGCCGGCCTGCGGTGGAGCTTCTACGAGGCGCGCGAGGCGCTGACCCGGGGACCCGGGATCAACGCGCGGGAGCCGCTGTCCCTGCCCGGCCTGCTGCTGGCCAGCGACGCGCTGCCGCTGGCCGAGCTGGGCCGGGCGGTGCTCGCCCCGCTGCTGGACGAGGGCGTGCCCGGTGGCGGCGCCCAGCTGCTGGACACGCTGCGGGCGTACCTGGAGGAGGACGCGTCGGTGGCGCGGGTGGCCGCCCGGCTGTTCGTGCACCGCAACACCGTCCGGTACCGGCTGGAGCAGATCGAGCGGCTCACCGGCCGCAGTCTCGGGTCCACTCAGGACCGGGTCCAGTTCTGGCTCGCCTTGCACGCGGTCGCGCTCGGCGGTCAGTGAGTGTGCGAAGGTAGCGCCGTGGCGACCTCACATCCCCTCCTGATCGCCGCGGCCCGGGACGCGATGGCGCCGCTGCTCGACTCCGATCGCCCGCGCCTCATCGTCGGCATCGCCGGGCCTCCGGCCGCCGGGAAGTCCACCCTGGCCACGAGCCTGAGCGCGGCGCTGCGCGGCGAGTTCGGCGCGGACGCGGCGGTGGCGGTACCGATGGACGGCTTCCACCTCGCCAACGCCGAGCTGGCCCGGCTCGGTCTCGCCGACCGGAAGGGCGCGCCCGAGACGTTCGACGCGGCCGGGTTCGTCCACCTGCTCCGCCGGCTGCGCGAGCCGGGTACCGAGATCGTCTACGCGCCGACCTTCAACCGGGCGCTCAACGAGTCGATCGGCAGCGCGGTCCCGGTGCCGGCCCGCGTGCGCACCATCGTGGTGGAGGGCAACTACCTGCTCGTACCGAAGCAGCCGTGGGCGCCGGTGCGGGACCTGCTGGACCTCGCGCTGTACGTGGAGGCGCCGGACGGGCCGCGGGTGGACGCGCTGCTGCGCCGGCAGCGTGCCCGGGGACTGTCCCGCGCCGCCGCGCAGGACTGGGTGTACCGCAGCGACGAGGCGAACGCGGCGCTGATAGCCGGCACCCGCCCGTACGCCGATCAGGTCTTGCTCCGCCCGTCATGAACGCCGGCCCCAGCGCAGCGGGCGGGGGTCCACCGACCACAGCAGCCGGCGCCACCAGGGCCGGCGCGCGCGCAGGTCGCCGACGTATGCCATGGCCTGCGCCTGGGCCCGGCGCGCCTGTTCCTCGGTGGTCGCCTCCCGGGTGAAGGCGACCGCGTTGACCAGACCGGCGAGGTCGTCCAGGGGTGGTGCGGGCAGCCGCGCACCGGCTCCTCTCCTGCGGTGGGCGTGGGCCCGGCCCCCGGCGGCCAGCAGGGCGTGCCCGGCGACCTCCGTCGCCGCCAGGTGCGACCCGGCCGGGCGGCCGGCCAGTCGCAGCCCGTCGAGCACCTCCCGCCAGGCGCCCACCACGCGCTGCGCCGGGCTGCCCCGCTCCAGCCGGCGGACGCGTTGCGACCGGCGCAGCAGCACGACGGCGAGCACCAGGCCGAGCAGCACACCCACGAGCCCGGCGCCGGCGCCGGCGAGCGGACCGGCAGGCCCACCGGCCGGTGCGGCCGCGACCGGTGCCGAGCGGCTGGGCGCGGGAGTCGGCCCGGACACCGAGATCGTGGGCGCGTTGGTCGGCGGCGGCGTGGAGCGCTCGATCTTCGGCCGGAAGTCGCTCTCCACCGGGCGCGGCGCGGTCCGGGGCGGCGGCAGCGGGTCGAAGGGGACCCAGCCGAGGTCGGTGAAGAGGATCTCGGGCCAGGCGAGCGCGTCCTTGCCGCGTACGGTCAGGTGACCCGGCGCGGCCTGGAAGCCGACCACCACCCGGCTGGGCAGGCCCAGCATCCGGGCCAGCACGGCGAAGGACGCGGCGAACTGCTCCGTGGTGCCGCGCTGGCCACCGGCGTTGCGGGGGCCGAAGAGGAAGAAATTCAAATTGGGGTACGCGTGGCCGCTGGGCGCGTCGCCGACCAGCTGGTAGTGCTGGCTCAGGAAGTCGGCGACCGCCTGCGCCTTCTGGTACGGGTCGGCGGTGTCCGCGCCGAGCTGGTCGGCCAGCCGGCTCATCGCCGGCGGCGGCTGCGCACCGAGCTCCAGGTACCGGGCGACGGCCGGGCCGGCCGGTACGTCGGCCGACGGGAGCTGGTTGACATCCACTGTGGACTGTCGTGAGTAGACGGTGTAGGTGAGCCCGCTGGACAGGCCGTCCGGCCGGATCAGGGTACCGGTCGCCTGGTCGTACGCGACCCGTACGCCGGACACGGAGCTCGGCACCTGCATGGCTGGCAGCAGCCGGCCGTCCAGCTCGTCGATGCGGAACGTCTGGCGCACCGCCGCGCCGGTGCCGGGCGCGGTGCCCGGACCGGTCACCGGCGGCAGCGCGCGCCCCGCCTCGCGGTAGTCGCCGTCCACCCGCCAGTTGACCCCGTTGTAGTCGCTGAGCACGGCCAGCCGCACTCGCGGACGGGCCCCGGTGCCGGTGATGTCGGTGTCGAACAGCCGCTGGTCCGGGTTGAGCGCCCAGCCGGACAGCCGGATCAGCGGGTTCTCGTCCTGCGCGTCGAGCTGCGGCGGTGCCACGTAGCGCCGGGGATCGACCGGTGCGCCCGCGACCCGGTGTGCCAGCGCGGGACCGACGAGCAGGGCGAGCGCCACGATCGCGGCGAGCGCGGCCGCGGCGCCGGAGGCCAGCCGCAGCCGCAGGGTCAGCCGGGCCTGCGGGCTGAGATCCGGCACCGAGCCGCCGCCGGGGCGGCCGGTCGCGGCCAGCCCGGCGACCGCGACGGCGGTGTACAGCAACGGCTGCCACAGCTGTGGCCGGGCGTTCGGGCCGACGACCACGAGCGCGCCGGCGTACAGCAGGGTCGGCGGCGCGTACCCGGCGAGCACCCGGCCGTGGCGCAGGGCCAGCTCGGCGGCGGCCAGCCCGGCCAGCCAGGTGGCGGCGACCGGCAGGAGCACCGTGTCGGGCTGCGGCTCGATCGGGATCAGCGCGGTCAGCAGGCGGGGGATGCCGTTGCGCGCCGCGTCGAGCCACAGGCCGGACAGCGGCCCGGGTACCTCGCCGCTGTGCGCGGCCACCCGCACGGCGAGCAGCGAGTACCCGCCGAGAGCCAGGACGGAGACGGGTGCCACGGGGTACGCGGGCAGCCGGCGCAGGGCCAGGCTCACCAGTACCGGCGCGAGCGCGGCGCCCAGCAGCAGGCGGGTCAGCAGGTCACCGCGGTAGATCCGGGTCACCGGCAGGACGGCCAGCGCGGTCAGGCCCGCGACGGCCAGCGCGACCACCGCCGGGCGCAGCCAGCCGCTCCTCACCACCGGCCTGTCCCGTTCCACGCCAGGGCGAACGCCGGCGCGTCCGGCACCGCGAGCAGGTGCACATCCTCCACAGTGGACCCGTCCGGCGCCGGGTCGCCGAACACGCCCGCGACGATCGTCGGGTACCGGGCCCGCAGCGCGCCCACGGATGCGAGATCGTCGGGGCGGCCGGCACCGGTGAGGTAGACCAGGGTGTCGCCGAGCCGGTACTGGCGCAACCGCTTCAGGGTGGCGTCCAGCGCGTCTCCCGGCACCGGCTCTGCCTCGGCCAGGCGGTCCAGCAGCGGTCGCACGTCGGCCCGCCGGGACCGTCCCCGGGCCGCCGGCGCCTCCTGCCCGGTCACCGTGAACAGGTCGACCGGCAGCTCCTCGCGCACCGCCGCCACCAGCACCGACGCGGCCGCCTCGCAGGCGTGCTCGAAGCTGTCGGGGTCGGGCCGGTAGCTCGACGCCCGGTCGTCCAGCAGCACGACGATGCGCGGCAGGCTGGTGTCCAGGTGCTCGCGCACCATCAGCTCGCCGATCCGGGCCGTGGTGCGCCAGTGCACGTGCCGCAGCTCGTCCCCGATCACGTACTCGCGCAGCGTGTCGAAGGTGATGCTGCCGTGCGGCACCCGGTCGATCCGGCCGTCGAGGCTGCGCGCGATGCCGGCCGGTACCGCGGTCAGCCGGTGGGTGCGCGGGTAGACCCAGACGGTCGCCGTGCCGCCGTGCGTGCGTTCCACCCGTACCAGGCCCAACGGGTCGCGCCGGCTGATCGTCAGCGGCCCGACCCGGACGACCCCGCGCCGGTGCGTGGGTACCGGGTAGCTGACGGCCGTGTCCCGGCCCCGGGGCAGGCGCAGCAGCGGCACCGGTACCGTCCGGTCGCCGCAGGCGTCCTGCGCGATCAGCGTGGCCGTGCGCAGCCGGCTCGCGTTGCCCACCGTGAGCGTCTGCGTGCTCGCCTCGCCCCGCGTCACCCGGTCCGGGTCGACCGCGCGGCGCACGGTCAGTTGGGGCCGGAACGCGACGTACCCGAGGGCGCACGCCATCGCGATCAACGCCGCCGCGCCGAGCAGCGCCAGCTCGGGATAGTCGAAGAGGAACCCGGCGGCGAGCAGGGCGGCACCCCCGGCGACCACGCCGGCTCCGCGGGCCGTCGGCCTCATGGCTAGGCGGGTGCGGACACCGGCACCGGGACCGGTACCGACTCGCGGACCCCGCGCAGCACGTCCGGCGCGGTGGCGCCGCGCAGGGCGGCGTCGGGTGCCAGCAGCAGCCGGTGCGCGAAGACCGGTTCGACCAGCGTCTTGAGATCCTCCGGCAGGACGTGGTTGCGACCATCGATCAGCGCGTACGCGCTGGCCGCCCGGGTCAGCGCGATCACACCGCGCGGGCTGACCCCGACCCGGATCTGCGGGTGCGCGCGGGTCGCGGCGGCCAGCCGTACGGCGTACGAGTAGAGCCGGTCGGCCACATATACCCGCCGGGCGAGCTGGATCGCCGCGGCGACCGAGGCCGTGTCGGTGAGCGGCGTGAGCCCGTCCGGACCGCGCCCGGCTGCCGCACCGCGCAGCACCTCGACCTCCACCTCCTCGGTGGGGTAGCCGATCGACAGCTTCATCAGGAACCGGTCCAGCTGCGCCTCGGGCAGCCGGTAGGTGCCGTCCATCTCGATCGGGTTCTGGGTGGCCACCACCAGGAACGGCCGTGGTACGGGATGGCGTACCCCGTCCACCGTGACGTGCTGCTCCTCCATCACCTCCAGCAGCGCCGACTGGGTCTTCGGCGAGGCACGGTTGATCTCGTCGGCGATGACGATGTTGGCGAAGACCGGGCCCGGGTGGAACTCGAAGTCCCGCGTGCCCTGGTTGAAGATGGTCACCCCGGTGACGTCGGAGGGCAGCAGGTCGGGGGTGAACTGGATGCGCCGCCAGGCACCCCGTACCGTCGCGGCCAGCGCCCGGGCGAGGGTGGTCTTGCCCACCCCCGGCACGTCTTCGATCAGCAGATGCCCCTCGGCGAGCAGGGCCGCGAGCGCCAGGCGCACCACCTCCGGCTTGCCCAGCACGACCGAGCCGATGGCGTCGGTGAGCTGGGTGGCGAACCCGGCGAAGCCGGCGACCTCCTCGGTGGTGAGCGGGTCAGGGGATGGTGCGGGTTGCTGCGTCACGTGCCGTTGCTCCTTGCCGGTGGTGCTGTGTGCGCCCACTGCCGGCTCAGCAGTGGGGGAGGTTGCCGATGGCGTCGCCCCCGTCCAGTCTGACCCAGGCGAACGGGATGTAGTTGCTGCCCTGGAAGTTGATGCGGACCCAGCGGTTGTCCGGGTTCTTGCCGGTCCACCGTGTCGTGTTGATGGTGGCGTTGCCGGTGGTCCAGCAGGTGGCCGGGTAGCGCTGGCCGTTGAACGTGTCGCCGACCGTGGCGCCGTTCTGGTTGGGTGTCGTGTAGACCCAGATGCCGCCGTTGCTGGCGCCGGGTCCACAGTAGCTCGGCACGTTGCAGATCGTCGTGGCGGAGAGGACCGGCGTCGACTGGCTGCCGGTGACGGTGGCCGACCCGGCCTTGTTGGTGGCGGTCACCGTGTAGCTGTACTTCGTGCCCGGCCAGCCGCTGATCGTGGTGCCCTTGCAGCCGACGGCCCTGGCGGCGGCGTTGTTGACCACGATCGAGCAGGCGGTGGCGCCGCCGTTGGTGTTGACCGTGAACGGCACGTCGACGGACCTGAAGGACGGGCGGGCCGGGGTGCCGGCGGTCACCGCGGGCTTGTCGATCGTGCGGGCGACCGCCCGGCCCGCCGGGCCGGTGCCCGCCTTGTTGACCGCCTTCACCGTGACCGTCACGGTGGCGCCGTTGGCGAAGCCGCTGAGGGTGACGGCGGTGCCCGTGACGGTCTGCGGCGCGGCGTTGTTGGCGCTCACCACATAGCCGGTGATCGCGCGACCGTTGTCGTCGGCACCGCCCCAGGTCGCCGACACGGTGCCCTTGGCGTCCACAGTGGACGCGCTGAGGTTGTGCGGCGCGCCCGGCTTGGCGTAGGGCACCACCGTGTTGGACGGTACCGAGGCCTTCGAGCTGGCACCCTTGTCGTTGATGGAAACCACGGTGAACGCGTACTGCGTGCCGTAGGTCAGGGCGCCGGCCGGTACCACGAGCCTCGTCGTCCGCGTCTCCCACACCGCCACCTGCGGGCCGGCGGGGACCGCGGTCACCTGGTACCGGGGAATCTTGTGCCCCAGGCCGTTCGCGGCCGGCCAGGTCACCGTGACCGTGCCGTTGCCCGCCTCGGTGGCGGTCACGCTCGCCGGCGGGTCGGGCACCGCCGACGTCGGTACCACCGGATTGGCCGCCTTCTTCGGCCCGGCGCCCTTGGCGTTGACCGCGTAGACCGTGAACCGGTACTGCTGGCCGTTGGTCAGCCCGGTCACGTCGATCGAGCGCTGCCGGGCACCCACCTGGTGGGTCTGGCCGTCGCCCTCGATGACATAGCGGATGACCGCGAAGCCGTTGGGCGCGGCCGGACCCCACGTGATGTGGGCCGACGCGTTGCCGGCCACCGCGACGACGCGGGTCGGCGCACCCGGCGGTCCGACCGGCGGCTTGGCCGGTGGCGGGGGCGGCGGCGGGTTGGGTGGCGGGTCGCCGCCGAGCACGTTGTTGGCGTACTTGTTGACCGTCTTCACGTGGTTGGCGAGGTCGACGACGCGGGCCGTGGACGCGCCGGGCGCGTTGATGAACAGGTGGTCCCCGCGCGCGTCGAGCACCAGCGACCCGTCCCCGCCGGAGATCGCGATCGTGTCGATCAGCTCACCCTTGGGGCCGAGCACGTAGACGGTGCCGGTGGCGTTGTCGGCGACGTAGAGCCGGCCGCCGAACGGCACCGCCGGGGCCAGCTTCGCGCCGGTGCCGGGTACCGTGAACGCGGTCACCTGGTTGCCGTGCACGACGTAGACGTGGCGGTCGTCGGTCGCGGTCACCGGCACGTCGCCGCCGGCGCTGTGCGGCGGTACCGCCGCCGGGCCGGTGAGCGGGATGCTGACCGTGCGGGTGGCGTCGTCGTGCAGCGTCGTCAGCTTGCCGGCCGTCTCGTCGAGCACCGCGACACCCGTGTCCAATGTGGACAATGCGATGTCGTGGCCGGGCGAGGCGACCGTCGCGGAGCGCACCACCGCCGGGCTCGCCACCGCCGCCGTGTCCACATGGGACTGCGACCTGGCCGCCGGCCGGACCGCGACCACGGTGCCCTCACTGGGCACCGCGAGCCACAGGGTGCCGTTGCTGTCGAAGGTGCCGCCGGACAGGCCGGGCGGGAAGCGCAGCGGTTCACCGACCGGGGTCAGCGACAGCGGATCGAGTTGGCGTACCACCCCTTGAACGGTGTCCACGACGAACGCCGAGTCGCCCGACAACGCGATGGTGATGCCCAGGCCGGCGGTTGTCTGTGTGGTCGCGGCGACCTGGAGCGTGGCGAGGTTGAGCGAGCTGACCTTGCCGGTGGTCAGGTCGCGCAGCACGAGGTATTGATCCGTCTGGCTGATCTGGATCGTGTGGCCCTGCGCGTCGACCACCTTGTAGCGGGTGTCGACCCGGCCGGTCTCGCCGTTGACCCGGGCCACCTCGCCCTTGCCGGACGACCACAGCCAGGCCGACGCGTTGGCGCTGGCGAGCGCGTGGTTGGTCGCGCCCAGGCCGAACAGGGTGACACCCATCGCGGCCAGCAGCGCGGTGACGGTGAGCAGGGTGACGAAGCCACCCCTGCTCAGCCGCCGCTTCGTCGCCGGCTGACCAGGCTCCTGTGTCTCTTCCGGTGTGTCGTGCTCGTCGGTCGGCTCGCTCCGCTCGGTCACGGCCGCAGCCCTTCGTGGTCGTCTCGGGAACGCGCCGGCCCGCTTTGGCGGCTCGATTGCGCGGGCCGGTGCGTTCGCCCCCCAAGTCGGGCCAATCATAGGGGCTCGCTGTGACAGAAGGGAACCCGCAGCGTGTGCCTGTGGATACAGACTGTTGATCTCCCCCGCGGCCCGCTCAGCGGCTGGCGCTGGCCTGCGGCGTTGCCTCCCGGCGGGTGCACACCAGGTTGGACGGGGCGAACTCGTCCGTGGTGTACACCGCGACGACCGTGAAGCAGTAGTCGACCGACGCGTTGAGCCCGTTGATCGTGAACGTGGTCTGCCCGGCGGGCAGCGGCGGATACGGGTGCGACTGCTCCCCGGCCCGCCCACCGGAGACGATGAAGGGCAGCGTACCGGCGTCCGGATCCTTCCAGGTCAGGGTGACCGAGTCGCCGTTGTCACGCAGGTTGACCTCGCCGGGCGGAGTCAGCACCGGGATGGACGGCGCGGCGCTCGCACCGGTTCCCGTGCCGTTGCCCGCGGATCTCGGCGGGGCCAGGAACGCCTGGATCGCGAGGACCGACGCGGCTGCCAGAGCGGCGGTCGCGACGACCGCCAGGACGATCAGCGGGATGCGTACCCAGGTCCGCCCGCCGGGTTCCCGCGCCGACGGGCGGCGGGCGGCCGGCCGCGCGGCCGGTTCGGGTCGCCACACGCCCGGCTCAGCCTCGGGCACCAGCACGGGCCGGTGGCTGGGCGGCGCGACCGGCGGCGGCGGTACGGCCGGCTGCTCCTGCTCTTGTTCCCGCTCTCTCGGCTCTTGCTCTTGTTCCCGCTCTCTCGGCGGCCAACTGGGTGGCTCCTCGCGTGGCGCCTCGGGCGCCGTCGTCGGCGTCTCCTCGCGTGGCGCTTCAGGTGCCGGCGTCTCGGGCGTCACCGTCTCGGGCGTCACCGTCTCGGGCGTCACCGTCGTGGGCGCCAGCGTCGTGGGCGCCAGCGTCGCGGGCGCCTCCGGGCGCGGCGGGGGGATGTAGACCGGGCCGGCGCTCTCCCCGCCGAGATACGACTGCGCGGCGCGCACCTGCGGATGATCGTGGCCGAGCACCTGCGGCCCGTACTGCATGACTCTCGCGAAGTTGCGCCGCGCCTCGTGCCGGTTGCCCAGCTGCTCGGCGACCTCGCCCAGCTGGGCCGACACCGACAGCATCAGCGCGTCGGCGTCGCCGAACCGGAGCAGGCCACCGGCGAGCGCCTCCTCGAGCACCCGCCGGGCCGAGGCCAGGTCGCCGAGGTCCCGGTACACCAGAGCCAGCCGGCGCTGCGTCTCGATGACGTCCGGATGATCCGGCCCGTACGCCATCGTCGCGACCTCGGCGGCCGGCTCCAGGACCTCCCTGGCGGACCGCAGGTCGCCCTGCGCGCACAGCGTCTCGGCCTGATGCCAGGCGGTCGTGAGGGTCGGGGATGCGGGCACCCCGCCATGTTGCTCTCAGTTCATGGGGACGTCCAGCCAGGACGGTCCGGTCACCGTCAAGGCGGTCCCGGAGCCGTTGGCGTCCAGGTAGAGCGGGTCGCGGGTGTCCAGGACCAGGGCGAGGCTGTGGCCCGGCGGGACGTCGTAGGCGGTGGCGGGGAACGCCGCGTCCAGGCTGGCCGTGGCGCTGGTCCAGGTCGCCGGCGTGGGTGCGATCAAGCGTCCGGTACCGGCGGCGTCGACGTCGTACAGGTAGCCGATGACGGTGCCCGTCGCCGGTGCCGAGCGCAGCGTGAGGTGCAGTCGCGGGATGCCCCGGACCGAGGCGCCCGAGGCGAGCCGGCCGCTCTGCCAGACCGCGCCGTTGACCCGGCTGACGCTCGGCAGCCAGTCCAGCGGCGGGATCCCGGTCAGCGCTTCGAGCCCGTTGGACAGCAGGGCAACGCCCGCGTCCGCCGTGGTGTCCAGGCCGGTCCAGATCGTCTGCGACCAGCCCGTGCCGGGAGTGCCCGCCAGCGGGCCGGTGCCGGTGTACCAGGGGACCGCCTGCAGCCCGTACCGCGCCGTCGAGCCGGCGACCGCCGCCCAGCTGCCGTACTGTTCGACGTCGCCCGACTCCCGTACCCGCAGCACCACCGGCGGCTCGGCCGCGATCCCGGTGTCCACACCGGACAGGTACTGGTCGAACCAGCGCCGTACGCTCGTCCACACGTGGTTGTCCAGCCCCACCAGCCCGGTCGCCTCGACCACCGCGTGGTCACCCGGAGCGAGCTCCAGCCGCTTCGGCCCCTGGAGGCGGTTGTAGAAGTCGACGAGCTGGTTCGGCCCGAACAGGCTGTCCCCGTACGCGTTGGCCATCAGGATCGCCGGCCGGCTGGCGTTGAGCGCGTCCAGGTACGTGGCGGCCGAACGGATCCGCCCCCACGCGATCACCTCGGGCACGTGCTGGTTGGCGAAGTAGTCGTCCAGCATCCGGTTCAGCTCGGGACTGGGCCGGCCGGTGAGCCGGGCCAGCGTCTGCAGGAGCCAGACCGCCTGCGGCCGGCGGGTGTCGTTGCCGTACAGGGACTCGACGAGGTCCGTCCAGCCTGACATCGCCGCCACCGCCCGTACCCGCGGATCGTGTCCGGCGGCGATCAGGGCGATACCCGCGCCGTACGAGACGCCGGCCAGCCCGACGTGCGCCGGGTCCGCGCTCGTGTGCGCGAGCAGCCAGTCCACCACCGTCGAGGCGTCCGCGACGTCGAGCGGACCGGCGGTGTCGATCTGGCCGCCAGAATCCCAGAAGCCCCGCGTGGTGTATGCCAGCACGGTGTACCCGGCCTGCGCGAAGGTGCTCGCCTGCGCGAGGTACTCGAGATCGTTGAGCCCCCAACTGTTGATGAAGACGATCGCAGGGTGCCGCCCGGCGGTCGTCGGCTCGATCACGTTCGCCTTCAGGACAACGCCGTCGACCGCCACGACATCGGCCCACTTAAATCCAGTGGTACCGGCGGCGGTGCTGGCTCGGGGCGCTCCGCCGGCGATCGCCGGCTGTGCGTTCGCCGCGGTCGACACGGTCGTGAGCAGGAGAGACAGGCTGAAGAGGACGGTCCGAACCGGTCGCATCGGCGGCCTCGTTTCCGTTCAGTAACGTAAGTTACCGAACGGTAGCTTGGCGGTGACGCGGGGCACAAGAGTGAAGTTCTGCGATATCTGAACGGGGGCCCGGGCGGGGACGGAGGGGTCTGGCGCGGGGGCATCCGGCTGCGTGTACAGTGTTGGCTCGTGCGACCGCCGGGGTGGCCGTGGCAGGTGTGATCCAGCCACGTGGCTCCTCCGGTACAGTGGACGCGCAGGTCCGAGTGGCGGAATGGCAGACGCGCTAGCTTGAGGTGCTAGTGCCCGAAAGGGTATGGGGGTTCAAGTCCCCCCTCGGACACAGTTTCCCCGCATCCTTGCTTGATTTGACGTTCTGCTGGTCGACTGCGCTCGACCACGCTGGGTCGCCCTACCGGTCTTGGGGTTTGAGGTGGGCGGCATGACTTCAACTCCTGTGGTCACCCCGGTCGTCCCGCCCATGGTGCGGGGTGGGTCAACGAGCGGTCGACAACCCGGTCGGGGTACGTCCCGCCGGGTTCTGCCGCTGGCCGCGCTGGCCGCGACCCGCGTCGTGTCTGCCGTTCATGGTGTCGCCGCGGTGGACCGCGACGGCCGCGTCGCGGACGCCACGGTGATGGATGAACTAGGTTGGGTGCCCGGTACGCGCCTGGACATCCAGGAGAGCGGTGGTCTGGTCGTGGTCCAGGCCGACCGGCGCGGCGTGTTCCGGGTGTCGGGCCAGGGTTACCTGAGGCTGCCGGCCGCGGCACGGCACTGGTGCCGGCTGGCGCCGGGAGACCGCGTGTTGCTGGCTGCCGATCCTGGCCGGGGGCGGCTGGTGGTCTACCCGCCCGCCGCGCTGGACATCATGGTCAACCAGTTCCAGGCCGCGGTCTTCGGCGGTGATGCGGCATGACCGTCGAGTTGACGGCTGCGCCCGGACGTGCCGAGTTGGACGCGGCCCGGCTGCTGCTGGACCCGGCTGGGCGTGTCACCTGCCGATCTGTTGGAGGCCAGTGTCCGGCCGCCGGCTCCGACGTTCGCCGAGTACGTCCCGCGGGGTGTCTGGCGCGGTCGGCGACGGTACCCGGCGGGTGTATGGCAGCTACTGGAACCGGGTCGTCGAGCATTGGGGCAGCCGACGGTTGGACGAGCCGCGCCCCTCGGAGGTCGAGCAGTTGGCCCGGTACGTGGCCACCCATGTAGTGGCGCGGCGCAACGCCCGTGGCGGCCGTAGCGCAGCTGAACATCTGATCGCGGCGTTGCGTTGCCTGTACACCCATGCGGTCGCTGATGGGATCATCGCGGAGGCGGACAACCCGGCCCGTAAGGTCGCCAAGCCGCGGCGGCTGCCCAGCACGCGCCGCGCCGTACCCGACGCGCGACTAGGTGAGATCAACCGCGTGGCAGCGACCACGGGCAACGACCCGGTGTTGGACTGCCTGCTGCTGCGGCTGCACACCGAGACGGCGTGTCGGCGCGGTGGCGCGTTGGCGCTGCGCCCGGTCGACCTGGATGCGGATCAGTGTCTGATCCTGTTGCGGGAGAAGGGCGGCACCGCCCGTTGGCAGCCGGTCTCGCCCACCTTGATGGCACACCTACTGCAGCACGCTGAGCAGCGGCATGCGCCGCAGGGCGGGCAGTTGCTGCGCTACCGCGACGGCCGGGTGGTGACGTACCGCCGCTACGACCACCTGTGGCAGCGCATCGGAGCGCGCCTGCCGTGGGTGGCTGCCCAGCAGATCAGCATGCACTGGCTGCGGCACACCACGCTGACCTGGGTGGAACGCAACTTCGGCTACGGCGTCGCGCACGCCTACGCCGGGCATACCGACGGCCGTAGCGACCCCGGCGTCACCGCCACGTACATCCGGGCCGATATTCACGAGGTGGCCGCGGCGCTGGCCGCGCTGACCGGCGAGCCCCATCCACTGGCCTGCGCACCGGCGTAGCTTCGGGGATTGAAACCCACGCGGGACGCGGCCGGGACAGCTATACGGGAGGGTGGTTGTCCCGGCCGGCGTCAGAAGGTGGGGCCCAGGGTAATGACATTCGCCGTCTGGATGAACCGGTCTGCGACCGCGACGATGACTTCGGGCTGAACGCGAGCAAGCGTCGTTAGCGGATCGGACGAGCCGCGATGCCTGAGGATCCACGCGACGATCGCCCGAGCCCGCTGTGGATCGACCTGATGTGCCAGTTCGATCAAGGACTGGGTCTGTTGCTGGGGAGCGCCTATTGATCGGGCCACGGCCTCCGCGCGGGCGAAGTCACCGACCGCGCTGAGCGCTGATGCCACGGCGCCCAATGCTTTGGCCTGCTTGTAAACGAAGCCCGATGGACCTGGCGAGAGACTCGGCCCGATCGAATGCGCCGGCCGCGGCGACCGCGGGAACGAGCGCGACCAGTGCATCATCGCGCTCGGACTGTGTTGCGATCCACTCGGTCAGCGCCTGCGCTCGATCGACGTCGCCGGCCTCTGCCATGTTCTGCGCGAGCGTCGCAACGGCGTGTGCCTTCCGGTGTAGGCCGCTGATCGCGACTGCCAGACGTTCAACTTGATCGAAGTCGCCCGCCTGGGCGGCGCGTACGATGTGGACCACGAAGATCCACAGCGTCGGCGACCGGACGAGGGCGTAACCTGTCCAGCCACCTGACGCCTCGCCCTGCGGCTCCGTCGTGATCCTGCTCGCATTCTCTGACGATCATGCTAACGTGATCGCGTGAGCACTGAAGTGGTCTACGCCCGTGTCCCGTCCGACCTCAAGGACTTGGTTGACGCCTACTCGATTCGCGTTGGCAAGACGCTGACCGCGGCCGTCGTCGACCTCCTCCGCGATGGGCTTGGTGCCGAATCGTACGAGCGGACGATAGCGAAGCAGCAGGCCAGCATCGTTCGGCTGCGCGAGGAGAAGTCCAAGGTGGATGCGGAGCTGGAGACCGTTAAGGCCCAGCTCGCCACCCTGGGTACCCTCGCCGAGCGTGCAGGCTCGCCGCTCGGCACCTGCCCGAGCAAGACCTGTGGCAGGCCGATCACAGGGCACGATGTGCTGGTCACCGGCCGTTGCCCAACGTGCGGGTACCAGCTTTCCCAGATCATCGCGCCCGAGGTGGGCGGGAGCACGGTGGACAACCGCGAGCTATTCATGTTCCTCGGCGCGCTCGGCGCCGTGGTTGCGGTCGCCTACCTAGCCGGCAAGAAGTAGATCAAGGAGTTCATCAATGGGCAAGAAGACGCCACGCGGTTCTGCGGCGGGTACTGTGATCGCGATCGCGGTTGTGGCCTGGCATATCTACGCGATCGTCAAGGACGTCGAGCGGTACAAGGTCAATCTTCAACAGGCGCGAGCGAATCCGAGCGTGCCGAACCTTGCTCGCCTAGCGGTGGCGGCCGGAATTCTGATCGCAGACTTATGAGTCGCGCCTATCCCTGATCGACGCTCCTGGCTACCCCTCCCTCGGGTCATCATCCGGTCGCCGAGGGGAGCAGCGGCGTGGCGTCGGTGGACGAAGTCGTCGCCGAGTTGCGGCAGGCCGTCGACCACATCCACCAGGCCGTCACCCACGCACGCGTCGCCCGGGACATGACCGAGGAGAACCGGAACCGCGCCGACGCACTCGGGGCCTGCGGCCTGGCGCGGCAGTTCGCCGGGATCGCCGACACCGCTGAGCGGTTGCTGGCGATGCTGGTCGCCGGCATCGACACCGGGGAGCGGCTCATCGCTCAAGCCGAGGCCATTCGCCACGGCGGGGGAGCGGCGGGCGCTGCCGGCGCGGCAGTACCGCTGTCGACCGCGAGCGCGCCGGCGCCGGCCGCCCCGTTGGGCATGCCGATCCTCGCTGGGCCGGACGGGTTGGACCGGGTGCTCGAAGTCCTGCCGAAGCGACCCAACGACGAAGGGCGTACCACCGGCCAACTGTTTCGCGAAAACGGTCGGCCGGTCCACAGAGGCACGCTGCTCTCCTTCCGGGACACCAGCCTGCTCGACGATCTGGACCTGCCCGCTCGCGCCAGACAATCCGAGTCGATGGAATCGCACGTGGAGACGAAGGCGGCGAAGATGATGCGTGACGGGCAAGCCCCACAACACTCGACACTGGTCATCAACAATGCGGACGGTCCCTGCGGCTGGCTGCGACGGCAGCAGGGCAAACGGCCCACCGGCACCACCTGTGACGAGTGGCTGGCTGACGTACTGCCCGCTGACTCGTCCTTGACCGTGCGGTGGTGCGACAGCACCGGTGTGGAGCGCAGTCAGGTCTACCGTGGTACCGGGAGGAGGATCCGTAGATGAACTACACGATCTCGTGGGGTGTCGAGGATGCGACCGTGTCGACCCCTGTTGAGGCCGACGAGGTGCTGGACCGGATCGCGGCCGGCGGCCGTCGGTACATGACGTACGTCGCCCCCGATCCTGATGACGGCGACGGCCCGCTCATCCAGATGGTGTGGGGTGATCCCGACCGGGCGATGCTGACCTACACCGACCATGACTTCGGGGGCCGGGCCGTCGAGCCGGGCATTCCGCTGGCGGATCGGGATCTGGACTACGACTCCGGCTCGGTCGAGCCGGACCGTACCCGGCTGTCCGCGAAGGCGGCGCGGGCGGCGGTGGCGGAGTTCGTGGCCACCGGGCAGCGGCCCACCTGCGTCACCTGGGAGCGGTAGCGGCGCGACGCAACCGATGGAACGAGCTGGAGCGCCGTACCCGACAAAGCCTAGTCAGGCTGTTGTGGTGGGAGTTGTTCGCGATGGTGCGAGTTGCGCAGGGAAGAGCCCTAAGGATCGCGGTCCTGGTTGTTACGGGTTCGGGGCTGATGACCGGGGCCCTGGTCGGACCGTCCAGCGCCCACGCGGGTGCGAGGTTGTCCAACGTCGTCGCGGACCCGTGCCCATACGCCCTCCCGATCTGCCGGCCAGGGTGCAGCTCGAACTCATCCGCGAGCGAGCGGGTGCCCAGCGGCGTCTACACCTTGCGCAGCCGGTACCGGCTGTCCGTCGCTGTGGTCGTGCACCTCGTCAACGTGCCGTCGTTGGTCACCCCCAAGCGGGCTTCGACGACCGGGCACAGGAAAGCGCCGACGGCAACGACGCGCGCAACCCATACGACTACGACGACGGGTGGCCGCGCCCCAGAAATGATGCACTGCCGCGCAATTGGTGGAAGGCCATTCCGCAGAGCGAGCGGGGTAATGGGTACCCGTGGCGGTCGGATGCGGCAGAGACGCGGATCGGAACCCGTGCCTCGCGTCAGTCAACGCCGCTCGGCGGCCAGGCTGCTCAACGTACCGCCCAGCAGCCTGGTCGGTCTCCTGTGGCTGCTGACACGCTGACGGCGGGACCGGTGACCCCGCCTGTCGGTTCGGGAGGACCGGGCCTCCCAGCCGGGCGTTCAGACCACGTTGAACACGGTGGCGGCGACCAGGCTGACCGCAACGAAGACCGCGGCCGCCGTTGCGAGGACGCGTTCCGAGCGCCGTACGACGTGCGGGGGGACGGCGTGTGCCGGCCGGCCACGCCGTGAGGTCCAGGCTCGGCGGGCGGTCAGCCCTAGGGTCGCCGATACGACGGCGGCGACGAACGTCGAGACGAATAGCCGGACGCCGAGCACGCCGTACTCGTTTGCGTAGGTGACCACCAGCGGGGCGGTCGAACATTGGAATGTGTGGCCCGGACCGCATATCCCGCTGAAGATCACGAACGGCCCGGCCAGCGTGGCCATGGCGGCCGTCACCGACGCGGCGAAGACGGACAACACGCCGGGGTATGCCCGGGACCGCAGAGCCACGACGAACGCGGCCGCCGCCGCGACGACGGTGACGGTGTCCAGGTCGACCCGCAGGAAGTAGTACGCGATGGTGAGCTGGTCGGCCATGCCGGTCGGGCCGGCGAGCTGCCGCAGCCACAGCGTTTCCGCCGCAGCCGCCGCGACCGCCACGAGACCGGCGACCACCCCGGTGACGGCGGCCCGCGCCAGACCCGGCGTCGGGCGGCGGGCGAGCCGATACACGGTCAGAAGCACCGGGAGGAGCAACAGGACGGCTTGGCCGGGCAGGGCTCCGAGTAGGTCGGTCGGCAGGTAGTTGCCGAGCAGCCAGGCGGAGCCTGGGCCGGCCCAGTAGCGGAAGGTCAGTAACTTGGCCATGCCGGGACTCCAGAGGTACCAGGAGCCGATTATTGGCGTGTCCTTCATCGCCCACCACACGGCGTACACGAGGGCGACCGCCCCGGACCCGACGCCCGCGGTGGCCGCGCAGGCGCGCCGGGGTGAGCGGACCGCGGGTACCCAGGCGCTCGCGTTCTCCCAGGACCAGCGGTATACGGCGGCGACCAGGCCGACGAGGAACAGCGCGGCGCAGACGGTGCCGGCGGTCTGGCCATACCGGAGCCCCTCGAAGGCGCCGAAGACGTTCGCGTCGGCATACGTCACGGACATCGGCTCTCCGAGCAGTACGCCGGCCGCGAACGGAAGGCTGAACCGTAGCGTCCTCGGCGGGTGCGGACCGGCGAGCCTGACGCGCCACGCGGTAATGGCGGCGAGCCCGCCGAGTGCGCATATCGGCAGCAAATTGGCCACGAGGATGACAGCTAAGCCGACGAGGAAGCTGGAGCTCGACGTCACCTGGAGTACCCCACCGACCCGGCCAGCGATCGCGCCGTACCACAGGATGGCCGTGGTGTCGGCGCCTAGGACGGACACGGCGACGCCGGCTGCGAAGAGTTGGCCGGGCGGCGGCGAGCCGATGGTCGCTGGATCGCGCGCGGCGTGGCGCCGCCGGTCGAGCGTCGGGTGCCGGGACCACCAGGCCTTCCAACGCGCGGGCCGGGTGTCCGGCTCGCGTGCGAGGAGGGCGGCGAAGGTGTGGTCGGTGTCGTATTGGCCGGCCGTCGCATCGGCCTGTAGCTCCCGGGTCCGCAACATGGCCAGCCAGCTGAGATACACGAGACCGACGAGGGTGGCGACCACCACGATCAGGTGCAGATTCTCGCCGACGGATAGCGCGCTGGCCCGGTCGGGCCAGCGCAGCGGTACGAGTAGGCCCAGCGCGTATGGCAGCACGGCGAACAGCACGAAGGACCGCCACAGGGCGATGGCCAGGTACGTCTGGCGGGCGTCCCGGTTGCGGACGTGCGCGAGTTCGTGCTGTACAACCGCGGTGAACCGGGCCGGATCCCGGGCCTGCAGCCGGACCAGGTTCTTGGGCAGGCACAGCCGCGGCCGGGAGCCGGTGCCGAAGACGTACGCCTGACCGGGCCGGCGTGAGTACAGCAACTCCGGCGCAACGGCGAGATCCGGCTGCGCCGCGAGGTCCATGACGGTACGGGCCGCATCGGGGGCGCGGGACGACAGGGACTCCAGCGGCTGCCGGCTGGCCCGCATGGTAGCGACCCGGCGGAAGTTGCCGGCGCACCGGATGCGCCACCACGGCGCGAGCCGGTACCCGAGGTACGCCGCAACGGTCACCAGCAGGACGCCGACGAGGCCGGCGCGGACCAGGCCGGGCGCGTATGACGGCCCGCAGGCGAGGGCCTGGTCGGTCCAGTTGAGGAAGGTCCGGGACACCTGCGGGGTGACCCCAGTGATGCGCTGGACGTCAGTTGAGGACAGGCAGCTGGCCGCCAGGCCCGCCGAGTGGTGTAGCAGCAACCAGAGGTGGCCGTACATCGTCGCGCTGCTCGCCACGATCAAGACGGTCAGCACGGCGAAGCGGACCGAAAGGTCGGACGGCAGCGCGGCCGGATCGCCGCTTCGGGCGCGCTCGGCGCGTTCGACGTGCTCGGCGGTGGTCACCACACCCGGGCGGTCTTTTGGTAGGCCGCGTTCCCGGAGGAGCTGGTGAGTCCGTTGTCGATGGTGTTGATGTCGGTCTGGGTGATCAGGATGATCGTGCCGCCCCGCCGGATGATGAGGACATTCTCGTACACCGCGAACCCGGGCGCACTGTCCGGGCGCATCGTCAGCCGGAAGGCGGCGATACCGTCGCCGATCCGCGGGGTGCTCAACGAGATCACGGTGAACCGCACGGTGCCGTTGAGCTGCGGTACGTCCTCGGTGAACGACGGGCATCGGCGCGGCAGCCCGGCGATCGTACTCACCGCGGCGCTGGCCCTACCGGTGCTGAGCTGGCTCAGCCGCTCCCGGATGAACGGGCCGGTGGCCGATTTCTTGAACAGCGCCCCGGCGGTGGCGGTGGCCGATCCGGAAAAGTCGTCGTCGAGTGCGGGGCAGGCCGGCGTCGACCCGATCGGCGACTCGTCCTTGCTGTCCTGGCTGAACCCGGGGAGGTCGGCCGGACCAAGCAGCGCGGCGCGCAACTGGGCGGCCGACGGTACGGGCGCAGACCGGGGTGGACTGGCGGTGGTCTGCGGCTTCGGTGCCGGCGCCGAAGTACGGCCGGCCGGGCGCGGGTTCGGCCCTGGACCCGTGTACGTCGGGGGCGCTGACGACGACGCTCCGACGACCAAGGGTGACGGAGGCAGCAGCGTGTTGCTCAGGCTCAGGGTGTGCACCGGCTGGGCGTCGGGTACCGACCGGACACAGCCGCCGAGCAGCAGGAAAATGACGGCGACCGCGATCCGGGGGGCGCCTCTCATGCGTCGGGATCCGCGGTGCTGCGCCGTCGCCGGACGAGGAGCAGTGCACCGCCGAGCCCGGTCAGCAGCGCGCCGACTGCGACCAGCGGCGCGGTCGGGCTGCCGGTGACCGGCAGGCCGGCGTTGCCGCCGCCGGTCCCACCGCCGGCCCCGGTCGTGGGCACGGTCGAGGGCGACACTGGCGAAGGGCTAGGGCTGGCCGCGACCGGCGACGGGGTGGGCGACTGCGACTCGGCCGTCGGCAGACAGACGGCCGTCAGGCCGAACGTGGACGCAGTGGCCGTACCGGACTGGGCGTTGTCGACACCGAACACAAGCTCCCAGCCGGCTGGGGTCTGCAGCCAGGCACCCCCCATACCGCCGTCGAGCATCCCACCGATAACGCCGTCGGGTACCGGCTGTAGCGGCGCGGTCGGATCGGGCTGGCCGCCGTTGAACAGTACGAGACCGATCCGGTCGGGCAGAATCTCCAGGATCACGGGGACGGCCGTGCCGGACCGGGCATCGATGTACCCGATGACGTACGACGGTCCATCGAGCACCGTAATCGGCTGGTCGAACACCCAGCCGTCGACGCCGCGCTTCGCCCCACCGGGGATGCCGACGCAGCTCTGCAATCTGACCGGGGCGTCGATCGCGTGAATCTGCGTGTCGGCGGGATCGATCAGGAGTCGGACCGGGCCAGGATCGGCAGCCTGGGCGGGTGCCGCCCACATCAATGCCGCGGCCGATACGGCGACGATAGGCACGACGACACGGAACAGCCGTTGGGCAGGCATGGGAGACCCCTTGACCTCGGCTATTCAGACGGGTTGGTCATCGGTAGGGGTTGATGCAGAGAAGGTGCACCTGGCCTGCGAGGATTTGAGTGTCTAGATCAAGTCCTGCAGAGAATCAGGGGCACCTTCCTGGTGAGCAAGCGTACTGGTTGGCACGAGAAGCTGTCGGTGAGCACCTGCGGTAAGGGTCTGGTCGGGCACGCCGGGGCGGTGCTGCTGCGTCGCTGCGCCGACCGGGTGGGGCTGACCGCCGCGCTGGGTGCGGTGTTTCCGACCGGCAAAGGCCCGGGCTGGTGGGACCGGGGTGTGGTCCTGGTCGATCTCGCGGTCGCGATCACCCTCGGGGCGGTGTGTCTGTCCGACATCGATCTCCTCGCCCACCAGGCGGGAGTGTTCGGTACCCCGCCGTCGGACTCGACCGCCCGCCGGACCCTGGACGACATCGACGAGACCGGTCTGGCCCGGATCGGCAAGGTCCGGGCGCGGGTACGCCGGCATGTGTGGCATCTGCTGACCCTGCGCCCGGGCGGGTTCCCGTGGCTGTGCGTGGCCGGCAAACTGTTGACCGGGTGGGTCGTGATCGATCTGGACGCCACGCTGATCACCGCGCACAGTGTCAAGGCCGGAGCGGCGGCGACATTCAAGCGGGGCTACGGCTTTCACCCGCTCGCCGCGTGGTGCGCCAACACCGGCGAGTCCCTGGCCATGCTGCTGCGGCCCGGCAACGCCGGGTCGAACACCGTGGCCGACCACATCCGGGTGCTGAGCGACGCGATCGGGTAACTCCCGCCCGGTGCGCGGGCGAAGATCCTGATCCGGATCGACGGTGCCGGCGCCACCCACGACCTGCTGGCGCACATCGAGGCGCTCAACACCAGCCGACGCACCGTGCGCTACACCGTGGGGTGGACGATCACCGACGCCGACGAGTCGGCCATCGCCGCCCTGCCCGCCAACGCCTGGACCGCCGCCCTACACCAGGACGCCACCGTGCAACCCGAAGCGGGCGTGGCTGAACTGACCGGTCTGAGCACCCGTGAAGGCTGGCCGGCCGGTCAGCGTCTGATCGTGCGGCGGACCCGGCCCGCCGCACGGCAACGCGCCAAGCTCACCGCCCTGGAACGGTCCACCGGATGGCGGTACGCCATCGTGGCCACCAACATCACCCGGATCCACCGGGTGCCCGGATCACACCATCCACAATGGATCGACGTGCTACACCGAAGCCACGCCACCGTCGAGGACCGGGTCCGCACCAACAAGGCCACCGGTCTGCGGAACCTGCCCTCGCAGTCCTGGACCGTCAACCGAGGCTGGGTCCTCGCCTGCAATCTCGCCGCCGACCTCGACACCTGGACCCGGCTGCTCGGCCTGCATGACCAACCCGACCTCCGCGACGCCGAACCAGACACGCTGCGGTATCGCCTCTGGCACCTGCCCGCGAAACTCGCCCATCACGCCCGGCGGCGGTGGCTGACCATCAGCGCAACCTGGCCCTGGCGCGACGCGTTCGCCCTGTGCTGGCACCGCCTCAACACCCTGCCCACCCCAACCTGAACACCACCACCAGCACCAACAACTGCAGGAGATCGGACCGGACCCAGGAGACCCG
>JBBWZQ010000082.1:0-24317 GCA_039649115.1 Micromonosporaceae bacterium | reverse complement strand
CTCACAGGTCTTTCCACCAGGTCTGGCCGACCAGGTCGTGGCCGAAGCTGTGGTGCCGCTCCTCGTCGCGCAGCACGAACCCGGCCCGCTCGTAGACGCGACCGGCTTCGGCGAGCACGTCGTTGGTCCAGAGCATGATGCGCCGGTACCCGGCCTGCTTCGCGAAGGCCAGGCACTCGTCCACCAGCCGGCCCCCGATCCCCAACCCGCGAGCCGCCGGCTCGACCAGCAGTAGGCGCAGTTGCGCGGTTTCCTCGTCGCGCCGCACGCAGAACACGCAGCCGACCGGAGATCCGTCCAGCTCGGCGATCCAGGCCGCCTCCCGGCGCGGGTCCCGGTCGGCCGCGTAGTCGGCGACGATCCGCGCGACGAGCGCCTCGTACGTGACGTCCCAGCCGTACTCCTCGGCGTAGGTCGCGCCGTTGCGGGCGATCACCCAGCCCAGGTCGCCCGGGCGGGGCGGGCGGATCAGGTACGCCCTCGGGCGGGGTGCCTCGCCGAGCACCTCCCGGATCGTGGCCATGGCACCGGCCAGCCGCTGCCGCTGCTCCCCGCCCAGCCGGTCGAGCATCGACGTGATCTCGGTGCCGGAGCGCTCGTCGAGGATCGCGTACGCCTGCCGGCCGGCCGCGGTCAGCCGGATGACCTGCCGCCGCGCGTCGGCGCCCGAGCGCTGCCGGCCGATCAGCCCGTCCGTGGCGAAGCGGCTCAGGATCCGGCTCAGGTACCCGGCGTCGATGTACAGCTCGCGCCGCAACTCGGTCGCCTCCATCGCATCCCGCTGCGCCAGCTCGAAGATCACCCGTGCCTCGGTGAGCGTGTACGGGGTGTCCAGCAGGCCGCCGCGCAGCACCCCGATCACGTTGGTGTAGAAGCGGTTGAAGTCCCGCACGGTGGCGACGAGGTCCGGCATGGGATCCACCCTAGCCAGATCCTTGACTCAGTCAAGGAACTAGTTGACTCGGACCACCGCCGTCAGCACCAGTTGCCCCAGCGACACCGGTACCAGCACCAGCCAGCACAGCCGCTGCAACTGGTCGGCCCGCAGGCGGGGGAACGCGACCCGGAACCAGATGATCACGAAGGAGACCGCGAACACCTTGACCAGCGTCCACAGCCAGCCGAGCTGCGCGTCGAACGGGCCTTTCCAGCCGCCCAGGAACAGCACGGTGGTCAGCGCCGCGATCACCACGATGCCGACGTACTCGGCCAGCAGGAAGAACGCGAAGCGCAGCCCGGTGTATTCGGTCATGTAGCCGAAGACCAGCTCGGAGTCGGCGATCGGCATGTCGAACGGGGGCCGCCGGATCTCGGCCACGCCGGCGAGGAAGAACACCACCATCGCCGGCAGTTGCCACAGCAGCCACCACGGCCGCCAGGCCGCGACGATGCCGGGCAGGCTGAGGGTACCGGCGGCCATGGCCACCGAGGCCGCGGCGAGGACGAACGGAAGCTCGTACCCGAGCAGTTGGGCCGCCGCCCGCAACCCGCCCAGCAGGCTGTACTTGTTGGCGCTGGACCACGCCGCCATCAACACCGAAACCACGCCCACGCCCACCACGGCGAGCACCAGGAACAGCCCGACGTCCAGCGGCTGCCCCACCAGCCAGTCCCCCGGCCCGAGCGGGATGACCAGCAGCGCCACCAGATAGGGCAGCAGCGCGACCAGCGGAGCGATGCGGAACACCGGCCCGTCCGCGGCCCGGGGCGACACGTCCTCCTTCTGCGCGAACTTCACCCCGTCGGCGATGAGCTGTGCCCAGCCGTGGAAGGCGCCCGCGTACATCGGGCCCAGCCGGCCCTGCATGTGCGCCATCACCTTGTGCTCGGTCTGCCCGACGATCAGCGGCAGCGTGAGGAAGGCGACGACGACCCCGAGCACCCGCAGCACGACCTCCAGCCAGACCGGCATCAGGCGGGCCCCCACTCCCCTGGCGCGGGTACGCCGGGCGGTCGCATCGGGGCGCGGCGCCCGGCGCTCGGGTCGTGCGACTCACCGGGCTCCTTGGCACCGGGCCACGGCTTGGCGACCCGGGCGGCGAGCACGAAGTCCTTGCGCAGCGGGTGGCCCTCGAACTCCGGCGGCAGCAGCAACGGCCGCAGCCCGCCGGGATGGTCGGTGAAGTCCACGCCGAACATCTCGTACGTCTCCCGCTCGTGCCAGGCCGCGCCGGGGTAGGTGTCCACAATGGAGGGCAGCCCGGCGGCGTCCCCGCCGGGTAACCGGGTGCGCACCAGCACGCCGTGCCGGCGGGTGGTCGACCACACGTGCGCCACGACCGTGAAGCCCTCGGCCAACTCGTCCACTGCGGACAGCCAGTCGAAGAAGTCGCAGTCCAGCTCCGCGTCGTCACGGGCCGCGCTGATCGCCGGCCGCCAGGCGGTCACCGGCACGTCGACCGTGGCGCGGGCGTAGGCGCCCCCGTCCGATACCGCAGCGACCCCGCCCGCGACCAGGCCGGCCAGCCGGGCGCCGACCTCTTCCGGCGTCATGCCGCGATCCTATCGGTGGGAGCCCGGTCCGGCCGTCAATCGACCGGCGGGGACCTGGCGAACTACGCTGAGTACGTGAGCGAGCGGCGGGCGAGCTCGACGTTGACGCCGGCGGAGGGTTCGACCCTGGTACGGCTCGCCGTCGCGACCGTCGCAGCCCACCTGCTGGACCAGTCGCCGGATGGCCGGCCGCCCGAACCGCTGGCGCTGCGCGCGCTCGGCGCCTCGTTCGTCACGCTGGAGAACCGCGGCCGGTTGCGCGGCTGCGTCGGCACCCTCGACGCGGCCCGACCGCTGTACCTCGACGTGCTGCGCAACGCGCGGCGGGCGATGAAGGATCCCCGCCTCCCCGAGGTCACCGAGGCGGACTGGGCCTGGCTGGACGTGAAGGTGTCGGTCCTGACCAGCCCCGAGCCGGTACCGGTGGACAGCCGCGACGAGCTGCTCGAACGGCTGCGGCCCGGGGTGGACGGGTTGCTCCTGGCCGCCGGCGGGCAGCGCGCGACGTTCCTCCCCGCGGTCTGGCAGAAGCTCGCGGACCCGGACCGCTTCCTGGCCGCGCTGCTGGTCAAGGGGGGCTGGCCGGCCGGGGGCTGGCCGGCCGGGCTGACCGTGGCGCGCTACACCTCGACGGAGTTCGTGGACAGGAGTCCCCGTGACAGGATGACGGCATGCATCCGCTGATCGAGGAGGCCATGAAGAAGGCGGTCGTGGCCTGGCTGGCCACACCCGGTACCGGGGCGTACCCGGTGTGGTGCCTGTGGCTGGACGGCTTCCTGTACGTCGTCAGCGGGCCGGGCGAGCAGCCGGCCCCGGGCCTGGCCGGCGCGGCGACGATGGAGGTGACCGCGCGGGGCGACCACGGCGGGCGCATCGTCACCTGGCCGGCGACCGTGACCCGGGTCGAGCCGGGCGGCGAGGAGTGGGACCGGGTGGTACCGCAGCTGGCCGGCAAGCGGCTCAACGCGTCCGGCGGTGTCCAGGAGACCGTGACCCGGTGGGCGGCCGGTTGCGTGGTGAGCCGGCTGGCACCCGCGGGAGAGCCGACCGGGGCCGGCGCCGGCCTGCCCGCGGAGTCCGGTGCGGCGCCGCCGGTACCGACGCCGGCGACCCGGCGCACCGCCAAGCCGTTCCGCCTGCACCGGGTGCGGGGGTCGTGAATCAGCCGATGAAGGGCGGCACCGCGATCTGCCCGGCGGCGACGGGTACCACGTGGCCGGCGACGGTCGCGGCGACGGCGTGGCCGGCGACCACGGTCACCGTACAGTCCAGAGTGGAGGGTCGGAGCATCTCCGCGCCCTGCCGGATCCGGTAGGAGTGCTCGCCCGAGCCACTCAGCAGGCCCGACTCGACCAGCCAGACGCCGAGCCCGAGGGCCGCCGAGCCGGTCGCCGGATCCTCGGGCACCGCGAGGCCCGGGCAGAACACGCGGGCGTGGGCACTGGCCTTCGCCGCGTCCCAGTGCAGCACGCTGACCTGGGGGATGCCGTGGGCCCGCGCGGTGGCCGGGTCGCCCGCGGCCTGCCGGACCGCGTCGGCCCGTACGGACAGGTAAGGGAACTCCAGGCCGCAGCCGGCCAGCCGGGGCGCCGGACCGACGTAGTCCGCCGCGGTCAGGCCGGCGGCCGCGAGCAGCGGCGCGGGGTCCAACTCCGGACCGACCGTGGGGGTACCGCCGGTCAGCCGCGCCTTCCCGCCCTCGTACACGTGGATGGGCAGCAGTCCGGCGCCGCACTCCTGCACCACCTCGCCGGCCGGCCGCCCGTCGCGCCGGCTCAGCGTGACCGCCGCGCCCACGCTGGGATGCCCGGCGAAGGGCAGCTCGGCCTCCGGCGTGAAGATGCGCGCCCGGTACGTGGCCTGCGGCGCGACGGGCTTGAGGATGAAGACGGTCTCGGAGAGGTGGAACTCGCGGGCCAGCGCCTGCATCTGCCCGCTTTCCAGCGGCTCGGCGTCGAAGACCACGGCCAGCGGGTTGCCGGTGAACGGGCGGTCGGTGAACACGTCGACGATCTCGTACCGCAGACTCTGCATGAACCCAACGTAGTGCGGCGAATGCCGCTCCTCCCGCGAGGATCGGCGTAGCGGCCACTAGTCTTGGCCACGTGACCGCGTCGACCAGGGTGTACGTCGCCCGGCTCGCCGGCCTCGCCGTCTTCGATCCCAACGGTGACCAGGTCGGACGGGTACGGGACGCGGTGGCGCGCCTGCGCGGGGGTGGCCAGCCGCCGCGCATCGTCGGCCTGGTCGCCGAGATGCCGCTGCGCCGGCGCATCTTCCTGCCGATCGGCCGGATCACCGCGATCGAGCCGGACTCGGTCCTGCTCGGCACCGGCACCCTCAACCTGCGCCGGTTCGAGAAGCGCCCCGGCGAGCTGCTCGTGCTGGAGGAGCTGCTGGACCGGCGCGTCACGATCGCCGACACCGGCCGGCCGGCGGTCGTCGTCGACGTGGCCATGGAGTCCGACCGCACCGGCGAATGGTCGCTGCGCCGGGTCGCGGTACGGGAGGTGACCGGGCGGCTGTCCCGCCGGGGCCACCTGCGCCAGGTCGACTGGCACGAGGTCAACGGGCTGGTCGGGGCGCCGGTCGGGCAGGGCACCGCGAGCCTGCTGGCGGTGCTGGACAACATGCGTCCGGCCGACATGGCCAACGTGCTGCAGGACCTGTCCGACAGCCGGCGGGTCGAGGTGGCCACCGCGCTGGACGACGAGCGCCTCGCGGACGTGCTGGAGGAGCTGCCCGAGCACGACCAGGTTGAGATCATCTCGGCGCTGGAGCCGGAGCGGGCCGCGGACGTGCTGGAGGAGATGGACCCGGACGACGCCGCCGACCTGCTCGCCGAGCTGCCCGAGCCGGAGCAGCAGGTGCTGCTGGACCTGATGCAGCCCGAGGAGGCCGATCCGGTGCGGCGGCTGCTGGTGTACCAGCCCGGGACCGCGGGCAGCGTGATGACCTCCGAGCCGGTCGTCCTCACGCCGGACGCCACGGTGGCCGAGGCGCTGGCCCGCATCCGGGAGCCGCAGCTGGCACCCGCGGTCGCCGCGCAGGTCTTCGTGGCCCGGGCGCCGATGGCCACGCCGACCGGCCGCTACCTGGGCATGGTCCACTTCCAGAAGCTGCTGCGCGAGCCGCCCGCCGAGATCCTCGGCGGTGTGGTGGACAACGACATCGACCCGCTCGACCCGGACACTCCGCTGCCCGAGATCACCCGGCGGCTGGCGACCTACAACCTCGTCGCGATCGCGGTCGTGGACGAGAAGAACCGGCTGGTGGGCGCGGTCACCGTGGATGACGTGCTGGACCACATGCTGCCGCGC
This sequence comes from Micromonosporaceae bacterium, assembly GCA_039649115.1. Lineage (GTDB taxonomy): Bacteria > Actinomycetota > Actinomycetes > Mycobacteriales > Micromonosporaceae > DATEJJ01. The sequence continues at coordinate 18,504 of JBBWZQ010000082.1, read as the reverse complement.
GACTGGCGCGACCGCGATCACGAGCCGATGCTCGCGGCGCCGAGCCGCGGCATACGCACCGGCACACCCCGGAGCGACCGTGGCTGAGCTGCGCCGGGTCGGGTGGAGCGGCCCGCACGCCGGCAATCGACTGGACCAGCCGCGGGTACCCCGGCGGCTGCGCCTGCCGCGGCTGTCCGGCGAGACGTTCGGGCACTTCGCCGAGGTGTTCGCGCGGTTCATGGGCACCGCGCAGTTCATCGCGTACATGACGATCTTCGTACTGCTCTGGATCGCGCTGAACGTGATCGGCCTGTACGGGCTCCGCTGGGACCCGTACCCATTTATTCTTTTGAACTTGTTCTTCAGCACGCAGGCGTCCTACGCCGCACCGCTGATCCTGCTCGCGCAGAACCGCCAGGCCGACCGGGACCGGCTGATCATGGAGGAGGACCGGCGCCGGGCGGCGATGCAGAAGGCGGACACCGAGTACCTGTCGCGCGAGATCGCCTCGCTGCGGATCGCGCTGGGCGAGGTGGCCACCCGCGACTTCGTGCGCTCCGAGCTGGTGCGGCTGGTGGAGGAGCTGGACGAGGCGAGCCACCGCCGGCACAAGCTGGAACGCAAGGAGCGCCGGGAGGCGAAGCGGTCCCGGGCCAAAACCGACACGGACACGCTGGACGAACCCTACGATGAGCTGGACGACGATCTGGCCGGAGCGCCGGCGGACTCACGGGAACAGCAGTCGCCGCGCGCCTCAAGGGGCTAGGCGCGCGGCGCGGCCCGTCGATTGTCTCATCCTTCGGACATGGGTGTCCAGCCGCGCGGGGGTTCGCGGCCGCGCTCCCCCGGAAGAGTGACCTCCGCGGGACGTAGCATGGTGCGCATGTCGGCACCCACCGCAACCATCGAATCCGCCATCCGCGACGCGCTGGCGACCGTGGACGACCCGGAGATCCGCCGCCCCATCACCGACCTCGGCATGGTGGCCGGGGTGCGGCTCGACGACACCGGTGTGGCACACGTCGACATCCTGCTCACCGTGGCCGCCTGCCCGCTGCGCGACAAGCTGCGCACCGACATCACCGCCGCGGTCGGCGCGGTGGCGGGCGTGCGCGGCGTCGAGATCGACTTCGGTGTGATGACGGCGGAGCAGCGCCGCGAGCTGCAGCAGGGCCTGCGCGGCGGCGGCGCCGCGGAGCCGGTCATCCCGTTCGCCCAGCCGGGCTCCCGGACCAGGGTGTACGCGGTGGCCAGCGGCAAGGGTGGCGTGGGCAAGTCCAGCGTGACCGTCAACCTGGCCGCCGCGCTCGCCGCCCGGGGGCTGTCCGTCGGCGTGGTCGACGCGGACATCTACGGCCATTCGGTACCGCGGATGCTCGGCACCCAGGCGCGACCGACGCAGGTGGAAGACATGATCATGCCACCGCAGGCACACGGTGTGAAGGTCATCTCGATCGGCATGTTCACGCAGGGCAACGCGGCGGTCGTGTGGCGTGGGCCGATGCTGCACCGGGCGCTGCAGCAGTTCCTCGCCGACGTGTACTGGGGCGACCTCGACGTGCTGCTGCTCGACCTGCCACCGGGTACCGGTGACGTGGCGATCTCGCTGGCCCAGCTGCTGCCCAGCGCCGAGATCCTGGTCGTCACCACGCCACAGGCCGCCGCGGCCGAGGTCGCCGAGCGGGCCGGCGCGATCGCGCTGCAGACCCACCAGCGGCTCGTCGGCGTCGTGGAGAACATGTCCTGGCTGGCGCTGCCGACCGGCGAGCGGATGGAGATCTTCGGCAGCGGTGGCGGTCAGGCCGTCGCGGATTCGCTGACCCGGCTGACCGGGGCGCCGGTACCGCTGCTCGGCCAGATCCCGCTCGACACGCGGGTCCGGGAGTCGGGCGACGCCGGTACCCCGATCGTGCTGGCGGCGCCGGACGTGCCCGCGGCGACCGCGCTCGCCGAGGTGGCGAGCCGCCTCGCGGTGCGCCGGGAGTCGCTGATCGGCAAGCCGCTCGGCCTGTCCCCAGCGACCAAGGGCTGACCCTCCCCCTCAGGCCCCCTCAGGTCGCGTCGGCGTCGACCGCGTGCCGGATCTTCGGGCGCGCCTCGACAGGCGCGGGCTCGCTGGTGGGCGTCCGGTGATCCAGGGCGGCCGCGGTGTCGCTGATCTCCGCGCCGAGCCCCTTCACGTCGGCCTGGACGTCGTGGTACAGGTCCTCCAGGGGCTTGCGGAGGGTCTGCTCGTCTTCCTCGCTGAGCAGGTGCTTGCGGATGAGGGCCTTCGGGTTGAGGTCCTCGAGCTGGATGTCGGTGCCCAGCTCCCGGCTCAGGTCGCTGGTGGCGTTGCGGGCCATGTCGCGCACGTTGCGCAGCATGCGCACCCCGTCGGCGATCGCCTTGGGCAGCTTGTCCGGCCCGAAGATGAAAATGCCGAGAAGCAGCAGGACGAGCAGTTTCCAGCCGTCGAGGTTCTCCAGCCCGAACATCCCGCCCCCTCTGCCTACTTCGCGTCAGCCGCCAGTGTCACCTGTACGGTAGCCGTGGCCGACCCGCGCCGGTAGTCCACCCGCACCGCGTCTCCCGGCGCGTACTTGCGGACCACGGCGATCAGGTCGCTCGGCTGGTCCAGCGGAACTCCATCGATCTTCATGAGCACGTCGCTCGGCTTCAGCCCGGCCCGGGCCGCCGGCCCGCCCGCCTCCACCGTGTCGAGCTGCACGCCGCCCTCCGGGTTGCTGTACGTGTCGCGCAACTTGGCCCCGATGACCGTGCGCCGGGAGTGCCCGGTCTCGATGATGTCCAGCGCGATGCGCTTGGCCTGGTTGACCGGGATCGCGAAGGCCAGCCCGATGTTGCCCGCGTCCTGCGAGTCGGACGCCAGCGACTTGATCACGGAGTTGACCCCGATCACCCGCCCGGCGGCGTCGACCAGCGGCCCGCCCGAGTTGCCGTGGTTGACCGCGGCGTCGGTCTGGATCGCCGCGTAGTACCGGCTCGGCCCGCCCGGCTCGTCGGCCTCCATGGTGCGGTTCAGCGCGCTGATGATCCCGTAGGTGACGGTGTTGGACAGGGCCAGCGGCGCGCCGAAGGCGAGCACCGGGTCACCGACCGCGATCCGGTCCGAATTGCCGAACTCGACCGCCGGCAGCCTGGTCCTGCCGAGCTTGAGCACCGCGATGTCGGACTCCTGGTCGGCGCCGACGAGCCGGGCCGCGGCCACGCTCGCGTCGCTGAAGATGACCGTCGCCGTCCCGTTGATGCCCTCGACCACGTGGTCGTTGGTCACGACGTACCCGTCGGTCGAGACGATGAAGCCGGAGCCGAGGCTGTACCCGCTGCTGGTGCCGATCTTGATGGTCACCACGCTGGGCAGCACCCGCTGCACCACGCCGGCCAGCGAGTTGGGCGCGCGCTGTGCCAGCGGGGCGGTGCCGCCGGTGGCGTTGCCGAGCACCGTGCGCCCGCCGCCGCCACCACCGGCGAACACGTAGCCCAGGGTGCCGCCGAGCGAACCGGCGAGCAGCGCGGTGACCAGCACCATCAGGAAGATGACGCCGAGCCCCCGGCGGGCCGGGATCTCGATCGTGGCAGCCGCGACCGGCGCGGCAGCCGGCGCGGAGGCCGGCGACCGGATCACGACGGCCGAGGGCGCGCCGGGATCACGCCACGGATCGGTCAGCGCCTCGGACCACCACGGCGACGGGTACCCACCCGTTGCCTCGGGTCGGGGCGCCGCGCCGGGCGGGCCGTACGGGGCAGGTGAGGTAACACCGCTCGGCTGCTGCGCGTACCGGCCCACTCCGTCGGGGCCACCGCCCGGCCGCCAAGCCGAACCGTCCGTCACGATCGGCACCTTCCTGTCCGTTCCGCCCATCCAGCATCCCACGGCCCGGCGCGTCGCAAGCCGGTGCGGTGTTGCCTAGGCTGGCTCATACCCGGCCGCCATCGCCCGAATCCCAGCTCACCGCCGAGCCCGACGTAAGGAGGTGCGCCATCGTCACGACCGCCAAGGCGCCACATCCGGTCACCGCGCAAGCCCGCGAGTTCGCCGAGGCGTACCCGCCCGAGGACAGCATCCTGCACGTGGCCCGCGGCCTGGCCCGCGAGGTGGGGCTCGCGCCGGTGCAGCCCGGGGCCGGCGCCGCGCTGCGCCTGCTGGCGGCGGCCGGCGCGGCCAAGGCAGTGGTCGAGATAGGCACGGGTACCGGCGTGAGCGCCCTGTGGCTGCTGCGCGGGATGCGCCCGGACGGGGTACTGACCACGATCGACGTGGAGGCGGAGCACCAGCGGATGGCGCGGCGCATCTTCGTCGAGGCGGGGTACGCGCCCTCGCGCACCCGGATCATCACCGGTCGTGCCCTGGACGTGCTGCCCCGCCTCTCCGACGGCGCGTACGACCTCGTCTTCGTGGACGGTGGCCCCGAGGAGCACGAGGCCTGCATCGCGGCGGCCCTGCGGCTGCTGCGCACGGGGGGCATCCTCGCCGTCAACGGTGCGCTGGCCGGCGGCCGGATCGCCGACCCGGCCGCGCGGGACGCGGACACGGCGGCGCTGCGCGAGGTGCTCAAGGCCCTGCGCGAGGCCGAGGAGTGGGTGCAGGCGCTGCTGCCGGTCGGCGACGGGCTGCTGGCGGCCGTCAAGCGGTAGCGCTGCCTTCAGCCGTGCTCGCCTCCGCCAAAGGGCGGCTCCGGCTGCGTTCCCGGGCGGAAGTGTCGTACCCGTGCGGCACGGTGTCCGCATGGATGCGTTGGAAGCCGCCAGGCGCAGCGTCGGCTCGGTCCACCACCGCGCGCTGCTGCCGGCCGTCGAGCCGTTCGCTCTGGGTGCCTCGCTGCGGGCGCTGACCGGGTTCGCGCCGTGCGCGGGCGACCAGTCGGTCTCCGGCGAGCGGGTGCGCAAGGCCCTGGTCCGGCCGGGCCGGCCGGACCAGGCCGTCGTCGTGGAGCTGTCCGCGAGCCCGGACGGCGGTGGCATCGCCCTGACCGTCTTCGCCGGGCAACCGCTGACGCCGGCCGAAGCCGCGGCCGTTGAGGCGGCGGCGGGTCGCTGGTTGGGCCTGGCGGACAACCTTGCACCCTTCCTCGACCGGGCCTGGCGGGACCCGGCGATGACTCCCATCCTGTCCGTGACGGAGGGCCTGCACCAGGTGCGGTTCGCATCGTGGTCGGAGGCAGTGGTCTACTTCACGCTCACCCAGCGCTCGACCCAGTGGTTCGCGGCCTCGCGCAAGCGCCAGATCGCCGCCGACTTCGGTCCGCGGCTGACCGTCGGCGGGGTCACCCATGTCGCCTTTCCCGAGCTCGGCACGCTCCGCGACACCGACCTGACCGCGCACGCGGGCGGCGGGCAGCGCGCCCGGCGGCTGCGCGAGGTGATCGACGGCGTCGCCGAGCTCGACGAGGAGTGGCTGCGCGAGGTGCCATACGCCCGGGCGCGCGACGCGCTGCTGGCGGTCCGGGGCGTGGGCGGCTTCACCGCGCACGCGCTGCTGCTGCGAGCCCTCGGGCGGCCCGACGACGTACCGCTGCAGATGCCCCAGTTCAGCACCGCCGCCCGGGCCGTGTACGGCGCGGACCCACCCTCACCCGACTGGCTGCGGGAGTGGTACGGGCCCTACGTCGGCTGGTGGGCCTACCTGTGCCGCACCGGCCTCGGCTGGCTCGAGCAGAACGCGTGCCAGCCGCGACCGGCCGCGGCCTGACCCGACACCCGCCTACTCCGACACCCGCCTACCCCGACACCCGCCCACCCAGACACCCGCCTGCCCAGACACCCGCCTACTGAGTCTCCAGCCAGCGCAGCAGCGTGCGCACCCCCCAGCCGGTGGCACCCTTGGACAGTTCCCCGTCGGCGCCGTCAGCCCACGACGGCGCCGACATGTCCAGGTGTGCCCAGTGGTTGCGGGCGGCACCGGCAAACTCGCGGAGGTACAGCGCGGCCGCCACCGAGCCGGCGGTGCCGTCGAGGGTCACGTTGGCGACGTCGGCCAGGTCGCTGGCGCACAGCTCCAGGTAGTCGTCGGGCAGGGGCATGCGCCACATGTTCTCCCCCGCTGCTGCCGCCGCCGCGCGCAGCTGCGCCGCCAGCTCGTCGTTCTCGCTGTAGAGCGCGGCCGTACGCTTGCCGAGCGCGACCGCGGTGGCCCCGGTCAGGGTGGCGAGGTCCACCAGCACGTCCGGGTTCAGCCGCCGGGCCGCGTAGCTCAGCGCGTCGGCCAGCACGACCCGCCCCTCGGCATCGGTGTTGAGCACCTCGGTGGTCTGCCCGCCGTAGTGGCGCACCACGTCGCCCGGGCGCCAGGCGCTGCCGCTGGGCATGTTCTCGGCGAGCGGCGCCAGCGCGGTGACCCGGACCGGCAGGCCCAGCCGGGCCGCGCCCAGGGTCGCCGCGACGATGGCCGCGGCCCCGGCCATGTCCTTGCGCATCAGCTTCATGCCGTCGCGCGTCTTGATGGAGATACCGCCCGTGTCGAACGTGATCCCCTTGCCGACCAGCACCACGTGCCGCCGGACACCACGGGGACGCCAGCCCAGCTCGACCAGGCGCGGGCCGCGACTGGACCCGCCGCCGACCGCGAGGATGCCGCCGAAGCCCTCCGCCGCCAGCTCGCGCGGCTCGCGGACGGTCAGCCGCAGGCCCGAGGTACCGGCGGCGGCCCTGGCCACCCGGCTCGCGAACCAGGCCGGCGACTTCTCCAGGCTGGGCGTGTTGGTGAGGTCCCTGGCCAGGCAGGTCAGCTCGGCCGCGCAGCGCGCCCGCGCCAGCATGCCGCCGTAGCGCTCCGCGTCGTCCACCGCGATCGTGACCTGGCGCAGCGCGCGCGTACCGGGCTGCTTGTCGGGCGCGAGGCGGAACCGGTACGCGGCGAGCAGCAGGCCCTCGACCAGCCCCCGCAGCGCCTCCGGGGCGGCCCCGGAGGCGAGCGCCACGGTCAGGCTGTTCTCGCGCATCGCCGCGCGGGCCACCGCCGCGCCCGCGGCGCGCCAGCCGGCCTCGTCCCCCGCGCCGACGCCCACCAGCAGCACCCGGCCGGGCCGGCGCAGCGGGCGTACCAGCACCTGCAGGCTGCCCGCGGACCCGGTGTGCTCGACGGCGTCGAGATACGCGTCGAGCTCGGCGGGCAACGGATCCGGAAGCGGTACCGGCACCGGCGGCAGCCGCCCCGTGGCGGCGTCCACCGGAGCCGGGCACACCGGCAACGCCAGTACGGGCGCGCCGGTGCGGGCGGAGGACAGCCGTACGGTGAGCACGCCGCTCCCTTCTTTCTTCACGTGACGACTCGCTTCACGTGACGACTCGCCACACCCCGTCCCGCCAGGCACAGCGGAGTGACCAGACCGGTGTCCGGGCCGGGCGGAGTGTGGCGAGTCGACCAGTAGTCAGCCGGTGGCGGCCCTGAGCGCGTCCCCGAGCGCGTTCGCCTCGTCGGGAGTCATCTCAACGACGAGCCGGCCACCACCCTCCAGCGGAACCCGCATGACGATCCCGCGGCCCTCTTTGGTGACTTCCAGCGGACCGTCACCCGTCCGCGGCTTCATCGCCGCCATCTTGTCTCCCCTCGCACCTTCAGCAGGCCAGAGCGGCTCCCTCGGCCCGCGAGACAGTGACACCGCCGCCCGGGGCGGCCACCCCGACGCAGTGCCGACTAATGATTTTCCCTGATGAAGGTCCCCAGACCCAAACTGCCCCGGCGCGGATGTGACAGGACCCTGGCGATGATGTCCGGATAGTGTCACAATGAGCCCCGTTTCCGGCGGCCGGCGAGGCCGGTCACGGCGACCACGGGAGAGTGAGATCCGGTCATGCAGGCCCGTTCGGCCCTGTTCGACCTGTACGGCGACCACCTCCGCCCGAGGGGCGGCCAGGCACCCGTGTCCGCGCTGGTACGGCTGCTCGCTCCGCTGGGCATCGCGGCTCCGGCGGTACGCACGGCGGTGTCCCGGATGGTGCGGCAGGGCTGGCTGCAGCCGGTACGCCTGCCCGGTGGCCCCGGGTACGCACTGACCTCGAAGGCGGCCAGGCGCCTGGACGACGCGGCCAGCCGGATCTACCGCACCGGCCGGGTCGCCTGGGACGGCACCTTCGACCTGATCCTGCTCGACACCCAGGTGCCGCGCGGGGTGCGCAACCGGCTCGCCGCCAGCCTCAGCTTCCTCGGGTACGGGCGGGTGGACGACGGCACCTGGGTGGCCACCCGCCCGGGCCAGGACGTACCGGCCGTGCTGTCCGAGGCGGGCGTACGGTACGAGCGGTTCACCGCCCGGCACTCGGCCGGTACCGAGGGGGCCGCCACTCTCGTCCGGCGCGCCTGGAACCTGCCCGAGATCGGCGACGCCTACGAGACGTTCGTCCACGAACTGCGCCCGGTGGTGAGCCCGATCGGGGAGGCCAGCGCGGACGAGGACGCGTACGCGGCACGGTTCCGGCTCGTCCACTCCTTCCGCACCTTCCTGTTCCGTGATCCGCAGTTGCCCCCGGCGCTGCTGCCGCCGCGCTGGCCGGGCGCTGCCGCCGCCGCCTTCTTCGACAAGCACGCGGCGCGGCTGCGGCCGGCCGCCGACCGCTATGTTGACCAGTGCGTCGCCCAGTCGGCGGGAGCCCTGCCGACGGCGCGACTCCTCGTGCAGGCCCTGACGAAAGGCCCTCGACCATGACCGATGACTCGCTGTTGATCGAGCGTACCGACGGCGTGGTGACCTTGACGCTCAACCGCCCAGATTCGCTCAACAGCCTCGACGCGACACTCAAGGAGACGTTGCGCGACACCCTGGCCGAACTGGACGAGGATTCCGGGTGCCGGGCCGTGCTGCTCACCGGCGCCGGCCGGGCGTTCTGCGTCGGCCAGGATCTGCGCGAGCACGTCGCGACGCTGGAGAAGACCACGGGCGACTCGCTGGGTACCGTCCGGGAGCACTACAACCCGATCGCGACGCTGCTGGCCGGCCTCGGCAAGCCCGTCGTGGCCGCGGTGCGGGGCGTGGCGGCCGGTGCCGGCGCCTCGCTGGCCCTGCTCGCAGACTTCCGGGTGGGCGGCCCGTCGACCAGCTTCCTGATGGCGTTCGCCAACGTCGGGCTGGCCGGCGACACCGGCGTCTCGTGGAGCCTGCCCCGGCTCGTCGGCCACGCGAAGGCCATCGAGCTGCTGCTGCTCGCCGAGCCGGTGCGCGCGCCAGAGGCGGCCCGGCTGGGCATGCTGACCAGCCTGGCGGAGACCGACGAGGAGGTCGTACCGGCGGCGCGGGCGCTGGCCGCGCGGCTGGCAGCCGGCCCGACCGTCGCCTACGGCGCGATCAAGCGGGCACTCGCCGTGGCCGAGGCCGGTAGCCTCGCCGACGCGCTGGCCGCGGAGCTGCACGCGCAGTGGGTCGCCGGTGCCACCGAGGACCACCGCGCGGCGACGGCCGCCTTCGTCGCCAAACAGCGCCCGGTCTTCACCGGGAAGTAGGACTACTCCTCCTCCGGGTCGAGGTTGGCCTCCTCGCCCAGCACGTACGCCTGCAGGGCCAGCTCGTCGCCCAGCGGCGCCACGTACGCGGGCAGCTCGCGGGGGCCCAGCTCCCGCAGGTACGACCAGAACTGGCGCACGGCCTCGCCGGGCGTCTCGGCCTCGATCGGCAGGTCCACGCGCACCAGCCAGGTCGCCCGCCGGGCAGGCGCGCCGGCCGCCTTCTCGATCTCCGCGAAGCGGTCCTCGTCCAGCCGTCCGGCGGGCAGGCCACCGGCCGGTACGGGCGCGTCGAACAGGCGCCTGTCGTAGACGACCTCCCGCGACCCGGTCACCCGCCCCCAACCGAAGATCACGGGCGGCTCCGCGTCCGCCACGAGTACCGCCCGGTCGCCGGGTACCGGCCCGGGCACCTCGGGCAGGGGCAGCCGGTCGCGCCGGTACAGCCGCTCCTCCCCGTACCGCTCGGCCGGCACCAGCACGGTCCAGGTGGTCATTTCACGTGGCAGCCCGCGAGGTGGTCGTCGACCAGCCCGGCCGCCTGCATCAGCGCGTACGCGGTGGTGGGTCCGACGAACCGGAACCCGCGCTTCTTCAGGTCGCGCGCCATGGCCGTGGACTCCGGCGTCTTCGCGGCCACCTCCGCATAGCTCCGGGGTCGACGGCGGCGGGGCGGCGGCGCGTAGGACCAGATCAGGGCGGCCAGCCCGGCCGGCAGGTCGAGCGCGGCGCGGGCGTTGGCCACCGCGGCCTCGATCTTCGCGCGGTTGCGCACGATCCCCGCGTCGGCCAGCAGCCGGTCCACGTCGGTCTCGCCGTACCCGGCGACCTTCGCGATGGCGAAGCCGTCGAACGCGGCGCGGAATGCCGGCCGCTTGCGGAGGATCGTCAGCCAGGACAGTCCCGACTGGAAGGCCTCCAGGGTCAGCCGCTCGTAGAGCCCGTCGTCGTCACGGATCGGCTTGCCCCACTCGGTGTCGTGGTAGGCGAGGTACTCGGTGGCGCTCCCGGCCCAGCCGCACCGGGCCAGCCCGTCAGGTCCGACCGTGAGATCCACTATGGCAGGGTACCCGCTTCGACCAGGCGGGCGAACCGGCGCAGCGCACCGGTCAGGCTCACCTTGGATCCCGGCCACACCACCGGCCAGGCCAGCCGGCCGACGACCCCGGCGGGCAGGTGGAACCACTCGTGCCAGACCACCTGGGTGCGGCCGCCCGCCATCGGCGTGCAGCGGAGCACTCCGGGCCCGCGCAGGATCCGGCCCTGGTGCACCACCCGCACCTCGTACGGCGGATCCAGCCTGGTCACCTTCATCTCGTCGCGCAGCACGGCCGGACCCACCGTGGTCACCGCCTCGACGACGCTGCCCTCGCCCCCGTCGCCCGCCACGATCCGCACCTGGGTGAACGGGATCCACTCGCCCTGCCGCTCCCAGTCGGTGAAGGCGGCGAACACCCGTTGCGCCGGGGCGTTCACGATGACGGTCGCGGTCACCTCGCTCGCGCCGGGTTCGGCGGCCGAGGGGGCTCTGCCGTTGCCGGTCACTGCTGCGCGTCCGCCTTCTCCCCGGCCGGATCGCCCACCGCGCTCACCTCGACGGGGACCTGCGCCGCATCCGCCGCACCGGCCGCGGCGTCGCCGTCCGCCGGCGCATCGCCGTCCGCCGGCACCTCCGTCGCCGCCGGCGCATCGCCGTCCGCCGGCGCGTCGGTGCCGACGGTGTCGCCCGCCTCGATCGAGGCGGCGGCCGGCGCGGCGGGGATCGGGGGTCCACCGTCCGGCACCGCCGGACGGGCCGCGCTCTCCCTCGCCCTGCGCAGCGCCTCGGCGTCCTCCGCCCGCCCCTCGCGCAACGCCGCGACCTCCGCTTCGAGCACGTTGATCAGCTCTTCCTTGTACCCGAGGTCGTACGCGGCGCGGCGCAGCGCCTGATCCACCTGGGCCATCCGGTAGCCGCGCACCGCCGTGTCGAAGCGCACCGCGGTCAGGTCAACCTCGGTCAGCGGGCGTGACACGGGCAGGGGTACCGCGCTGCCATCCGGCTCCACCGGCTCCAGTCCATGGTCACCCCCCGTGATCAAGGTAACGACACCGAAGACGAGCGCCGCTGCCACGAGCGCGACGACGAGCAGGATCAGTATCTGGCCCATGCGTCGATCGTGGCACGCTTACCGTGCGTGGGCGACCCCGGCACCCCGGCCACCCCGTTGTGCCTGCTCAGGCTCGACACTCGATCGGAGAACACTGTGAAAAACCCGCTCCGCCTGGGACGACGTACCTTCGCGCCGGGCGAGCTGGCGGTGATGGCGATCGTGAACCGTACCCCCGACTCGTTTTTCGACCGCGGCGCCACCTTCAGCGATGACGCGGCGTTACAAGCGGTGCAGCGCGCGGTCGCCGACGGCGCGGACATCATCGATATCGGCGGGGTCAAGGCCGGCCCCGGCGCCGCCGTCGACGTGGCCGAGGAGATCCGGCGGACCGTGCCCACGATCGCCGCGGTGCGCGCCGCGTTCCCGGACATCGTGATCTCGGTCGACACGTGGCGGGCCGAGGCGGCGGCCGAGGCGGTACCCGCGGGCGCCGACCTGATCAACGACACCTGGGCCGGGGCCGACCCGGCACTCGCCGAGGTGGCCGCCGCCACCGGCGCCGGCCTGGTCTGCTCGCACACCGGCGGGATGAGCCCGCGGACCAGGCCGCACCGGTCGGCCTTCGACGACGTGGTGGCCGACGTGGTCGGCACCGTCACCCGCCTCGCCGAGCGCGCCGTGAGTCTGGGGGTACGGGCGGATGGCGTGCTCATCGACCCGGCACACGACTTCGGCAAGAACACCCGGCACTCGCTGGAGCTCACCCGGCGGCTGGACGAGCTGGTCGCCACCGGATGGCCGGTGCTGGTCGCGCTGTCCAACAAGGACTTCGTCGGGGAGACGCTCGACCTGCCCGTGGCGGAACGGCTGGAGGGCACCCTCGCCGCCACGGCTCTGTCGGCCTGGCAGGGTGCCCGCGTCTTCAGGGCACATCACGTGCGGGCGACCCGGCGGGTGCTGGACATGGTCGCCGCGGTGCGGGGCGACCGGCAGCCCGCGGTGTCCCGCCGCGGGCTCGCGTAAGCGTTCACACCCAGCGCAGCACGCGCTTGCGCCAGGCGTACAGCAGGCCGAGCGCGAGTACCCCGACGAACACGGCCATCTCGAGCGCGGCGGTGCGCCCGTACTCGGGGCGGGCGTAGACGACCGCCCACGGGAAAAGGAATACACTTTCCACCGCGAACAGCACATACAGGTATGCATACAGGTAATAGCGGATCTGCGCCTGCGCCCAGTCGCCGCCGACCGGGTCGAGTCCGCACTCGTAGGTCTCCCGTTTACCGAAGGGATCCGCTGGTCGTGCGGGTCGCAATAGCCGGTTGGCGGACAGCGCGCCGCCGAACACCGCCGCACCGACTACGAGCAGGAGCCCGAGCGTGGCGTATGACCCCAGGTAGCCACCCACATGGCGCAGCGTACCGCCTGAACAGAGTCCGTTGTGTAGTGCGCGCAGCGCCCGGCTCACCCCACAATGAAAGATCTATGCGCGCGGGATGGTTGATGTTGCCGGGTGCCAGCCTGGGGCTGGTGGCCGCGCTGCTGTGCGCCCTCCCGATCCAGGCGCTGCGCGCCGTGCCCGCCCAGGCGCAGGCCACGACCGGTGTGGTCCGCGGCGACGGCCCGGGGGAGCACAGCCGGAGCCGGTCTTTGGCGCAGGCGGGCACCCTCGACGCTTCCCGGGGCGCCGACGGCGGGCAGTCCGGCAAAGGCACCGCCGGTGCGCGCGGCGAGCAGTACCAGCGCATCACCGGGATCCGCGTCCCGGCAGTGGACCCGAGTCCGGTGGCGCAGTCCGACCCGTCGATCCCGGCGAGCCCGGGCGAGTCCCCGACCGATCCGAGCCCCACGGCAGGGGATCCGTCCCCCAACCCGCCGGTCGATCCGACCCCCACGGCCGGACCGCCCACGCCCGCGTCGCCCGCACCCGGACCGCCGGACCAGACCGCGACGCCGGCGGTGGGGGCCAGCGTCAGCGCCGGCAACGCGGTGCTCACCGGCGAGTACTGGAAGGGCAGGACGACGACGTCCTTCCCGATGACCGCGACGAACGTGGGCACCGTGGCGGAGACGGTCGCGTTCCAGATCGCCTACCCGCTGCCGGCGGGGATCCAGGCGGCGAGCTGCGCCAACGCCTGCACCCTTGACCTGCGGCCGGGCGAGACCAGGTCGCTGCGGATCACGTTGCGGGTGGCGCCGGACGCCTGGAAGCTGGCACCGCTCGGCGGCAGCCTGCTCTTCACCGCGACCGCCCCGGGCGCCACGCCGAAGAGCGGCACGACCGGCTGGGGCGTGGTGTTCCCGCCCGGCCCGCCGACGCCCGGGCTCAAGCTCCAGGTGTTCGACGTGCAGCTCGGCCGCGAGGCGACGGCACCCGCCACGCTCAAGGCGCAACTGACCAACACCGGCAAGGTACCGGCCGGGGGGACGATCAGCGTCGTCGCGCCGGCCGGCGTCACGTTCGGTGCCCTGCCGGCCGGCTGCCGCAAGCAGCGGACCACGGTCGCGGAGTGCACGATCGCCACGGTCGGCGCGGGCAAGTCCTGGGCGGTGCAGGTACCGCTGGCGGTGCCGGCCCGGCTGCGGGCGGAGGCACCGCTGGTCGGGTTGGTACGTGCGGTGCTGCGCCCGTCCGGGCAGAGCGTCCTGCAGACGCAGGCGTCGTACCAGATCTTCGCCCCCGCAGGGCAGAGCGGCGTGACCGTCGGTACGAGCACGGACGGCAGCCCGGGGCCAGGGGGTCTCAACCTGCACGACCGGGCCGCGCGCTTCCCGATGGCCCGGCCGGCGCTGGTCTGGCCGATCATCAGCGGCTCGCTCGTCCTGCTGGCCGTGGTCGTCGTCGGCATGGTGCTGACCCTGCGCGACCGGCGGGAGGACGAGCCGGCCAGCCGGCCAGCCGGCGCCACGCCGGCGGCCGAGAAGCTTCCCGCGCAGCCGGCCCCGGCGGACCGGACCGCGGTGATCTCGGCCGGGCCGGTCGACCGCACGCCCACGCCGCGCGGTCCCATCTCGTGGGAATGGAGGACCGGCGAGGAGCCGATCCAGCCCGCTGAACCGGACTCGCCGGACGGCGCGGCAGCCGGACCGGACTCGCCCGGGGGTGCCGCCGGACCGGACTCGCCGCAGGACGCGGCGGCCGAGCCGGCGGAGCAGGCCGAACCCGTCGAACCGGCCGCACCGCCGCCGGTGTCCGAGGCGGCGGCCGGCGGCACGGCCGAGCCCGCACCGGCCAGCGCGTGAACCGACCAGAGGGCGACGTCGAGGGTCGGGTGTGGGACCTGTAACAGCCCGATAAGGTCCGCTCGACGTACGCTGATCCGGAGAGGACAATTGCGGGCCGGCCACAAAGAGGTTTGCGCACCCGCAGCCGGCGCTAGGAGGTCCGACAAACGTGACCAAGCAGGTCCGCCAACTGGACCGGGTCGTAATCCGGTTCGCTGGCGACTCCGGCGATGGCATGCAACTTACCGGCGACAGGTTCACGTCGGAGACTGCCCAGCTCGGAAACGACATCTCGACGCTGCCCAACTTCCCGGCGGAGATCCGCGCCCCGGCCGGTACCCTCCCGGGGGTCTCCAGCTTTCAGGTGCACTTCGCCGACTTCGACATCCTGACGCCGGGCGACGCGCCCAACGTGCTGGTGGCCATGAACCCGGCCGCGCTGAAGGCCAACCTGCGCGACCTGCCTCCCGGGGCGGACATCATCGTCAACACCGACGAGTTCAGCAAGCGCAACCTGGCCAAGGTCGGCTACGCGGCCAATCCCCTCGACGACAGCTCCCTGGACAGCTACGCCGTGCACCCGGTCGCGCTGACCAGCATGACCGTGCGGGCGCTGGCCGACTTCGCGGTCTCCAAGAAGGACGCCGAGCGCGCCAAGAACATGTTCGCACTGGGCCTGCTGTCCTGGATGTACTCGCGGCCGTACCGGTCGACCCTGGAGTTCCTGGAGCGCAAGTTCGCGGCCCGACCCGAGTTGGTGGCCGCGAACACCGCGGCGTTCCGGGCCGGCTGGAACTTCGGCGAGACGACCGAGGACTTCTCCGTCCGGTACGAGGTCAAGCCCGCCAAGATGCGGCCCGGCAACTACCGCAACATCACCGGCAACGCGGCGCTGGCCCTCGGCATCGTGGCCGCGCGGGTGCGCTCCGGGCTGCCGGTGGTGCTGGGCGCGTACCCGATCACGCCCGCCTCCGACGTGCTGCACGAGCTGTCCAAGCACAAGCGGTTCGGCATCACGACCGTGCAGGCCGAGGACGAGATCGCCGCGGCCGGCATCGCGCTGGGCGCCTCGTACGGCGGCGCGCTGGGGGTGACCACCACGAGCGGCCCCGGCGTGGCCCTCAAGAGCGAGACGATCTCGCTGGCGGTGGCGCTGGAGCTGCCGCTGCTCGTCGTCGACGTGCAGCGGGCCGGGCCGTCCACGGGCATGCCGACCAAGACCGAACAGGCCGACCTGAACCTGGCGCTGTTCGGCCGGCACGGCGAGGCCCCGGTCGCGGTCGTGGCGCCCAACTCCCCGTCCGACTGCTTCCACACCGCGCTGGAGGCGGCCCGGATCGCGCTGACCTACCGCACTCCGGTGATCCTGCTGTCCGACGGCTACGTGGCCAACGGTTCGGAGCCGTGGCTGCTGCCGGACGTGGCCGACCTGCCCGACCTGCGGGTCGAGTTCGCCTCGGCACCCAACGGCGAGAACGGTGAGTTCCTGCCCTACCTGCGCGACCCGGTGACCCTGGCCCGGCCGTGGGCCATCCCGGGCACGCCCGGCCTGGAGCACCGCATCGGCGGGCTGGAGAAGGCCGACAAGACCGGCGACATCTCGTACGACCCGGCCAACCACGACTTCATGGTCCGTACCCGGGCGGCGCGCATCGAGGCCATCAAGGTACCCGACCTCACGGTCGAGGACCCGGAGGGCGGGGCCCGGGTACTGGTGCTGGGCTGGGGCTCGACCTACGGTCCGATCGGCGCCGCGTGCCGGGCACTGCGCAACCGGGGCCACACGGTGGCACAGGCGCACCTGCGTCACCTGAACCCGATGCCGCGCAACCTCGGCGAGGTGCTGCGCTCGTACGAGAGGGTGGTCATCCCGGAGATGAACCTGGGCCAGCTGGCGCAGGTCGTGCGCGCCCGGTACCTGGTCGACGCGATCCCGTACAACCAGGTCAGAGGCCTTCCGTTCACCGCAGCCGAGCTGGAAACCATGCTGGAAGAAGTCGTCAAGAATGTCTGAAGCACTCAAGCTCACGGTCAAGGACTTCAAGTCCGACCAGGAAGTCCGCTGGTGCCCCGGGTGCGGCGACTACGCCATCCTGGCCGCCGTGCAGGGCTTCATGCCGGAGCTGGGCATCCCCCGGGAGCGCGTCGTCTTCATCTCGGGCATCGGCTGCTCCTCGCGGTTCCCGTACTACATGAACACCTACGGCATGCACTCCATCCACGGCCGTGCCCCGGCGATCGCCACCGGCCTTTCGGTGTCCCGCCCGGACCTGTCCGTGTGGGTGGTCACCGGGGACGGGGACGCGCTGTCGATCGGCGGCAACCACCTCATCCACGCGCTGCGCCGCAACGTCAACCTCAAGATCCTGCTGTTCAACAACCGGATCTACGGCCTGACCAAGGGCCAGTACTCGCCGACGTCCGAGCTCGGGAAGATCACCAAGTCGACCCCGATGGGCTCCGCCGACGCGCCGTTCAACCCGCTGTCGCTCGCCCTGGGCGCGGAGGCGTCGTTCGTCGCCCGCACGATCGACTCCGACCGCAAGCACCTGACGTCGGTGCTGCGCGCCGCGTCGCAGCACGAGGGCTCGGCCTTCATCGAGATCTACCAGAACTGCAACATCTTCAACGACGGTGCCTTCGACACGCTCAAGGAGCCGGCAACCCGCGACGACTTCCTGATCCGGCTGGAGCACGGCCAGCCGATAACCTTCGGCGCTGCTCGCGAGCCGAACGGTCAGCAGAGCGGGGCCAGCGGGCAGTGGTGCGTGGCGCACCCGCCCGGCGGCTTCGGGCTGGAGGTGCGGCCGACCAGCGAGACCGACGCCACCGAGATCGTGGTACACGACGCGACCGTGGCCGAGCCCGCGTACGCCTTCGCCCTGTCCCGGCTGCCCGGTCCCGACCTGCGCAACACCCCGATCGGGGTGTTCCGCTCGGTGTCCCGGCCCAGCTATGACGATCTCGTGCGCCAGCAGACGCAGGCGGCGACCGCGAAGCAGAACGGGACACCCGAGGCCGAACTGACCAGCCTGCTCAGCTCCGGCGACACCTGGACCATCCTGTAGTCCGACACCGGCACAAGCGTCCCTGGCGGCGGGCGCCGCTGCTCGCCACCGGGTACCTCGTCGTGCTGCTCTTCGCCCTGCAGAGCAGCCTGCCCGGCCCCGCCCCGCCGCCGGACGTCACCGCCCCCGCCGCCACCGCGCCCTGCACCCCGGACCCGGTGGCCCCCAAGTACCAACTGCGCGCCATGTGGATCGCCACGGTCAGCAACATCGACTGGCCCAGCCGGACCGGCCTGTCCCCGGCCGCTGTCCAGGCCGAGTACGTGGGCTGGCTCGACCTCGCCGTGCGGCTGCGGTTCAACGCCGTCATCGTGCAGATCCGGCCGGGCGGGGACGCGTTCTGGCCGTCCCGGTACGAGCCCTGGTCGCGGTACCTGACCGGGGTGCCCGGCGGCGACCCGGGCTGGGACCCGCTGGCCTTCATGGTCACCGAGGCGCACCGCCGGAACCTGCAGTTCCACGCGTGGTTCAACCCGTACCGGGTCAGTTCGGCGGGTACCGGGGGCACCGACCTGACGAAGCTGGCGCCGGCTGCGCCGGGCCGGCTGCACCCCGGCTGGCTGGTCGCGTACCCGACCGGCAGCCGGCTCTACTACAACCCGGGGATACCAGGCGTGCGGCGGTTCGTCGAGGACGCGATCATGGACGCGGTCACCCGGTACGACGTGGACGGCGTGCACTTCGACGACTTCTTCTACCCGTA
>JBBWZQ010000030.1:0-7891 GCA_039649115.1 Micromonosporaceae bacterium | reverse complement strand
CCGAGGGTCTGCAGCAGGTGCAGATTGGCGTCATACCCGGCCGTGCCAGGGGTCGCGAACGAGTGCGTCAGACGGTCCGTGGTCAAGGACGCCGTCAGCGCACCCGCAACCGCAAGGGCAAGCCACGCCAGCACGACCAGCCGCCGGTGGCGCAGACAAATCCTGGTGACACTGCTCATGGCCGCGGCCCCGCGGCGGGAGCGGTCGGTCGGGCATGCGACGCGAGCGCGCCCCTGTGGCGCTCGGCGAGTCGGACTTCGATCACGGCTGGCCCCTCTGCCTGAATCCTGCTCCAGCCCGTGCGGCAGCCGGTGTGCGGTCGAGCGCCGAGTATCGCCACGGCTTCCTTACAATGGCCTTTCAGCGGTCGGTCCTCTCGGCCACTGTTCGCCGTGCCCTTCCCCCGAGGCCTGTGCCAGCGCGGCTTCTCCGCCGCTGCGCGAGCCGCCAGCTTCGCGTACGACCGGCGCATCAGAACCACCATGACGATCGTGAGGAGGTAGGCGCCGAAGGACCACAGCCCCGCCCAGAGAACGCCGCCGGCGCCAGGGCATGCGGTTCATCCCCGCGAGGAACGCGGCGAAGGTGCGCAGGAGCGCGATGAACCGGCCGAACAACACGACATTGCGGCCGCGGTGCCGAAACGCTGAAAGGGATCCGAAAGGTAGTCCGGGCTAGCGTGCGACGAACGTTGACGAACACCTTTCAGGCAAACGATCGGGCGGGTTCGAGTTTCGTGTGTGACACGTGTTGGCGGTGGTGCTCCGGGGCGCGGCGGTGGCCAGGACTGGTGTCGCTTCGGGGATGCTTGACTGATGCGGGTACTCGTGGTCGAAGACGAACAGGCTATGGCCGAGTCGCTCACCTGGGGGCTGGAGGCCGAGGGATACGTGGTGGACGTCGCGGACAACGGCCAGGACGGCCTGTGGAAGGCGGTCGAGGCCGTGCACGACGTGATCATCCTCGACGTGATGCTGCCGCTGCTTGACGGCTACCAGGTGTGCCGGCGGCTCCGGGAGCGGGGCGTGTGGACCCCGATCCTCATGCTCACCGCGATGGATGAGGACCTCGACCATGCCGAAGGCCTGGACAGCGGCGCGGACGACTACCTGGCCAAGCCCTTTTCGTACCCGGTGCTGCTCGCCCATCTGAGAGCCCTGACCCGGCGCGGGCTGGGAGCGAGGCCTTCGGTGCTCACCGCCGCGGGCCTCACCCTGGACCCGGCCAGCCGAGCCGTGGCCACCGCCGACGGCAGGGTGCTCGACCTGAGCAGCCGTGACGTTGCCGTGTTGGAACACCTGATGCGGCGCAAGGGACAGGTGGTGTCCAAGACCGAACTGCTCGACCACTGCTGGGATACGAATTTCGACGGCGGCCCCGCCGTGGTCGAGGTCCACGTACACCGGCTGCGTCGCAAGATTGACCCTACCGTCGGCACGCCGGTCATCCAGACCGTGCGCGGGGAGGGCTACCTGATCCCGGACGACCCAGCGTGACCGGGCGGGCAAGGCAACTCCTGGGCGTACTCCGACGCCACCAAACCACGTTGCGGACAAGAGTCACGGTCGTGGCTGGGCTCGCCCTGTCCGCGGTCGTCGTGCTCGGGTTGCTGTTCATGTACCTGCTGCTGGTGCGGTCCGTGCACAACGCGATCGAGCAGCAACTGCACGCCTATTCCGACCAGATCGCGCAGTCCGGCGGCACCGGGACCTGGCCCGACCCGCTGGGTCCCTCGACGCTCGACCCCAACGCCGAGGCACAGGTCCTCGCCGACGACGGGCACGTGCTGGCCGCCACCCGCACCCTGCGGGGCCTGCCCGCCGTGTACGCGGTGCCGGCGGGGACGACCACGCCGGTGCGGCAGAAGGCCGCCGACGGGGTGATCCCGAGCGAGGTGACGGTCATCGCCCAGCGCACCACCGTCGCCGGCCAACCGGTCACCATCGTCACCGGTACCTCCACCGGCGTGCTCAGCCAGGTCAGCGAAGCCTCAGCCCGCCTCCTGATCGTCGGCGTGCCCGGCATCGTGCTGCTCGCAGCTGGCACCATCTGGCTGGTCGTCGGCCGCGCCCTGCGCCCGGTCGAGCAGATCCGCCACGCCGTCACCGACATCACCTCGGCCGACCTGTCCCGCCGCGTGCCCGAACCCGGGACGGCCGACGAGATCGGGCACCTGGCCCAGACCATGAACGGCATGCTCGCCCGGCTAGAGGACTCCACCCGCAAGCAGCGGCGCTTCGTCGCCGACGCTTCCCATGAGCTGCGCAGTCCGCTCGCCGCGATCCGCACCTCGCTGGAAGTCGGACTAGCACACCCCGACAAGGCGCCGTGGCCGGTGATCGCTGAGCGGGCGATGCGACAGTCGGTCCGGCTGGAGGACATGATCGAACAGTTGCTGCTGCTCGCGAGAGCCGACGAGCGACAGCTGGCGGCGAAGCGGCAGCCGGTACCCGTGAACGCTGTCCTCCGGGAGATCGCCGAAACGTCGGCTCGCGGTCTCGACGTCGTCATCGACGCTCCCAACGAGGTGGCCACGGTCGGCAACCCGGACCACCTACGGCGCCTGTTCGGCAACGTCACCGAGAACGCGGCACGGTACGCACGGACCCGCATTGTCATCACGGCCAGGGCCGCGGCCGACCGCGTGACGGTCGAGATCGACGACGACGGCCCAGGCATTCCCGAAGTCGACCGCGAGCGCGTCTTCGACCGGTTCGTGCGGCTGGACACCAGCCGCGGGCGCGGCAGCGGCACCACCGGACTCGGGCTGGCCATCGCCCGCGAGATCGCCATCGCCCACGGCGGCCACATCGCCATCACCGAAAGTCCAATGGGTGGCGCACGTGTGATCGTGACCCTCCCCTCGGTGCCCGCCTAGCTCGTCGGTGCAGTGGCTCATTGTTTGAAGTAGCGGCATTCTTCGATATTCGCGAGCGGGCAAGGCGCGTTGGCAGCCAGCCCCCGACACTCCGGCCGTGTTGTGGGCATGCGCGTCGTGGTGGGGGTGGTGCCGCACGAGCAGCGAGGTCGTCGCGGTGTCGGACCGGCGCCAGGTCAGTACGGTCGCGGGCCACCGGACGCCCGTGCGCCCGGTGGCCTGCGGCTGGGAGACCGCGCCGGTCAGGTCACAGACCGGCCGACAGCTTCTTCAGGATGGCAGCGTTGCCCGGGGACAGGAAGCGGCCGATGACCGCCGTGTCCACGGTCGTGAGGTAGGCGTTGATGGCCGCTGCCTTGGCCGTCTGGTTGCCCTGGGCCTGGGCGAGTTCCGCGGCGTCGAGCTGCACGCACATCGCGGTTGCCAGCGCGAAGCCCGAGTTGGTCACGAAGCGTCTGGAGAGGGTGCACATGTCATCGAAGGTCACCTTCAGCGTGAAGCTGGTCGAGCCTTGGCCGGTGTTGCCCGCGACGTCGTTCGCCGTCGCCGACAGCGTGGTGCTGCCCAGACTCAGGTCGTAGGCCGGCCCGTTGATGTTCTGGCAGGTGGACGTGGCAACCCCGGAGAGGTTGTCGGCCGAGGTGCAGGTGATGTTGACGGTGTCGAGGATCCCGTACGTGCCCGCGTTGCCCGTGTAGGACACCGTCGGCGGCGTCTTGTCGAGCTTCACCGTCAGGTTCTTGGCCGTCTCGACGTTGCTCGATTGGTCGGTGGAGCGGTACCGCAGTGTGTGAACCGCGTCTGTGGAGATCACCAGCGGCGTCGAGTACAGCGTCCAGCCGCTGTCATCCAGGTTGTACTCCGTACGGGCCACCCCGGAACTGTCGTCGCTGGCACTGATGGTCACCGTGACGTCCGCGTTGTTCCAGCCCGCCTGGTTGGCGGTCGGGCTCGGCTGAGCCGAGGTGACCGGCGCGGTGGTGTCCAGTGTCGGGGCCTCGGGGATGGCATCGTCCAGTGTAGACACGATCGGTGGTTCGGGTATCGACGCGCCGAACGAGCCGATGGCGCCTCCGACGAGCGTGAGGTCTGACCAGTCGTCATGGTCGACCAGCGTGCCCAGGGTGTTCATCGGCTGCTTGGGATCGGCGTTGACGTCGGCGAGCACATTGGGCTCGTTGAAGACACCGTCGCAGTCCCAGTCGATCGGGCCGGCGGCGTCGGCCACCGCGATCCTTCGCGCCGGCTGGCTGCCCTTGGCGGGGCAGAAGTGCTGGGTTTGGAAGCCCGCCGCGTTGGGGCCCAGGCCGGCGCTCTCGTCCAGCCCGTACGGGCCTGACTCGACCAGGTCGCGCTGGCCGCCGTGGGAGTAGTCGTAGACCCTCTGGCCGTTCCTGATGAACCCCCTCATGCCGAACGCGTAGTTCATGACGCTGAAGTAATTCGGCTTGAAGTTGACCGGGTCACCGCGTCCGCCATGGTCGAGCCCGAGGTCGTGCCCCAGTTCGTGCATGAGGGTGCCGGTCTGCTCGTCGACACTGCCGACACCACCGGTGAAATTCCCGAGGCCGATGATGATGCCGACCCCGCCAGGACCGCTGCCGCCGCTGACGCTGGTGAAGTTCGCGATCTGGCGCGCCGCGAGCGCGTAGTGGAAGATCTCCACCCGTCCGGTCGGGACGAAGTTGGCGGCTTTGATCGCGTTGAACGCGGTCCAGTCGTAGTTGACGTTGCCGGCCGCGTCGACCGTCCCGGTTCCCAGGTTCGGCTGGTAGCCGGTGGACCGGGCCCTGCTCAGCGGCCCCCAGGTGGTATTGGTGTTGAAGTTCAGGATGCTGCTCGGGCCCGCGTCGATGTGCAGGCTGAAACCGTTGGCGGCGAAGGTGTTCACGAGCCGCCTGATGGTCGCGGGGTCGAGTTGCTGGTTGTGTGTGGCGTCTTGCATCCAGTCGAGCTGAACGAAGATGTCCTTCTGGCCGACGGCGGCACCCATGGCCGCCAGGTCGACGATCTGCTTTGCGGCTCCACCACCCGGGTCGGCGAACTTGTTGAGCTTCCACACGTCGGCGATGCCGTCACCCGAGGATGCGTTGCAGCCCATCGTGAAGAAGATCTCGAACGTGAGGCCATCGGGTGGCGGGTTGGTCTGGCTGCTGCGGCACCCGGACGGTGCCGCGTTCTCTGCGGTGTTGTCGCCGGTTGCGGGGTCGTCCCAGTAGAAGCGGCCATTGATGCCGTCGGGGGCGCCATGCGGCTGGTACAGCACCGATCCCTCGGTGCCGGTGAAGACTCCGCAGGACACCGACTTCCAGGTCACCGTGCTCAGGGCCGGGATGGTCAGCGGCGGCTCCGTCGCCCAGCAGCCGTGGTCGAGCTTGTGGAACCGTTTGTACAAGGGCAGGCTTCCGGTGTTGGTGAAGGTCACGGTCACGCTGGCGAAGTCGTCGGCCTGCGCCGGCACCATGTTCATGCCGCCCACCACCGCCAGCGCCGCAACGAGCACCAGTCCGCGAACGAGCCATGAACCAAGGTCAAAGCGCCATGGTACGGGCATCCGTTGTCCTCTCAGGGTTGATGTTCACCTATACGAGAGACGCCGTCCTCGCCAGATACAGCGAGTCCGGAAACTGCCGACGCCCTCGGCCAGGCCGGCACCCGTGCGCACCGCGAACCGGTCCGCACTGCCCTCACCAGCACGGTGAACAGTCGCCGCACCGCCTCCACCCCCGACGACCTCGGCGGGCGCTGTCGAATTGCCCGACCGGGTTGGCCGGCTTGCCTGGCCGTTTCCATCTGCGACATGTGCACGCGTGTCAACCACGACACAATGTTCAACCTGGATACATATGGTCGGCGACATGCCTGCCTGTAACTTCACGCGCCGAGACATGCTCCGCTGGTCCGCGTATGCTGTGGCCGCCGCGCCGGTGGCTCTGGCCGATCCGGCCCGGGCCTTCGCCTCAGTCAGCTCCCCTGGCATCACAGGCGCGGTGACCGCGGTCAACCTGGAACTGGTCACCCTCGCCGAGGACCACGCCGTGGTCACCTGGTACACCGGCCAGGCCGGCACCAACGACGGCCTCGGCCGGATGATTCCGGTCGAGGCTGACAGCGAGGTCGTGTACGGCACCCATCCGTCCCGGCTCAACAAGGTGGCGCATGGGATGTCCGGCCCGACCCCGTACCACTACGTCGAACTGACTGACCTGGAGCCCGGTCAAACCTATTACTACCAGGCACGGTCGAACGGTAAGCCGGCCGCTCCCATGGTGTTCAGTCTCATTGCCGGAAACGCGGTCGGTACCTCCGACTACGGGCTGGGCGGGACCGGACCGTTCTCGTTCACCACCCCGCAGCCGCCGCGCGGAAGCCACCTCTTCTCCATCGTGCTCTGCAACGATCTGCACATGGGCGAGACGCAGGCCGGACTGGTCGGTGGCCAGCCGCAGTACATTGGCATCAGCCAAGTGCCCGGCCTCCCGCCGTACCCGGAGGTCATGCTTGAGTCACTGATCCGGGACGTCAACCGGTTCGACCCGACGTACCTGCTGGCCGCCGGTGACATCTCCGCAGAGGCGGTACCAACCGACCTCAGCCGGGCCGGACAGCTACTTTCCCGCTTTGGTACCTACCGCGAGGACTACTTCGTCACCCGCGGCAACCACGACCGCGCGCACACCGGTGACCCGTACGCAACTTGCCGCGTCGGCCAGTGGCAAGGCAACGACTGCTTCCACGACGCGTACTTCCCCGACACAGAGCTCACCTACTTCTCCACCGAGCTCTCCGGCCTACACGTGATCGGTCTCGACACCTACGACAAGGCGGGCGGTGGCGGCGACGCCGGTGGCATGTCGCCGGCTCAGCTCGACTGGTTCCAGCACAACCTGGCCGCACACAAGGACCAGCCGACGCTGGTCTTCGGCCACCACCCGCTCGTGGTAACGGATTCCGCCTTCCCCATCGCCTCAGGCAGCTCCTTGGACACCAGTCAGGCCGCGTCGGTTCTCGACTGGTACGCGAAGACGCCCGGTGTTTTCCTGCATCACGCGGGTCACACACACCGCAACCACCGCACGGTCAGCCCGACCGCGCCCAGGGTCACCCTCCAGGAGATCGCGGCCGCCAAGGAGTACCCCGGTGGCTTCGTCATCCTGCGGCTGCACAGCGGCGGCTACTCGATGAACTTCTACAAGTCGCGCAGCGACCTCGCCCGGGAGTGGAGCGAGCGTAGCCGTCAGGAAATCCTGGGCTACTGGCCACAGTTCGCGTTCGGCAATACCGTGGCCGATCGCAACAGCGTCGCCCGGGCGGACCTCTCAGGCCTGCGCCGACCGCACGACCGGCGGCACCGCCACCCGAAAGGCGGCAGTCACAACTGAGCCAAGCCGGCCGGCGCGTGCGCCCTCGCTGTGTGGCCGATGGTGAGCCGGGCGCGGAGTGTCAGGTCGTCGGCAGAGACGTCTTGTGGCGGGCGTGCCTGCCCCGCGTGCTCGGCCGTTAGCGTGGCCGCCGTTGCACAACATCGGCGAGCACCGTTGTCACAAACTTGTTGACGGTCGCCGTGGTCGGCGGGCCGGGGTCGCGGTCTGCAAACAGGAGATGCCCGCCGCCGACCAGGGAGAGGGTGATTGAGTCGATGTCGGCGTCGGCCGCGATGCGGCCCAGTTCACGCTCGTCGGCCAGGTAAGCGGAGACCGCGGTCGTCGCCTGCCCGAGGATCGCGATGCCGCCCCCGGGTCTGGCTTGCCGCAGCCGTACGCGCAGCTCGTCCCGGAAGGTGATGAGCGGGATGATCGCCACCGGAACTGGCCCGAACAAGGTGGTCAGCGCGCTGGTGAGATTGTCGGCCACCGTGCCGGTGCCGACGGACTCGCGCAGCGCACTCGCCTGCGTCTCAAGCTGCGCGGCCCGGTCGAGCACGAGGTCGGTGAGGAAGGCGTCGAAGTCGGTGAAGTGCCGGTGCAGGACGCCTTTGGCGCAGCCCGCCTCGTCGGTGACGGCCCGGCTGGT
>JBBWZQ010000226.1:0-13955 GCA_039649115.1 Micromonosporaceae bacterium | reverse complement strand
CGGCTGACCAGCGACCGCCACCTGGTGTGCCTGCACGACCGGCGACTGGAGCGCACGAGCAACGGGCGCGGCCCGGTCAGCGAGCACACCCTCGCCGACCTGAACGCGCTGGACTTCGGTTCGTGGTACCGGCAGAACCGGCCGAAACCCGGCACCGGCCGCGATCGCCCAGGAGAGCGTGAGGCCCCCGCGTCTCCGCCGGAATGCGGCCCCGGCGCCGCCCGCCCAGGCTTCCCCGAGCCCACCGACCTCCCGATCCTCGACCGGCCCGGTTGTTCCGGGTCCGCCGAGGACCAGATCCTCGACCGGCCCGGCTTTCCGGCGTCCACCGACGACGAGATCCTCGACCGGCCCGGCTTTCCGGAGTCCACCGACGACCTGATCCTCGACCGGCCCGACCCGACCGGCCCGGCCCAGGTGCTCACCCTCGACCGGCTCCTCGCCGCGGCCGCCGGGGCGCGGCGCCCGATCCGGCTGCTCATCGAGACGAAGCACCCGACCCGCTTCGGTGCGGAGGTGGAGGAGCGGCTGGTGGCGACCCTGCGCCGGTACGGGATGCACCGGCCGGACCCGCACGGGGTCAGCGTGGCCGTGATGTCGTTCGCCATGTCGGCCGTGCGCCGAGTCCGGGAGCTGGCGCCCGACTTGCCGACGGTCCTGCTGCTGGAGTTCCTGCCACCCTGGCTGCGGGACGGGCGGCTGCCGTCCGGCGCGCGCATCGCCGGTCCTGGGCTCCGGCTGCTGCGCTCCCGTCCGTGGCTGGCCGACCGGATCCACCGGCAGGGCAACCAGATGTACGTGTGGACCGTCAACGACGCGGCCGACCTGGACATGGTGCTCGCGCTGGGCGCGGACGGCATCATCTCCGACCGCCCCCGCTTCGTCCTCGACCACCTCGGCCGCTGAGCCCGAGAGGAGAAGTCGCGGCTGCGCTCGCGCCGTGCATCTGGGCGTGCTCGCCTCGGCCACGGACCGGCTCCGGCTGCGCTCGCCGTGGATCTGGGGCGTGCTCGCCTCCGCCACGGACCGGCTCCGGCTGCGCTCGCCCGGGTGGGGTGTTCTTGGCCGGGCGGTAGGGGCAGACTCGCAGCATGGCGGAGATGGAGCGGTTCTTCGCCGAGCTGACCGCGCTCACCGACATGGTCAACGCGGGCGACTCGGGTCTGGCGGCGTTGCAGCACCTCGTAGAGCTGACCCAGCACACCCTCGGCGCGGTCGGTGCCTCGTTCGCCGAGTACGGCTCGGGCGGCGGGCGGGTGATCGCGGCCAGCGGCGCGTCCATGTGGGCGGTCGGCCGCTCGATCGACCCGGCCGACCCGATCATCGTGGGCATCCTCGGGCAGGGGCGGCTGATGGAGGCCGACATCGACGAGCTGCCCGGGGACCTGCGGTTACACCTGCGCGGCCGCGGCGCGAGCCAGATGCTGGCCGCGCGCGCCGAGCTGACCGGGCAGCTGGTGGGCAGCCTGCACGCGTACCTGCCGGAGGGTGAGTCCGCCACCCCGCTGCAGCGCTCGGCCATCTCCTTCTTCGCCGCGCTGGCGGTGCACCTGTACGGGGACAACCGCGGCCTGCCGCTGTACGGGGAAGGTCCCGCGACCGCCTCCCTCGCGGATGCGCTCGCGGTGATCGGACCCGACGCCACCGTACGGTCCTGGAACCCGGCGGCGGCCGTGCTCACCGGGCACAACCCGGCCAGCGTGCTGAACCGCCCGTTCCCGCTGCCGGTACCGCGCGCCGGGCAGGTGCTGGAGCACCGCATGCCCGACGGCCGTTGGCTGCAACTGCTCGCCACCGAGCTGCCGGCCGGCGACGCCCGGGTGATCACGCTGCGCGACATCACCGAGGCGCACCGCCAGGACCAGGCGCGCGACCTGTTCGCGACGGTCACCAGCCACGAGCTGCGCACGCCGGTAACCGTGATCAAGGGGTACGCGGACACTCTGGCGGATCACTGGGACCTGCTCGACGAGAGCGAGCGGCGGGATGCCGCCGACCGGCTGCGCCAACGGGCGAGTGAGCTGGCCCGGCTGGTGGACCGCCTCCTGACCGCGGTGGGGGACGGCTCGGCCGCGACCAGCGTCCCGGCGCCGGTACCGTTCGACCTGGGTGACGCGCTGCGCGGCGCGATCTACGAACTCCCCGCCGACCTGCGCAAGGTGGTACGCCTGACGGTGCCCGACACGCTGCCCAAGGCGCTGGGCGAGCGGGCCGGCGTCACGACGGTCCTGTCCGAGCTGGTCACCAACGCGGTGAAGTACGCGCCGCAAGGCCGGCCGGTCGAGGTGACCGCGGTGGTGGATCTCCGCTCGGTGGGCTTTCAGGTGGCCGACCGCGGGATCGGCGTGCTGGCCGAGCACGTGGAACGGGCGTTCGAGCGGTTCTGGCAGGCGGAGACCGGCGACCACCGGCGGTACGGCGGGGTTGGCCTGGGGTTGTATCTTGTCAGACAGATCATAGAGCGACAAAACGGGTGGGTGTCCTTACGTCCACGCGAAAGGGGAGGTACGGTCGCTGAGGTACGTCTGCGACGCGCAGATGTGGGGCCGGGGGAGGCATGACGTCGAGCAGCGATCTGGGCCCGGGCTCCCGTAGCCGCGGCACCGCCGCCACCGCGGATCGCGCATGGTGCATCGTCGTGCCGCACCACGCCCGCGGTGCCCGGGTGGCGCGCCACCGCCTGGCCGGTGAGCTGCGCGGCACGGTGAGTCCTGAGCTGCTCGCCGATGCGGTCGCGATCGTCGCCGAACTGGTCGGAAACGCGATCCGGCACGCCCGCCCGCTGCCCGGTGACGTGATCCGGGTCGCCTGGCGGGTGCGCGCCGGCGGGCGCGGCGAGTACCTCCAGGTGCGGGTGACCGACGGCGGCGGCGACCCGCAACACCCACGCCAGCGCAGCAGCAGCCCGGACGCGGTGGATGGGCGTGGCCTCGCCATCGTCGCCGCCCTCGCCGTCCACTGGGGAGTGGACCGCGACGGCCTGGGCCAGAGCGTCTGGGCGGACCTCCGCAGGCCGGCACCATGAGCGCGAGCCGAGCCGGCTGCCGCCGCGAGCGGCGGAGCGGAACCCCGCAGCCGCGAACGAGAGGCGGGACCGGTGAGTAAGCGGCGCAAGAGTGGGCCGAACGCGCGCGTCCGGGAGCGGGTCGCCGATGTCTTCGTCGGGCGCCCGTTCGCCGGCCTGGTCGACGAGCCCGAGTGGATCGCGCTGCGCGAGCTGGTACCGGCCGCGTCCGCGCCGCTGCGGCTGGCTCCCGATCTGGTGGAGCGCTTCGGCGAGCGCCAGGTCACCCTGGCCACCGTGTTACCGATGGCAATGCCCGCGATGACCAAGCCGGACGGTCGCGTCCTTCTCGGGCTGCAGCGGCACGTACAGTCCGGCGACGTCTCGCGGGACCTCGCGGTCGCCCTGCTGCGGGGTCTGGAAGCCGCCCCCGGCGACCAGGTCACCGTGCCGCCGCTGCCGGGTGTCGGGCCGCGCCTGCAGGACGTGCTGGAGGACGCGCCGCTGGACGTCACGATGCACGACGGGTTCGACTTCTGGCTGGACGAGGGCGCCACCGACGATCCCGACGTGCAGTCCTCGCTGGAGCGCGCCAACGCCTCCATCTACCCGACCGTGCGGCTGACGGCCGCCCGGGCCGCGTACTGGTGCCGGGTGCCGGAAAAGGCGCACGTGCGCTGGGTGCTGGCCGCGGACGAGGAGCCCGCGCTGAACGCACTGGCCCGGCTGTCCGCCGGTGGTGGCCTGCCGGTGGGCGATGGCACCAGGTTCGCCGGCATGTTCCGCGCGCACGGGCTGCTGGTGCCGGTGTGGGACCTGCCGCGTGAGCCGGAGGCCGCCGAGTGGGAGGCCCCGCTGGCCGATCTCGCCAAGCGCTTCGCGGAGGCGGTCGCCGCCACCGAAGCCCTGAGCCCGGCCGAGCGCCGCGCGCGGCAGGGGCTGCTCGGCCGCCAGATCACGCTGCGATAGGCAGATCGCCGCGATAAGCCGGATCACGCTGCGACGCGGCGTGTCACGCCGTGAATGGGTTAATCACGCCAATTCACTCGCGCCGTGAGCCCTTCTGTGTATGTGTCCGAACACTTACCGTGATTGAAAGCGGACACGTACAAATCGCCACCGGAGGTCTCCCCGTGACCGGAATCATTGATGCCCGCCAACCTCAGGTGCTGATCCCGGACGGCGGGTACAACCCGCGGCACGCACTGTTCGACAGCCCACGCGGGCGGCCCCTGGACTGGGCGCGGCGCCGCCGCACCGACCGCGAGTCCCGCCGTGCCGAAGTGGCGCGGGGACGGGCCGTCACCAAGCTGGCCCGCCTGGGCAACTCCTGGAAGGTGCTGGACATCCAGGAGATCGGCCTGCTGAACCCCAACACGTTCCTGGCCATCGGGCCGGGCGGCGTGTTCGTGGTCATCGTCAAGCAGCAGGGGCGCAGCCGGGTGCGGCTCGCCGGCGACGTGGTGCAGATCGACGGCAAGCGGCCGCAGTTCATCGCGGAAGCGAAGCGCGCCGCCGACGAGGCCGGCAAGGCCCTGTCCCGCACCGCGGGCAACACCATCCCGGTCACCCCGATCCTGGCGTTCGCCGGTACCGGCGTCATCGACGTGCACGGCCTGCCGAAGGGTTGCCTCGTCACGTCGTACCGGGAACTGGATCACCTGCTGAGCTCGTACGGCGAGCGGATCGGGCCGACCACCGTGAGCAAGCTGTACTCGATCGCGAAACACCCCGTCACCTGGGTCAACCCGAAGAACGAGGCGCAGGTCGAGGCGTACACGTGGTACACGTCGCAATCGTTGCCTGACAAGAAGCCGGTGCGGAGGTAACGTCGGCGGATGGCGGTGCCGACACGTACCAGTCTGAGTAGTCGATCAGCTGAACCGAGGGTTATCGTGAGGCAGCACTGCGTTTAGGAGGCGCTGTGGCTCACGTGGAACTCTCGCTGTCGGATCCGCACTCGCCCCCCCGGAGCACCCTGGATCGGTGGGGTGCCGCGGTGCACGACGCCGCCGAGCCGTGCCTGGTCGTGGACCACCTGTCCCGGATCGTGGCGGCCTCGCCCCGGGCGTGCGAACTGCTGGGCCTCGGTGAACCACAGATGGCGATGGGGTTGAGCCTGTTCGCCGGCGTGTTGCGGCTGCTCGACTTCACCGCGGCGGGTGCCGCGCTCGGCGACGGGGAGCTGGAGAAGATCCCGCCGGTGCTCGCCTTCTCGTCCGAGCGGCTGGCCCGCGCGCTGATGCGGGTGCAGTCCGGCGGCGAGGTGGTGACCCTGGACGCGGTCGCGACGCCGCTGTTCGACGGCGCGAAGGCGGTCGGCTCACTCACCTTCCTGATGCAGATCTGACACCGCCGCCTGTGCGGCGGCGTTCGCCTGCGCCAGCACCGCCTTCGCCGGCCGGCCCAGTGCCTGGGCGGCGCGCAGCACGTCGTCGAACTCGACGGACGCATTGACCAGCCGGCCGTCCAGCACCGCCAGCTTCACCGCCACCGGCTGGCCGTCGACGTCCACAGTGGACATCTGGCGGTCCAGCGGGTGCTTGCGCAGCGCCGTCTCGCGCAGGCCGATCGTGGTGGTGTGCGCGAAGACGGCGGCCCGCACCGCGCCGACCGTCTGAAGTGGACACAGGACGTGCAGGGTGTGCGCGGGCCGGCCCTTCTTCATCAGGATCGGGGACAGCCAGGCGTCCGAGGCGCCGGCGCCGAGCAGCGCCGCCAGCGCCGCCGGCCACAGCCGGGGATCGAGGTCGTCGACATTGCATTCGAGGAGTACGGCGTCCTCGCCCTCCTCGGCCGCTCCCGCAACCGTGCCACCGGCCCCGATTCCGCCGGTCCCGCCACCCGCCGAGCCGAGCAGCAACCGCAGCACGTTGGGCGCCTGCGCCGGATCCCGCCCGCCCGCGCCCAGCCCGACGGTCTCCGGCCGGATCGCCGGCATCGGGCCCTGGCCGCCGGTGAGCGTCGCGAGCAGGGCGGCGCCGGTGGGGGTACACGCCTCGTAGGGCAGCCGGCCGGTCAGCACCAGTCCCGCCCGGCGCGCGATCTCCACCACGGCCGGCGCGGGTACCGGCACCGCGCCGTGCCCCGCCGGTACCGGGGGTGCGGCCGACCCGGCCTCGATCGGGCTGACTGTCAACTCGGTCAGCCCGCGCTGCTCGCGCAGCCAGTGCACGCCCGCACAGCCGGCCACCACGTCGGCGAGCGCGTCCAGCGCGCCGACCTCGTGGAAGTGCACGCGATCCGGTTCGATCCGGTGTACCGCCGCCTCGGCGGCGCCGAGCAGCTCGAACGCGGCCAGCGCCAGCTCCCGCACGGGTTCCGGCAGCGCAGCGGCACCGAGTAGGGCCCGGATGTCGGACAGCCTCCGGTGCGGCTGGTCCCGGCTGGACGTCCGGACCCGGACCTGGCTGGCCCCCAGCCCGTGCCGGCTCGCCACGCCCGCGTCCAGTGTGAGCGCGCCGACCCCGAGAGCGTCCACAGTGGACTGCAGAACCGCCAGCGGCACCCCCGCGTCCACCAGGGCGCCGAGCAGCATGTCCCCACTGGCTCCGGCCGAAGCGTCCAGCCAGCCGATCACTTGGCGGTCCGGCGGGCGACGCGGGCGGCGAAGACACCGGCGCCGAACCCGTTGTCGATGTTGCAGACCGCGACCCCGGGCGCGCAGGAGTTGAGCATCGTCAGCAGGGGTGCCAGCCCACCGAAGGCCGCGCCGTAGCCGACGGACGTGGGGACCGCGACCACCGGTACCCCCACGAGACCGCCCACGGCGCTGGGCAGCGCGCCGTCCATGCCCGCCACCACGAGCACGCAGTCGGCCTCGTCCAGAACCGGCCGCGCCGCCAGCAGCCGGTGGATGCCGGCCACCCCCACGTCGTTGACCCGGGTGACGGACGTCCCGAACGCCTCGGCGGTGAACGCGGCCTCGGCGGCGACCGGCAGGTCGGAGGTACCCGCGCACACCACGGCGACCAATCCCACCGCCGGCGGCGCATCGCCCACCGCGACGCACCGGCCGGTCCGCTCCTCCCGCACCTCGAACGCGGCCTGCAGGGCCGCACGGCCCTCGTCCGTGATGCGGGTGACCAGGGCGGGTCGTTCCGGATGCGCGGTGCGCAGGGCGGCCACGATCTCCACCAGCTGGGCGGGCGTCTTGCCGGCGCCGTAGACCACCTCGGGATCGCCGGTGCGCAGCGCCCGGTGGGTGTCCACGCGGGCGAAGCCGAGGTCCTTGTAGCCGGCGCCGAGGACCGGGTCGGCCAGGGCCGTCAGCGCCGCCTCGACGGCCATCTCCCCGGTGGCAACTGCCCGCAACACCGCTCGCGCCTCGTCCCGATCCACCCGGACGACTCTAATCATCGCGATGACGGTCGGGCCGGGCGCCTATCGCGGGCGTGGCGGATATGCGGAAGGATGTCCCCGTATTGTCGCGGTCGACGGCAACCGGGGAGGGTGCCTTGTGACGCGCCACAGGGTCGGCGGGCCACTGGTGGGTGCTCTCCTGTGCCTGCTGACCGGGTGCGGTCCCGCCTCGGGCGCCGCGTCCGCCACGCCCTCCCGTCCGCCGGCGGCCTCGCGTACCCCGTCGCCGTCGCCCTACCTGCCGCCGAGCCTCCCCCCGGTGCTGCCCTCGGCCCGCCCGTCCGCCAGTGCCCTGCCGAGCTTCCCGGACGGCTACGCCGTGTCGTGCGCCGGATATCCGGCGGTGAGCCGGGTGATCGCGCTGCTGCGCGGCAAGCAGGTGATCGGGCGGTCGGCCAGCGTCACGGCGACGGTCGGGCCGCTGTGCGCCGGCGGCTGGCAGTACACCGTGCTGGCCGAGTCGGGCCGGGAGCCGCTGCAGGTGGTCACCCAGGGCAAGCCGGCGTCCCTGGTGCTGGTCACGGCCGGTACCGACGTCTGCACGCCCCTGGTCCGCACCCAGGCGCCGGCGGGCATCCTCGCGGTGGTGCACTGCTAGCGTTCGGGTATGCCAGGCGTACCGCCGACCCGCTTCGTGTACCTCGGCCCGGAGGGCACCTTCTCGGAGCAGGCCCTGCTCACGATCCCGGCCGCGGCCAGCGGCACGCGCATCCCGGCGCGCAGCGTGCCCGAGGCGCTGGACGTGGTGCGGGCCGACGAGGCGGACGCGGCCCTGGTACCGCTGGAAAATTCCATCGGCGGCCAGGTCGGCGTGACCCTGGACGAGCTGGCCAACGGCGAGCCGCTGATGATCGTGCGGGACGTGGTGGTCCCGGTCGAGTTCGCGCTCGCCGCCCGTGCGCCGGTCCCGCTGGCCGGCATCCGCACCGTGGCCGCGCATCCGCAGGCGTCCGCGCAGTGCCGCCGCTGGCTGCGCGACCACCTGCCGGACGCGGCAGTGGTCGACGTCCTGTCCAACGCGGCGGCCGCGATCAGCGTGGCGGCCGGTGACTGCGATGCGGCGATCTGCGCGCCCATCGGGGTGACCCGGCAGCGGCTGTCCCTGCTCGCCGACAAGATCGCTGACCACCCGGACGCGGTGACCCGGTTCGCCCTGGTGACCCGGCCGGGCCCGCCGCCCGAGCCGACCGGCGCGGACCTGACCTCGCTCGCCTTCTACATCCACCACGACCGGGTGGGCGCGCTGCTCGCGGTGCTGACCGAGCTCGCGGTACGCGGTGTCAACCTCACCCGGATCGAGTCGTGGCCGACCGGCGAGCGGCTGGGCCGGTACGTGTTCTTCCTGGACTGTTCGGGCCACGTGGCCGAGGCGCGGATGGGCGAGGCACTGCAGGGCCTGCGCCGGATCTGTGCCGACGTGCGGTT
Organism: Micromonosporaceae bacterium; assembly: GCA_039649115.1. Lineage (GTDB taxonomy): Bacteria > Actinomycetota > Actinomycetes > Mycobacteriales > Micromonosporaceae > DATEJJ01. The sequence goes on along the minus strand of JBBWZQ010000226.1, from coordinate 5,164 downwards.
CCTCGGCTCGTACCCGAAAGCCGCCGCGGAGGGCCCGGCGTCGGTCCCGCCGGGCACGTCGAACGCGGACTTCGCCGACTCGGCCGCCTGGCTGGCCCGGCTGCGCACCGGCGACCTCGCCTGATCGGACGCGGGTCAGGCCCAGCCGAGGTCGTGGAGGCGGGCGTCGTCGATGCCGAAGTGGTGCGCGATCTCGTGTACCACGGTGACCGCCACCTCCTCGACCACCTCGTCCTCGCTCACGCACAGGCCGAGGATGGGGTTGCGGAAGATGGTGATCCGGTCGGGGAGCACCCCGGCGTAGTCCCAGCCCCGCTCGGTCAGCGCGTGCCCCTCGTACACGCCGAGCAGGTCCGGATCCGACTCCGGCGGGTCGTCCTCGACCAGGATCACCACGTTGTCGAGCAGGTCCAGCAACTCCGGCGGGATCTCGTCGAGAGCCTCGCCGACCAGCTCCTCGAACCGCTGGGCGGTCATCGGAAAACGGGTCATCGACCCGGGTGGGACGTCAGGCCAGCTTCGCGGACAGCGTGATCTCCACCGCGGACAGCGCCTTGGAGACCGGACAGCCCACCTTCGCCGCCTCGGCGTGCTGCAGGAACTCGGCCTCCGACAGGCCCGGTACCTCCCCGGTGGTCTCCAGGTCGATCCGGGTGATGGCGAACCCGCCCTCGACGGGCCCGAAGTGCACGGAAGCGTTGGTGCGCACCGAGGTCGGCGGGTGGCCGGCCTGGCTGAGCATGTTGGACAGTGCCATCGAGTAGCACCCGGCATGTGCGGCGGCGATCAGCTCCTCGGGGTTGGTACCGGTACCCGACTCGAAGCGCGACGAGAACGAGTACTGGCCCTCGAAGGCCCCGGAGCCCAGGCGCATCGCGCCCGCGCCCTCTTTGAGCGTGCCCTGCCATTCCGCGGAAGACGTACGTGTCGGCATGGCCCCGACGCTAGTCCAATTCGCCGGCTGATGCGTCGCCGAGCCCGCGCGACCTGTACCGGTCCGTGTCATATTCGGTAGGTGGACACACTGGAGTGGGGCACCGTCGAGCGTCCCGCCGGCAGCGGCCGCTGGCGCCGGCAGGTTCCCCGGTGGCTGGGTCCGCCGCTGGCGGTGTGGCTGGCCGGCGCCGGAGTCGCCCTCGCCGTCGCGGCGGAGGTGCTGCCGTGGGCCGGGCTCGCGCGCTCCGTGAACGTCACTGGCGGGCTCAGCGTCGACAACCTCAACACCGTCTCGGTCCTGGGTTACTACCTGTGCTGGATCGGGTTGCTGGGCCTGACCGGGCTGGTGCTCACCGGGCGGCCGGCGGTGCGCCGGGCCGCGGCCGGTGCCGCACTCGGGGTGGGTGGCGCGCTGCTCATGGTGCTGGCCGGGATCATCCGTTCGATATTCGCGGGCAACGGCCTCGCCGATCCGACCGCACCCACGGTCTCCGCCGGCGACTCGTCCGCGAGCACCTCGCCCGACCTGGGGCCCGGCCTGTTCTGCGCGTGTGCCGCCGCCGGCCTGGTGCTGGCGGCCGTCGTGGTCGGCGTGCGCAGGCGCGGGCCGCTGCTCGGTCTCGCGGCCACCGAGCCCGTCGCCGCGCCGGCGGACGTGCCGGCGGATCTCACCGTCAAGCCCGTGCCGGCGGGCGACGTGCCGGCCGACCTGACCGTCCAACCCATGACGCCGGTCGACGAGAGGCTGTTCACCCGCCCAGAAACGTCGTGAGTGCGACCGGGGCATTCGGGTACTCTCACTCCTCGTGATTGACCTGCGGCTGCTGCGCGAAGATCCCGACCGGCTGCGAGCGAGCCAGCGAGCCCGTGGCGAGTCCGAGTCGGTGGTCGACGCCCTGCTGGCCGCCGACGAGGCGAGGCGCGCCGCGGTGGCCGGGTTCGAGGCGGTGCGCGCCGAGCAGAACCAGCTCAGCAAGCAGATCCCGCGGGCCGCACCGACCGAGAAGGCGCAGTTGCTGGCCCGCACCAAGGAGCTCGCGGCGCAGGTGAGGTCGGCGCAGGCGGTGGTGGACGAGGCCGCGGCGCGGCTGCGCGAGGCGCAGCTCGCGGTGCCCAACATCATCCAGGAGGGCGCGCCGCCCGGCGGCGAGGACGACTTCGTGGTGCTGCGTACCGTCGGCGAGCCGCCCGACATCGAGAAGCCCCTGGACCACCTGGAACTGGGTGAGGCGCTCGGCGCCATCGACATGGAGCGCGGTGCGAAGGTCTCCGGCAGCCGGTTCTACTACCTGACCGGGGTCGGCGCGCTGCTGCAACTCGGCCTGCTGCAGCTGGCCATGGCCCAGGCCGTCGAGTACGGGCTGACCCCGGTGATCCCGCCGGTGCTGGTCAAGCCGGAGTCGATGGAGGGCACCGGCTTCCTCGGCGCACACGCCTCCGAGGTGTACCGGCTGGAGGCCGACGCCCTGTTCCTCGTCGGTACCTCCGAGGTGCCCATGGCCGCGTACCACGCCGGGGAGATCCTCGACCTCGGCCAGCCCCGCCGGTACGTGGGCTGGTCGTCCTGCTTCCGGCGGGAGGCCGGCTCGTACGGCAAGGACGTCCGGGGCATCCTGCGCGTGCACCAGTTCGACAAGGTGGAGATGTTCTCCTACTGCCGGCCCGACGAGGCCGCCGAGGAGCATCTGCGGCTGCTCGCCTGGGAGGAGGAGATGCTGGCCAAGGTCGAGGTGCCGTACCGGGTGATCGACGTGGCCGCCGGCGACCTCGGTACCAGCGCCGCCCGCAAGTTCGACTGCGAGGCGTGGGTACCGTCACAGGGCCGGTACCGGGAGGTCACCTCCACCTCGAACTGCACCACCTTCCAGGCCCGGCGGCTGGGCATCCGGTACCGGGACGAGAGCGGCAAGCCGCAGCCGGCGGCGACGCTCAACGGCACGCTGGCAACCACCCGCTGGCTGATCCCGATCCTGGAGAACCACCAGCAGCCGGACGGCTCGGTACGGGTCCCCGCGGCCCTCCAGCCGTACCTCGGCGGACGCGACGTGTTGACCTGACCTGGGTGTATTCGTAGCCAGGCGGGTGTAGCCTTGCTGGCCCCACGGTGCAGACGGAAGGCAGGAGGGCCAGCATGCTGATCCGCCCAGGGCTGCCCAAACTGGTCGCTACCGACCTCGACGGGACCGTGGTGCGCTCCGACGACACGGTCGGTGCGTACACACACGCCGTCCTGGAGCGCGTGCGGGCGACGGGCATCCCCGTGGTCGGCGTGACCGGCCGAGGTCCCCGGCTGCTCTCGCTGACCCGGCGGGACGTGCCGGAGGCCGACTACCTGGTACTGGCGCAGGGCGGCACCGTGATCAACCTGACCGACCGGGCGCACCCGGCGCGGATGCGCTCGCTGACCGTACCGGGGTCGGTGGTCGAGGGGATGCTGGAGTCCCTGGAGGGGGTGGTGGGACCGCTGTCGGTGCTGGTCGAGGCGCTGGACGGGCCGGAGGCTCCGCTGTGGGGCGAGCCCAACGCCGCGTGGCGCTACCCCGACGCGATCGAGCGGCGGACCCGGGCCGACGCGCTCGCCGGCCCGGTGCTGAAGGTCTTCGCGTACTCGGCCGGGCACAGCGCCGACGAGCTGCTGGCGATCGCGCGCGAGCTGGTACCGGCGGATGGCGTGACGGTGACCCAGGCCGGCCTCGGGTACATCGAGATCTGCCCGCCCGGGGTGACCAAGGCCACCGGCCTCGCCGTCGTGGCCGAGTCCCTGGGCATCGACCCGGATGAGGTACTGGTCTTCGGTGACATGCCCAACGACCTGCCGATGTTCGCGTGGGCCGGCTTCGGCCGGGTGGCCGTGGCCAACGCGCATCCCGAGGTGCTCGCGGCCGCCGACGAGGTCACCGCGAGCAATGACGCCGAGGGCGTGGCCGCCTACCTCGATCGGCTACTGTCGTCTTCGTGATCCGCCCGCTCACCGCGCGTCCCGGCCGGGCGCACGCTCTGCCCAGGCTGATCGCCACGGATCTCGACGGCACGCTGGTCGGCGCCGGCTTCGCCGTCAGCCGCCGCAACGCCCTGGCCCTGACCCGGGCGTCCGCGGCGGGCACGGTGGTCGTGTTGGTCACCGGCCGTCCCATCCGCTGGCTCCCGCTGGTGTACGCGGACCTCGGCGCCGGGTACCCCGCGGTGTGCGCGAACGGGGCGGTCGTCTACGACCCGACCGAGGATCTGGTACGCGACTCGTGGCCGCTGCGCCCGGCGGAGGTGCGCGAGGTGTGCACCCGGCTGCGGGACCGGGTGCCCGGCGTGCTGTTCGCCGCGGAGGTGGACGGTGGCCGGCGGCTGCTGCACGAGCCGGCCTGGCCGGTGCGCCACGACGCGGACAACCGGGCGCAGGCGGCGGACCTGGACGAGCTGGCCGGTACCCCCGTGGTGAAGCTCCTGGCCCGCGATCCCGGCCGCGACTCCGACTCGTTCACCGCGCTGGCCGGCGCCACCGTCGGTGATCTGGTGGAGGCGACCCACTCGTCCTACAGCGGGCTGGTGGAGATGTCGCGGCGCGGCGTGACCAAGGCGACCGGCCTGGCCCGGGTGGCGGCCGAGCGGGGCATCACCGCACCGGACGTGCTCGCCTTCGGCGACATGCCCAACGACATCTCGATGCTCTCCTGGGCCGGCCGCTCGGTCGTCGTAGCCAACGCCCACCCCCTGGCCCGCGCCGCCGCCGACGAGATCACCCTGTCCAATGTGGACGACGGCGTGGCCGCCTACCTCGAACCCCTCCTCCCGTAACCCGGGCGGGTCAGAGCCAGCCGTGGGTGCGGGCGGTCTGGACGGCTTCGATTCTGTTGCGGGAGGCGGTCTTGCCGATCGCGGCCGAGAGGTAGTTGCGGACGGTACTCTCCGACAGGCGCAGCAGCGCCGCGATGTCCGCGATCGTCGAGCCGTCGGCGGCAGCGGTGAGCACGTCGCGCTCCCGGTCGGTCAGCGGGTTCGGGCCGGCGGACAGCGCGGCGGCGGCGAGGGTCGGGTCGACCACCCGCTCGCCGGCCAGCACCCGGCGGATCGCGCGTACCAGGTCCTCCACCGGCGCGTCCTTGACGAGGAAGCCGTCCGCCCCGGCCTCCATCGCGCGCCGCAGGTAGCCGGGCCGGCCGAACGTGGTGAGGATCAGCACCCGGCAGGACGGGAGTGCCCGGCGCAGTTCGGCGGCCGCGTCGAGCCCGGACCG
>JBBWZQ010000378.1:0-9551 GCA_039649115.1 Micromonosporaceae bacterium | reverse complement strand
GTGGTGACGAAGGCGGGGCCGTCGGGTCGCAGGGGCGGCACCTCGCCCAGCAGGGTCGCCCGCCGGGCGAACTCACGCAGGCCGGTGACCTGGCGCTCGCCCAGCGAGAAGTCCAGCGCGCGGAAGTACGCGGCCAGGGTCGGCGGGTCGAACGGCTCCCAGCGCGCCGCTGCCGCCGCCGCCTCGTCCAGTTCGGACAGGCACAGGTCCCGTGAGCGCAGGAACGCCTCGTGCACGTCCTTGACCAGCCCGGGGTGGGCCGCGGCGAACTCCTGGCGGACGCCCCAGACGGCGAAGACCATGGGCAGCCCGGTCCATTCCCGCCACGCCTGGCCCAGGTCGGTCACGATCAGCCCGCGGCTCGGCGCCTCGTACAGGGCCCGCAGGGCGACGTCCCCGATGACCACGGCGGCGTCCGCCTCCAGCAGCATCTCGGTGACGTCGGGCGGGCAGCGGTAGTAGGTCGGGGTGACTCCGTAGCGCTGCGCCAGGAGCATCTGGGTGAGCAGGACGCCGGTGCGGCTGGTCGAGCCGAGCGCGACCCGGCCGCCGTCGAGCTGGTCGAGCGGCCTGGTGGAGATGACGTTGACGGACAGCACCGGACCGTCGCTGCCCACCGCGAGGTCGGGCAGCAGCAGCAGGCGGTCGGCGTGGCGCAGGTACTCGACGAGCGAGATGGGACCGATGTCCAGCCGTCCCTCGACGAGCGCGGTGCTGAGCTGGTCCGGGGTGTCCTTGTAGAGATCAAGGTCCAGGAGTGCGCCGGAGCGCATCAGGCCCCAGTAGATGGGCAGGCAGTTCAGGAACTGGATGTGGCCCACCCGGGGGCGTTGCGGCGCGCTCATGATTTTGGACGGTACGCGCACCGCCGGAGTGGCCTGGCACACGGTCCCGCCGGGCGGCGCGGACCACGGGCGGGGCGAACCCGAGCACCACGAGCAGCCCGGCCGCCTCCGCGCCGGCGAACAGCACGCGTGGCGAGGCGACGCCCAGCAGGACGCCACCGAGCAGGTACCCGATGGCGTTGGCGCCGTTGACCAACCCGCCGAAGAACGCGAAGGCCCGGCCCCGCACCTCGTCGGGTACCCGCCGGCTCAACTGCACCGTCATCGCCACGTTCAGCCCGCCGTTGCACGCCCCGCCCAGTACCCATACCGGCAGCAACCACTCCGCGCGCGGTACCGCCGCGCCGGCGAGCCCGGCCGCCGTGAGGGTGGCGATCAGCACCAGGGTCGCCACCGCCAGCCCCGCGTCGGCGAGCCGGCGCCGGGCCAGCAGCCAGGCGCCGGGCACCATGCCCGCCATCCAGGCCGCGCTGATCAGGCCGTAGAGCGTGGTCGAGCCGTGCAGCGTGTCCCGGATGAAGAACACGTCGATCACGTTGACCGCGCCGACGGCCGCGATCACCACGCCCGTCATCACGAACTGCGACCGCAGCAGGGCGTCCCGCCGCAGGGACCAGGGTGCCGGTCCGGACGCGTCGCGGGCGGGTCGCGGCGATCGGGTGCGGGAGCGCCGGGTGCGGATGGCGAGCCCGGCCGCGGCCAGCGCGAGGTAGGTCGCGGCGTCCAGCAGCAGCGGTACGCGCAGCCCGAACTGCCCGACCAGCAGGCCGCCGAGCGCGGGGGCGACGAGCAGGCCGACCGTGTTGGCGGTCTGGCCGAGCGCGCTGGCCCGCGGCAGGTCCGCCCGGGTCACCATCGACGGCAGCAGCGCGGCGAGCGTCGGCTGGGTGACCGCCAGCCCGGCACCGAGCAGGGCGATCAGCAGGACCGTCGCCGCGGTACCGGTCGCGTAGGCGAGGAGCACGCAGATCGCGGCCTGCGCCAGCGCGGTGAGGCACAGCAGCAGCCGGCTGTCGAACCGGTCCACCAGCCGGCCGGTCAGCGGCGCCAGCACCGCGAGCGGCACCGCGCCGCCGAGCAGCACCGCGGCGACCGCCGGGCCGCCCGCACCGCGCCCCTGCAGTGCCAGCACCAGCGCCACCGCCGCGACGAAGTCGCCGCAGGTGGACACCGCGCGGGCGGCCGTGGCGAGGTACACGTCGGACCAGCGCGATGATGTGAAGGACATACTTCGAAGTATGTCCTTCACATCTGGCCGAAGGCAAGAACTCAATCCGTCGGGAACACCCGCAGGAGCATCGAGACGGTACGGGCGTCGGGTGGCGGGTCCCGCCGGCGCACCTTGCCGTACGCTCGGGTCATTTCGATGATCTTCGCGGTGAGCTCCTCCAGCTCCGCGGCGCTGAGCAGCAGGATCATCTCGTTGAAGGTCGCCGCCCGGTACCACTCGGGTGCCGCCTGCTCCCGGCGGCCCAGCCACTGCCGGGTGCGCGCCTCGTCCCGGATCAGGAACGCGTCGATCAGCTCGCGTTCGGCCGCGCGCGCCGCCGGATCGGCGGTGTGCTCCGCGTCGACCTGGAAGCCCTTGATCCGGGTGCGCCACAGCCGCTCCCGGCCGTCACCCCGGCTGGGCGCCTGCTCCACCAGGCCGACCTTGGCCAGCGCGCGCAGGTGGTAGCTGGTCGCGCTGGGCGACAGGCCGCAGATCGCGGCGCACTCCGTGGCCGTCGCCGCCTCGCTGGTCATCAGGTGTTCGAGGATGGCCAGCCGGGCCTGGTGAGCCAGCGCGCGCATGACACCGGCGTCCCGGATGTGCAGGCGTGGCGGCTCCTCGTCGCGCGGCGGTGCGTTGCTCATGCCCAGAAGATAACCAGGTGTACCGGCGCCGTGGCGCGCGTACTATTGCGGGTCCGTGTGCCATGCACACGCCGTCCTGGGCACAGCCGGTACCGCCGATCGAGCGGAGCGCCGGGCGGCCACGTCCGCACATCGAAACGCTTCAGCGCGGCCGAAGGCCGCTCTTCCCGCGAGGATCAGGGGTGCGCCGATGCCACCGTCCACGACCGACCTCGACACCGATCTCAAGAACGAACGCGAACACCTGACCGCCTCCCGCACCGCGCTCAAGCGGATGCGCGAGCACGCCCAGCACCTGTTCACCACCGGCGGGCAGGTGGCCGGCGACGCGTACAGCGCGGAGACCCTCGGCCGCACCCTGTCCCGCCGGATCGCCGAACTGGCCGACGATCCGAGCACGCCGCTGTTCTTCGGCCGGCTCGACTTCCGCGACGGGGCCCGGTACCACATCGGTCGCCGGCACGTCACGGACGAGCGCGGCGAGCCGATGGTGCTGGACTGGCGGGCGCCGCTGTCGCGGACCTTCTACCGGGCCTCCGCGCGCGACCCGCAGGAGGTGCGGGTCCGGCGCCGGTTCGGCTTCCAGGCCGGCACGCTGACCGGCTTCGAGGACGAGCACCTGGCGCAGGGCGAGGAGCTGGGCACCGCGAGCCGGATCCTGACCCAGGAGATCGAACGGCCCCGGGTGGGCCCGATGCGCGACATCGTCGCCACCATCCAGCCCGACCAGGACGATCTGGTACGGGCCGAGCTGGACGAGTCGATCTGCGTGCAGGGGGCACCGGGTACCGGCAAGACCGCGGTCGGGCTGCACCGCGCCGCGTACCTGCTGTACCAGCACCGCGAGCGGCTGCGCCGGTCCGGTGTGCTGATCATCGGCCCGAACCGGGCCTTCCTGCACTACATCGGCGCGGTGCTGCCGGCGCTCGGCGAGATCGAGGTGGAACAGTCCACTGTAGAAGACCTGCTGCGCAGGGTCGGGGTCTACCATGCGGAGCCGGCGGACGTCGCGGCCCTGAAGCACGACGTCCGGATGGCGGGGGTGCTGCGCAAGGCGATCGGCGGCTACGTCCGCCGGCCGGAGGAACCGATGGTGGTCTCGGACGGCTCGTTCCGCTGGCGGCTGCCGGTCGAGGTGCTGCGCCGGGTGGTGGACGACGTGCGCCGCGAGGAGCCGCCGCACGCGGTCGGCCGGGAACGGGTGCGGGCCCGGGTCGTCGCGCTGCTGCAGCGCCAGGTGGAGGCGCGCCGGGGCGACTCGCCGGGCGACGCGTGGCTGCGCCGGATGAGCCGGTCCACGCCGGTGACCGGTTTCCTCGACGCGGCCTGGCCGGCGGTGACCGCGGAGGCGCTGGTCTACTCACTGCTGTCCGACCCGGCCGCGCTGGCCCTGGCCGCGGACGGGATCCTGACCGGGCAGGAGCAGGCCGCGCTGGTGTGGCCGAAGCCGCCGCGGTCGGTCAAGGCGGCGAAGTGGTCCGCGGCGGACGCGGTCCTGGTCGACGAGGCGGCCGGCCTGATGGACCGGCTCGCCAGCTTCGGGCACGTGGTGGTGGACGAGGCGCAGGACCTCTCGCCCATGCAGTGCCGCGCGATCGCCCGCCGGTGCGAGCACGGCTCGGTCACCCTGCTCGGCGACCTCGCCCAGGGCACCGCGCCGTGGGCCGCGCGGGACTGGTCGCAGACGCTGGCGCACCTCGGCAAGCCCGAGGCGCGGGTGGTGCCGCTGACCACCGGTTTCCGGGTACCGGAGGCGGTGGTGGCGCTGGCCAACCGGCTGCTGCCCGCGCTCGCGGTGGACGTACCCGCCGGAAGGTCGTTGCGGCGCGACGGCTGGCTCGCCGTACACCAGGTGCCTGATGTCGTCGAGGCGGCGGTCGCGCAGGTCCGCGCGGCGCTGGACCTCGACGGCTCGATCGGGGTGATCGTCGCCGACGCGACCGCGCCGCGGGTGGCCGCGGCGCTGGCGGCGCAGGGCGTCGCGGTTGGCGGGGCCGAGGAGGAGGAGCAGGTCACGGTGCTGCCGGCGTCGCTCGCCAAGGGCCTGGAGTATGACCACGTGATCGTCGTGGAGCCGGCGGAGATCGTGTCGGCCGAGCCGCGCGGGCTGAACCGCCTCTACGTGGTGCTGACCCGGGCGGTGTCGCGCCTGGCCGTGCTGCACGCCGAGCCGCTCCCGGCGCCGCTGGCCTGACCCGGGTTGACGGGACATCCACGGAGGTCTACGTTTTCGCTAGGAAAGCGCTTTCCTTGGAGGTCGGCGTGCTGAGGAGACTGATCGTCCCGGCGCTCGCGGTGGGCGGGCTCGCGTTGGCCGGCGCCGCGCCGGCGAGCGCGGCGACCGGTGGACAGGACTGCCAGGGCGCGGTCGTCGCGGCCGACGGCAGTGCGGATTTCACGACGGTACAGGCGGCGGTCGACGCGGTCCCGGCCGGCAATGCGCGGCGGTGCCCGATCTTCGTCCGACCCGGCGTGTACCGCGAGGTGCTGCACGTCCCGTCGGACAAGCCGTTCCTCTCGCTCGTCGGTACCGGTCGCCGGGCGTCCGACGTGGTGATCACCTACGACAACGCGAACGGCACGCCCAGGCCGGAGGGCGGCACGTACGGCACGTCCGGCAGCGCCTCGGTGACCATCGACGGCAACGACTTCCGCGCGTCCCACCTCACCTTCGCGAACTCCTTCGACGAGGCGGCCCACCCCGAGATCACCAACCGCCAGGCGGTGGCCGTCCTGACGCGGGGCGACCGGCTCGTCTTCGCGGACGTGCGGTTCCTCGGCAACCAGGACACCCTCTACCTCAACAGCCCGTCCGCGACGGCGGTGTCGCGCGTGTACCTGGTCCGCTCGTACGTCGAGGGTGACGTGGACTTCATCTTCGGCCGGGCCACCGCCGTCTTCGAGTGGTGCCTGGTCAAGGCGCTCGACCGGGGCCAGGATCCGGACGGGTTCGTCACGGCGGCCAGTACCGCGATCACCAACCCGTACGGGTTCCTGTTCCTGCACTCCGCGCTCACCAGCGACGCGCCGGCGCAGACGTTCTACCTCGGCCGCCCCTGGCACCCGGGCAACGACCCGAACGCGATCGCGCAGGTGACCATCCGCGAGTCCTGGCTCGGCGCGCACATCAAGCAGGCGCCCTGGTTCGACTTCGGCACATGGTCATGGCGGGACGCGCGGTACTTCGAGGACCACAACGTCGGACCTGGTGCCGGTACCGGTCCTGATCGTCCGCAATTGTCGCAGGAGCAGGCGGCCGGCGCGACCCGGCGTACCTACCTCGCCGGCACGGACGGTTGGGATCCGCACTCAATCGTGTGATGACGCTGCGGAATGTCGTACCGGAGTGCCAGGATGCCCTCGACGGAGGGAGATAATGCCATGAAGGTCACGCAGTACGACAGTGGCGTCCCCAACTGGGCCGACCTCGGCTCACCTGACATGGACGCCGCGAAGCGGTTCTACGCCGGCGTGTTCGGCTGGGACCCGCAGGACACCGGTCCGGACACCGGCGGCTACACGATGTTCCACAAGGACGGTGCGGCGGTCGCCGGGCTTGGCCCGCTGCAGGGTCCGGACCAGCCGCCCGCCTGGACGATCTACATCGCCACCGATGACGCCAACGCGACGGCGGCGAAGGTGGAGGCGGCCGGCGGCAAGGTGCTGATGGCACCGATGGATGTCATGGAGCAGGGCCGGATGGCCATCTTCATGGATCCGACCGGCGCGGTCTTCGGCGTCTGGCAGAAGGGCGCGTTCGCCGGCGCCCAGGTCTACGGGGAGCCCGGCGCGCTGTCCTGGGTCGAGCTGGCGACCCGCGACGCCGACGCCGCCACCCAGTTCTACGTGTCGGTGTTCGGCTGGCGGCCCGATGTGCAGGACATGACGGGCATGCCCTACACCGTGTTCTACGTCGGCGACGCCAACGTGGCCGGCATGATGCCGATGGCGGCCGACCAGTGGCCGGCCGAGGTGCCGCCGCACTGGCTGGCCTACTTCGGCACCGCCGACGCCGACGCGACCGCCGCGAAGATCCAGGAGTTGGGCGGCAGCCTGACCGTGCCACCGACGGACATCCCGGGAGTCGGGCGCTTCGCCGCGGCCGCCGACCCGGCCGGCGCCAACTTCTCCATCATCGACGGGGAGCCGCAGCAGGCCTGATCGGCACGACCAGGGGCCCCTGCGCCCCCTCGATGACCGCGACGCGTGCGCGGTAGTGCTCGGCGAGCAGTGTCTCGGTGAGCACGTCGCGAGGCTCGCCGGCGGCCACGATGTGGCCGCCGGCGAGCAGCACCATCCGGTCGGCATACTCGCCCGCGATCGACAGGTCGTGCATGGTCGCGATCACCGTCAGCCGGGCGTCCTGGCGCAGGCGGTCGACGAGTTCGAGCACCTCCTGCTGGTGCCCGATGTCCAGTGCCGTGGTCGGCTCGTCGAGCAGCAACAGCGTCGCGCCCTGCGCCAGCGCCCTGGCCAGGAACACCCGCTGCCGCTCCCCGCCGGACAGCGACTCCAGCCCGCGGTGCGCGAAGCCGTGCAGGTCGAGCCGGTCCAGCACGACGTCGACGGCCGCCAGATCGCGGGCCGACTCCCGGCCCAGCGGCCTGAGGTACGGGGTGCGGCCGAGCAGCACGTAGTCGAGTACCGGCATGCCGGGCGGCACCACCGGCGCCTGCGGGACGAAGGCCACCAGGCGGGCCCGCTGCCGCCTGGGCAACCGGCCGAGGGTGGCACCGAACAGCTCGATCGTCCCGGTGTGCGGCACCAACCCGCCCAGCGCGCGCAGCAGGGTGGACTTGCCCGCCCCGTTGGGGCCGATGACGGTCACCCACTCGCCCGCCTGGACCGCGAGGCTGATCTCGTCCAGTGCCCGGTACCGGTCGAGCACCACGCTGACCCGCTCCACCCGCACGGCGACCTCACTCACGGGATCCGCCTGGTCGTGCGCAGCACCACGGCGAAGAACGGCGCGCCGAAGAACGCGGTGATCACCCCGATCGGCACCTCGGTGGGCGGAAGAGCCGTCCGCGCGGCAAGGTCGGCCAGGGCGAGGAAGGCGGCACCGAAGAGCATCGACAGCGGCAGGATGACCCGGTAGCTGGAACCGAGTACCAGCCGGATCGTGTGCGGCACGATGATCCCGACGAACGGGATCAGCCCGGACACGGCCACGGCGGCGGCGGTACCCAGGGACGCGGCGCCGATCAGCAGGTACCGGACGCGGGTCGGGTGCGCGCCGAGGCTCTGCGCCTCCTCGTCGCCCACGGAGAGCAGGTCGAGCTGGCGCCGGTACGCCAGCATCACGGTCGCGGTGACCACCGCGTACGGCAGCAGCAGCAGCACGTCGTGCCAGCCGGCCGTGGTCAACCGACCCATGAGCCAGGAGTACACCTCCCGGATCGTGTCGACGTACCGCTGTTGCAGGTAGGCCTGGCCGGCGGTGAGGAAGTTGGAGACCGCGATGCCGGCGAGGATGAGCGTCGCCGGCGTCCGGTACCGGCCGCCCGCCGCGCCGAGCACGTACGTGAGACCGACGGCGAGCAGCGCACCCGCGAAGGCGGCCAGCGGCACGGGCAGCGGGGTGCCCGTGCCGCCGTCGGCCGACAGGGCGGTGAACGCGTGACCCGCCGCGATCGCGGCGGTCGCGCCCAGGCCGGCACCGGCCGCCACCCCGAGCAGGTACGGGTCGGCCAGCGGATTGCGGAAGACACCCTGGTAGGTGCTGCCCGCCATGGCGAGCATCGCGCCGACGAGCAGGCCCAGGCAGACGCGCGGCAATCGCAGCTGGGTGACGATCGCCGCCTCGCGCTCGGACAGTCCACTGTGGATGTGCACGCCGGGGATGAGGTCGAGCAGTTGCAGGAAGACACCGAGCGGGTTGAGGCGCACCGGACCCAGCGCCAGGCCGGCCAGCCCCGCGACCAGGACAGCCGCGATGCCGGCCGCGACCCAGGGCAGCCGCAGCCGGGCGGGACCGGCCACGCCCCGCCCCGCTTCGCTCACGACGCGGGTACCTTGCCCACCGCGTCGGCGACGGTCCGCACCAGGTCCACCACCCGCGGGCCCCAACGCGAGGCGATCGAGTCGTCCAGGTTGACGACCTGTCCCTTCCGCACCGCGGTGACCCCCGCCCAGCCCGCCCGCCTGGCCACCGTCGCGTTCGACTGCGCGCAGCACCTGGTGTCGGCGAGGAAGATCAGATCCGGGTTGGCGTTGACGATCGTCTCCGCGGACAGCTGCGGGTACCCGGAGCCGAGCTTGTCCGCCGCGTCGGCGATGTTGACCAGGCCGAGCCTGCCGAGCAGCGCGCCGACAAAGGTCTTCGACGTGGCCGAGTAGAAGGTCGGGTCCAGCTCGTAGTAGTAGGTGAGCGGCTTGGTGCGCCGCGGCACCGCCGCGACCAGCTTGTCGATCGCGTCCCTCTCCTTGGCGATCTGCGCGCTCGCCTCGCTCGCGTGCCCGGTCAGCGCGCCGAGGGCGGTCAGCTGGGCATACGAGTCGTCGAGCGTCTTGGCCGCACCCGCCTGGTACACCGGAATCTTGAGGCTGGCCAGCTGCTCCTTGATCTTGTTGGTCTCGTCCGAGATGACCACCAGGTCGGGGTTTTTCGCGGCGATGGCCTCGGCGTTCGGCTTGTATCCGGAGAGGTCGCTCTTGGGCGCGGTGCTCGGGTAGTCCGACTGGTCGTCGACCGCGGCGACCTGGCTTCCGGCGCCGATGGCGAAGAGCATCTCGGTCGCGGTGGGCGACAGCGACACGATGTGGGCCGGCCGCCGGTCGAGCGTGACCCCGCCGGCCGTGACCGGGTAGGCGGCGGCCGACGCCGCGGTGCTCGCCGTGGCGCTGCCG